>NZ_JODF01000003.1:0-328339 GCF_000717945.1 Streptomyces sp. NRRL S-920
GACTTCGGCATCGCGACCAGCCGGGGCGACTCCACGCTCACCGCGACCGGCATGGTCATCGGCTCCCTCCCCTACCTCTCCCCGGAGCGGGCCCAGGGTCTGAAGGCGCAGCCACCCAGCGACCTGTTCGCCCTGGGCACGACCCTGTACGAAGCCGTAGAAGGCACCTGCCCCTTCAAGCGCGAGAGCCCGGCCGGCTCGCTCCACGCAGTCGCCTACGAAGACGTACCGCCGATGAAACGCGCAGGCCACCTGCAACCCCTGATCGAATTACTCCTGGAAAAGAACCCGGCCAACCGCCCCACCGCCACCGAGGCCCTCGAACTGCTCAACTCATCGCGCTCGACGTCGGCACCCAAGCCGAAGCCCGAGCCGAAGCCCAAGCAGGACTCTCCCGCTGCTGCGGCAGTCGCTCCCGTCGACAAGAAGCCCTCAGAGGAGAGCGACTGGGGGGCCGGCCTGGCCTGCATCGGTTGTCTCCTCGGCGTGCTGCTCTTGCTATACGCGAGCGAAGAATCCTTCGCTAGCTGGGTGAGCGGTGGCCTCAACGGCCACGTGTCCTCCGCGAGGGCGGGCGACTGCGTCCACGAAACCGGAGACGTTGACGAGCACCGCACATGGGTCCAGGTCTCTTGCGACTGAGCCGAGGTCGGTGTTTTCCGCGCCCCGGCGGCGTGCTGGTGGGCCGTGCGACGGTGGAGCCGGAGTTGAGTTCCCAGGTGAGGCGCTTGGTGGCGGCAGCTGAACGGCCGGTTCAGTCCTCGATATTGACGCCGTACCTTCGTGCCAGATCACCAAGTCCCTGGTCGTAGCCCTGGCCGACGGCGCGCAAGCGCCAGACCGGGCCGCGCCGGTAGATCTCGGCGAGGAGCAGGGTGCGTTCGCTGGTGGCCGCGTCCAGGAAGGCGGTCTCGTCGATGATGGGCACGCCCTCGGCGAGGGCCCGCCGGGCCTTGGCCGACCCGGACGCGGAGTCGTTGGTGACCAGCACGCTGGTGTGCCGGCTGACCGAGGACACCATGTTCAGCCCTGCCGCGACGGACCGCGCCACCAGCTCGGGGCGTGAGGTCGCGGTCTCCCCGGTGACGGCGATCTTCATGCCCTGGAGGAGTGGGCCGCCGGGTTGCAGTCGCCCCGGGTTTCGATAGGCGCAGGGCGTCTTCGGCGGCTTGGGCGCGAACTGCGAGTCCTGCCGCGGCGGGCAGGCCACAATCGGCAACGGCAGGTCGATCCGGGCCGCCTCCCGCAGCGTGGCGCGGAAGATCCCGGCAAGCACCCGCGTGTCGTCCAGCGCGTCGTGCGCCTGACTCTGCGGTACGCCGTAGTGGGCGGCGAGCGTGCCCAGCTTCATGTCGTGGAGCGGCAGGTCCACCTGCCGGTTGAGCGCGAGGGTGCACAGGCGCCGCGAGACCGGGAGGTAGGCGCGGGCCCGCGCGAACTCGTGGGCGAGGAAGTCATAGTCGAACTGCGCGTTGTGGGCCACTAGGACGCGGTCCCGCAACAGTGCCCCGATCCGCTCCGCGACCTGCTCGAAGGTCGGTGCTCCGTGGAGCCGCTCGGGGGTCAGGCCGTGCACGTGCACCGGCCCGGGATCGCACCCGGGGTTCAGTAATGTCGAGAACTCTCCGGTCTGTTCACCGTCCGGCCCGATGGTCACCACCGCGATCGACAACACACGGTCCCGCCGGGCGATGAGCCCCGAGGTCTCCACGTCCACGAGCGCCCAGTCGAGGGCGTAGTCACGCAGGTCGGAGAGGGCGGGGGAGGGGAGAGCAGCCATGCCCGTAAGGATGGTGCGGAATCAACTGACCCATCAACCTGGATGACCATTTACCCCGATATGCGGGCGGCTGGCTGCTGTCCGATGGGTAGCTCGGCAGTGAGTTGCTCCAAGCGGGCGCGGAACGCATCGCCCTGAGGACCGTCCCACTTGAGGCCCGAAGCCGCCGCGCGGAGTCGGTCGGCGCGTGCGCGCAGCTCGCCCGCGTGGGCGCGCAGTCCGCCGGCGGGCCGCGGCCAGGCCCGCGGCCGCGCGCATCGACACACCCAGGACCAGCGCGACCGCTTCGGTCACGACTCCTCGCGCCGATCTCACCTCATCGGCGAACACACTCGATGAGGTAATCCTCGGTGAGCGGGTCGACGACGACCCCGTGCGTTTCGCTGCGGAAGCCGGGAAAGTGCCGGTCGAACGTTTCCAGGGCCGTCAGATAGCGCATGAGGGGCCCCTCGGGAGGTCCCGTCTCCTCGCCGGGCATCAGGACGGGGATGCCGGGCGGCGTGACGGTGATCATGGCTGCGGCGACGCGGTCGGCCGCCTCGGACAGCGGGATGCGTTCGGTACCCCCGCGGATCAGTTGCCGGTAGCAGGTCTGGGGCGAGTCGACGGGCCTGGGCAGGTTCTGGAAAGCGGCGTCGAGCAGTTCGACAAGGCGGGCCTGCCGCAGGTGGTCGTGCATCGACTGGCACAGTTCCGGCAGGCTCTGGCCGGTGTAGCGCTGGGGGTGGGCGGCGACGACGTCGGGCAGTACCTGTTCGAGGGGGGCCTCCTGGTCGTAGAGCGTCTTGAAGTCCATCAGCGCGTCGAGGAGGGTCCCCCACTTGCCCTTGGTGATGCCCATGGAGAAGAGGATCAGCGTGGTGTAGCTGTCGGTCTTCTCCACCACGATGTTCCTGGTGGCCAGATAGGAGGTGAGCACGCGGGCGGGGATCCCCCGGTCCTCGACCTGTCCCGTGGCGTCGATGCCGGGGCAGGTGAGGGTGACCTTGATCGGGTCGAGTTGGCAGTAGCCCGGGGTCAGGTCGGAGAAGCCGTGCCATGCGGCGCCCGGTTCCAGCTCCCAGCAGGAGGGGTCGGAGCGGAGCACCTCGGTGGAGGCGTCGGCGAAGGGGATGGTGTCCCCGCTGCTCGGGTCGGTCACCGTAGCGGGCTGCCAGACACCGAAGAACCAAGCGGGCCGGTCGCCCGCGTCCTCGATACGTCGGCCGGTACGCACCACGGCCTGCCGGAAGCGGATCGCCTCGGTGACCGCCTCGTCGATCAGCCAATGTCCCTGCGGGCCGTCCATCATCGCCCCGGCCACGTCCAATGAGGCGATCATCGGATACAGCGGCGAAGTGGTGCCGTGCATCATGAACGTCTCGTTGAACCGCTCGTGCGCCACGGGCGCCCGCGGGGATTCCCGTACGTGGACCATGGCGCTCTGCGACAGGGCGGCGAGGAGCTTGTGCGTGGACTGGGTGGCGAAGACGGTGGGGCGCTCGGCGCCGGGGAAGGAACCGGAATCCACGGCCATGCCGTAGCGCCGCGCGTAGAGAGGGTGGAAGCGGGCGTACGCGAACCACGCCTCGTCGAAGTGGACGCGTGGGGTGCTCGGGGCGAGCGCCTCGGCCACCTGGATGGTGTCGTAACACAGGCCGTCATAGGTGGAGTTGGTCAGCACCGCGTACTGGGCCTGGGGTGAAACGGCGCGCTCGGTCAGCGGATTGCGCGCGACTCGCTCGGCGACGGCACGGGCCTCGATCTCCGACGGGGGCAGCGGGCCGGCCAGCCCGTAGCCGTTGCGGGTGGGCACCAGGTACACCGGCCGGGCACCGGAGAGGATCAACCCGTGCAGCACCGACTTGTGACAGTTGCGGTCCACGAGAGCGATCTCGTCCTGGGTGACGCTGAAGTGGCCGACCATGCGATCACATGTCGAGTCACCGCCCAGGACGAAGTAGGTGCGCTCGGCGCCGAAGATCCGAGCGGCATTGCGCTCGGCGTCGCCGATCGGGCCGGTGTGTTCGAACAACGAGCCGAGTTCTCCGACCGAGATGGAGAGATCACTCCGCAGCAGCCGCTCTCCGAAGTAGTCGTGAAAGGCCCGTCCGACCGGGGACTTGAGGAACGCGATGCCGCCGGAGTGGGCGGGAGTGTGCCAGGAGTACTCGTGCGCGTCGTCGAAACGGCGCATCGCCTTGAAGAACGGTGGCAGCATTCCTTCCTGATAGTCACAGGCGGCGCGAGCGATGCGTCCCGCGATGAAGGACGGAGTGTCCTCCAGCGGCCAGACGTAGCCGATCACGGTCTCCGCCACCCACAGCGGCAGTCCGTCGATGTCGTCCTCGGCCGTCACCAGGAAGACCGGCAGCTTCTGGAAGCGCCGGCCGATCAGGCGCAGTACCGTGCCGCCGCCCGGCGCCCCCTCCGGGCCATCGTCCGAGAGGTGAGCATCGACCGGCCCGGCCTCGCCGGCGGGAAGGTCCCAGGCCACCACCGCGGCGGCCAGGTTCGCCTGCGTCTGGAGCACCGCCTGGGCGTGCGGGCCGGTGGCCGCCCACCGCACCTCGAACCCACTGGACTCCAACTCCTTCTCGATCCTGCGAAGTTGGTCGGACGCGGCGCTTGAACTGCTTGCGCCACCTGGTACCGCGAAAAGAACCGTTCCGTTTGCCATCGTGCCCCTTAAATGTCCGGCGTATCGCCTGCCCCGTGCCACCAGCACCCCATGGGGAGCCGAAGGAGGAACGGACTGACCGCGGGCAGCGACACCGAAGGCGGGCGGTCTTCACTCTCACGGGTACGCCGTGCCGGGCGCGGACGGGGCGCTCGTCGTCCGCGACTTCCCCGATGGCGGCCCGAGCCCGGAGCAATGGCAGCTCACCCCGTGCAGACCGCGCAAGGCGGGCAGGCACAAGGCCAGCAGGCATACGTGATCCGCAATGCGGTCAGCGGGAAGGTGCTCGGCAATCCCGCCGCCGCGGACCGCGCCGTCCGCCAGCGGGACGCCGCCGGCAGGAACCTCAGGGCACCAGACGGCATCGCTGTCCGCCGGCGCTGACAACGGGGAGAAGCAGTCCAGCATCACCCGCACCTATGGCAATGTGGACAATGGCGAGACCCACAACATGGACGCCAATACCGTCCTGTTCCGGGGCGCGGTCGACAAGGTCCTGCTCTGCCACATCGAGCTGTGGGAGGAGGACCAGAAAGTCGACTCCGAGCTGGCTGAAGTCATTCGGGATATCGCCACCACTCTCCAGGGCACCGCCGAAGTCATGAGCGCGCTCCCGGCCGGCGGGCCGTGGCAGTGCATGCACCAATTCATCGCGATGGTCGGCAGCCTGGGCCAACTCGTCAGCGAAATCGCCGGCTGGATGGCCGACGATCTGCTGCACCACCGCACCATCGCCTTCGACTGCGCGGCGCTGGAAGTCCTCTCCAACCCCACCCTCCCTAACCCCGACACCACCTGGTGGTTCCAGAACCCCAGCGACGCCGGGGCGGAGGGCCGGTTCTCCCTCGACATTCGAGGCCGCTCCTCCCAGCCCAGCAGCAACGGCATCGGGCTCCTGGCCCTGACCGGCTCCCAGTGGACCGGCCCGGCCCTTCCTTGGCCGAACTCCCGTACGCAGGGCGTCCTCGCGTTCGCCATGCACAACGGCAATCTCTTCTGCGCGGTCCGCGGCCTCGACAACGCGGTCTACATCAGCCGGCGCCAGAACAACCAATGGGGCGCCTTCCGCAAGGTCACCGGGACCAACACCCTGCATGCCCCGACCCTCGCGTCGACCGGCGAACGGCTCTACCTGGGCTTCACCATGTCAAGCGGCGACACCACCAACAACAGCGGCTACTGCCGCTACTCCACGGACGGGGTCGACTGGCCGACCACCAACATCACGGGGCCGGGTGGCGGACACCGGCGGGGATTCACCCTCGTCTCCCACTCCGGGCGTCTGTGGTTCGCCGCATTCTCCGGCGGCAGCATCGACGAATACCGCGAGTTCCGGGTCACCCAGCACAGGATCGAGAGCCTGCCCCGCCCTTACGGAGAATCGTCGAGCACTGGTCGGCCTCCGGAGGCCGATTGACCTGGGGCAGGAGTGGACCGATCGTCTTGACCGAATTGCAGCTCTTCCGTGAGGCAGAAGGCGAGAGGACTGGCCGGTGGGTCGTCCGACTGGGCATCCTGGACGAAATGCTCTGCCAAGCTGATTCGGTGTTCGAATATCGTCTCTGGCTTGCCGCCGTCCCGGAACCTGTACCTGAAGCCGAAGCCCGTATCTACTGGAACCTCAAGGATCTCCCCACTCCGACCCTCGACGAAGCATTGAAGCAAGCGCACTACGCATACGTCGGCTCCTGGCAAGACAGGCATCTGGCGGACATTTCGCAGGCTGGCCGTTGCTCGGCTGTCCGGGTCTTCGACTGGCTGTTCTATCGAGGGACCATTGACTGCTACCAAGCACCGATCCTGGACGCTCGGATGCGAGATGAACTGATCGGGCTGTACCAGCCCCGGCCGGACGACCTGCCTGCGGAGTCCATCAATACGGACGAGATCGCCGCGTTCCTCACCACGCACCTCGGTTGGTGTCTGCTGCCCCAGGAAGCGCCACCCACTGACCACCCCGTCCCCGGGCACCCCGGGGCAGTCTGACCGACGAGCAGGACGGCTGAGCTGACCTTCTTGCCGACAGTAGATCTTCCGCGAAAGCCATGTCGTTTGAGAATGAGCATGCAGCGGGGCAACGTTCTCAAGTGACATGGCACGCCAGCAGGCCAGCAGCTCTCTGCCCGCCAGATGAACTGCGACGGGTCAACGGAGAGCATCGTGCCGATACCGCGCCCCGGGGAACTCTCGGAGACCGCGAGGCCGGCCAACTCACCCAAGCCGTCCACCGGCGATGAGCAGGCGCCCGCGCCGACGATCCGCGAAGCCCCCGACCGGACGACGCCGTCAGAACTCTGTCCCTTGCCATTCAATCGAGGCGCTTTCGCAGCGGACTCAGCCGAATCGACTTCTCCGGCAGTGGATCGAGTCGTGAGGGGTGATCGCGCTGGGGGTGTTGTGTGTCGGTATCGCACGGGGTGGGCACGAACCGACCACCGGCCCGCGCACGGGTACGGCCCGCGGGCCGCTGCCGGGCCGCGGCCCTGGCTCCGTCCCGTCGGCTTACCAGGTCACCGGCAGGCCCACCGGTCCGCGGATGAGCACGTCCTTCTGCCAGATCACCTCGCCGGGGTCGACGGCCAGCCGCAGGTCCGGCAGTCGCTCGACCAGCGTGGTCAGGAGCAGCTCGGCCTCCAGCCGGGCCAGCAGCGGTGCCACGCAGTGGTGAGGGCCGTAGCCGAAGGCCAGGTGGGGCGGGCCCTGGCGATCGATGTCGATGCGGCCCGGCTCGGGGTAGCACGACTCGTCCCAGTTGGCAGCCACGTACGAGACGTACACGGCCTCGCCCCGGCGGATCTGGACCCCGCCCACCTCGACGTCCTCGGTGGCGACGCGTGGCTGTCCCACGCCGTGCTTGTGCGGAATCCAGCGCAGCAGCTCCTCCACGGCCGCCGGCACGGCCTTCGGGTCGGACCGCAGCCGGCCCATCAGGCTGGCGTCGGTCAGGAGTACGTACATCATGTTCGAGGTGTGATTGCGGACGGCGTGCCAGCCGTTCAGCCCCATCAGCACCGCCAGAGCGAGCATTTCCTCCTCCTCGATCCGGCCACTCGCGACCGCGGCCGCCAACGCGCTCGTGAGATCGTCCTGCGGCTGGGCCCGGCGCTCCCGGGCGAGCTCGCGGAACAGGACGCGGGCGGCCTCCTTGGCCTGACGGGCCCGCTCGACGCCTGCCTCGTCCGTCGCCCTCGTCAGCACGGCGTCCGCCCAGCCGCGCAGGCGCGGCCGGTCGGACTCCGGCACGCCCAGCACGGCTCCGATGACGTGCAGGGGGAACGGCGAGGTCACCTGCCGTACGAGGTCCGCGGGCGGCCCCGACGCCACCATGCGGTCGATCAGGCCGTCGAGCACAGCCTGTGCGCGCGGACGCAGCGCCGCCATGCCCGAGCGGTTGAACGACGAGGCGACCACGGAACGGACCCGGGTGTGGTCGGGGGGATCCACGAAGCTGACCGCACGGTCCAGCGGCACGAGGTACCTGTTCATGCTCGGCAGCGGTCGGCCGACGATGTCCCGGCTGAACCGGGGGTCGGAGGTGACGAACCGGACCACGTCGTGCCGCGTCGCCAGCCAGCACTCGCCAGGAGTCCCGTGCAGCAGCCGGACCCGGACGACCGGCGCTTCCCGCAGTGCTTCACGGAGGAACGGGTCGAAGTCCAGCGCCGTCAGGTCGACGGCCTCGTACACGGGGGGAGCGGTGTCCCGCATCACTGGCTCCTCGCCGGCCGGTCGTGGCGCAGCGGGGTGAGCTGCTCGATGTCGTAGCGGCGGCGCAGGGCCGCGATGACGGTCTGGTCGGCGGGTCCGTCGGCGGACAGGATGTCCATGAGTTCCTCGAAATACCGCTCGTGGTCCGGCGGCGGGGACGACTGGAAGAACATCCGCGCCGGGTCTTCGGTGGGATTGGCGAACGCGTGCGGGCAGCCCGGCGGGACCACGATGACCGTGCCGGGTGTGGCGCGGACCACGCGGTCCCCCTGCGTGGACCGCCACCCCCGCCAGCTGTCGGGAGTCCGGATGCGCGGCTCGAAGGCGAGGACGTCGAGTTCCCCTTCGAGTACGTAGAAGAGCTCCTCGCTGCGGGTATGGACGTGCGCGCCGACGTCGAAGCCGGGCGGTACGACGACCTCGAAGCTCGATGCGCTGCGCGATTGTTCGCCGGTCACCTTGAACGTCACCTGCTGCGCGGCGGTGCGCAGCGTGCGGCCACCGCCGGGCGGCACGATCAGGCCGTTGGGTGGCCGCGGGGCCGTGGGGGTGGCGGATGTGATCGTGGTATCTGCCTCGGGAAGGGTCACGGCGTACGGCTCCAGCGACCCAGTGTCATCTCGGCGGTGATGCCCGGCCCGAATCCGGCCAGCAGGCCGCGCGCCCGGTCGGCGGCGCCGCCCTCGTCGAACAGGCGGCGCAACGCGTCCAGTACGACGACGCTCGCCACGTTCCCGTACTCGGTGAGCGTGGCCCGGCTGAAGCGGAAGGCGTCCGGGGGCACGCCCAGGAACTTGCTGAGGTCGTCGAGGATCCGCGGCCCTCCGGCGTGCACGATGTAGAAGTCGAGGTCGGACGCGTCCCAGCCGTGTCCGTCGGCGAGGGCGCACAGCGCGGGGGCGAGCGGCTCCATGGTGCCCGGCACCCGCTTGTCGAGCAGGAAGTGGAAGCCGGTGGCGCGTACGTCGTACGCGATCCAGTCCTCGGTGCCCGGGACCAGATGCGAGCCGTTTCGCTCCAGGTGGATGCCGGCTCCGCCCGTCCCGCGGACCACTGCGGCGGCCGCACCGTCGCCGAACAGGCCGTTGGACAGCAGCGATCCGACGCTGATGTCGGTGGGCTGGTAGCACAGGGAGCAGAACTCACAGGCCACGATCAGCACGTTCGCCTCCGGGTAGGCCGTGCAGAAGTCGTGCGCCCGGTTGATCGCGGCGCCGCCGGCCGCGCAGCCCAGCTGGGCGATCGGCAACTGCCGGGTGGTGGAGGGAAATCCCATTGAGTTGATGAGCCAGGCGGTGAGCGAGGGCATCATGAACCCGGTGCAGGACACGTAGATGATCAGGTCGATGTCGGCGGCGCGCAGCCCGGCGTCCTCCAGCGCCCGCCGTACGAGCAGGGGCACGCGGGCCTTGGCCTCTGCCTCGTAGAGCCGGTTGCGCTCTTCGAAGCCCGGGTGTGCGAGTGTCTCCTCGACCGGTTGCACCAGGTGGCGGGTCCGTACCCCGGTGTTCTCAATCAGGCGGAGTGAGAGGCCCAGTTGGGGGTGGCCGGCATGGCGCGAGCGCGCGAGCTCAAGTGTCTCCTCCATGGTGATGACGTACTCAGGAACCGACACGGCAGGCCGACATAACGTCGCCATGCAACACCCTCTTCTCCACGGGCGCCCAGAGTGCCCGGTCCGGCTCTACCCGGTGAGTAACGATCACTCTCGGTATAGGTCACAGCGGTCCGGAGCCGGCACCGCGGTGTGGACCGACGGATGGAAGTGAGACGGTGGCAACGTCGACGGCGCCCGCAAGTTCGTCACTCACGGCCAGCAGGTCCTGATCCGCGTGAACAGGACCGTGGCATGAGGCCTTCAGCGGTCGATGTCTGCCCTGCCGGCGTGAGTACGAGGCCCCACAGCTGCCCCCTTACCTCTTCGTTGGCTCCGCAAGGGGGCCTCCGGCCTTCGGGTCCGGCATGACTTCCCCCGCTGTTGTTCATGATCCGGGGGGTGTCACCGGGCCCGGAGGCATCGACGGATCACTGATTCGGATGCTGCTTACGGCTTGCGGCCGCACCACGCCACAAGGCGGTCGATCGCCGGCGCGTCCGCGTCGACGTCCACCGCGGCCCCGAACGGCGCACCGTCGCGCGGCCCGGCGGGCAGCCCGCGCCTCATCGCGGCGTACGAGATCGCCACGAGCTGGGGGTCCCAGTCCGGGAGCTGGCCGGTCGCGGTGGCCATGTCCCAGGTGTGCACGGTGAATTCCGAGGTCCACACGGCTGCGGCGGCAGCGCCCGGAAGGCTGCCGAACGGCAGTGTCAGCGTCCGGCCCAGGATCGCGGGATCCGCCCACGCCGCCTCGACCTCACGCACCGCAGCATCCCACGCCTCCTGCCATTCGGTGTCCCCGAGATCGTCGGTGACCGCGGGAAGACTCATCACGTCGCCGCCGCGCCCGGCGAGGGCGATCCGGCGCAGGACGGCGACGAGATGGCCGGTCAGCTGCCGGACGGTGAATTCGGTGCAGGGCGTGGGCGCGTCGAACTGCTCGGGGCGGACTGCGGCGACGGTACGTCCGGCCAGTGCGATCGCCTTCAGCAGGCCCTGGCGAGGGTCGTTGGTGGCGTCAGTGCCGTCAGTGGACGGCGGGGTGTTCTGGGTGTGCGTCATGACCTCATCCTGGAAGCTGAACAGGTCATCTCCTGGCCACTTTCCGGAAGAGAATGGCCGGCATGAGAGCCGATCGCCTGGTGGCAACCCTGCTGTTCCTCCAAACGCACACCCGTGTGACGGTGGCCGAGGTCGCCGCCGAACTCGAAGTGTCGCCGCGGACCGCACGCCGCGACCTGGAGGCCCTGGCCACCGCGGGCATCCCCGTCTACTCGCAGCGCGGCCGCGGCGGCGGCTGGTCGCTGGTGGGTGGCGCCCGTACGGACCTCACCGGCCTGACCGCCGAGGAGATCCGGGCGCTGTTCCTGCTCGCGGGTCCTTCGTCGACGACGCCCGAACTCCGTACGGCGCTGCGCAAGTTGGTACGTGCCCTGCCCGCACCCCTGCGTTCGGGCGCGGAGGCCGCGTCGCGGGCCCGTCTCATCGACGGCACGGACTGGTCGCGCGCGGACGTCACGGCCGCCGGACAGCACGTCGACGCGCTGCGGCGGGCCGTGGTGGACGGGATCCAGGTACGCCTTGGGTACGCCGGGCCCGGCAAGCCCGTCGGCGTGCGCACCGTCCATCCGCTCGGGCTCGTGGCCAAGGCCGGTCACGACTACCTTGTCGCCGACACGGAGCGGGGCTTGCGGACCTTCCGGCTCAGCCGGGTCTCCTCGGTCGAAACGACCGGCGAGCCCGTCGTACGGCCAGTCGGCTTCGACCTCCCCACGGTCTGGCGTTCGCTCGCCGCGCGCTTGGAGGAGCGGCTGTACGCGGCCACGGTCCGGGCCCGGGCCGAGCCGGGTGCCATGGCGATCCTGGAGCGGCTGTTCAACGGACGACTGCACGTCGGCCCGACGCTCCCCGACGGATGGACCGAGATACGGGTCGACGGGCCGACGCCGGAGGTCGTCGCCGCACAGCTGGCCGGCCTGGGGGCACGCATCGAGGTCCTGGACCCGCCGGAGGCAAGGGAGAGGCTCGCCCGTCTGGCGGTTGAGCTGGCCGGTGTGTACGGACCACCGACTCTCTCCGGGCAAGAGGTAGCGCGCTGACCCTACGGGTAACTGCCGACACTCCCACCAGGAAGGCTGACCATCTCCCGACGAACAGCCGACACGTCGTAACCTCCTGGCGCCCCTCGCCCCGCCCCCGGCCCCACCCTGGGCGGATGGTGCAGATGCTCACGCGGACATCTGCGCGGCTGATCCTCGGTTTGTCGGTGTGCCGGTCGATCGTCACGAAGCCTTGGGCGACGGCACGCAGGGCGGTGTGCTGCGCGGGCGGGAGGTCGAGTGGCTATGGGGGCCTGAGCGGGCTCTGGTCCACTTCGTGTGGTCGCGCACGCAGCGTCACCCTTGGCTTCTTTGTGATGGGCTAGAAGTTCCGGTGCCGCTTGCGTCACGTTCCCGGGCGCCTTGGTCGGCATAAGCTCTGCTGAGAAGTTCTTCCACCAGCATGCGTTTTGCTTCCGAGTAGGCTGTCCGGCCCTCGCGGTCGTTGGTGTACCGCAGTGCCACCCGCTTCTTGAACTGGCTGTATCGCTGTGCCTGATGAGGACTGAGTGGGACGCACCCTCTATCGCCCGCCGCGCGGATGAAGGACGCCCGGCGCCTGCGGTTCGACTGCGTCACCCACGACAACTCCGGCGCCCCCTACCTGACTTGGGTCAACCACAAGATCCACGGGCGCATCGCGTTCTTCCCCTTACGCTTTGAAGGACAGTAGATTGGCCTGCTCAAGGGCGGCGAGGAACGGGTCCGTCAGTAGTGCGGAGGGTAGCCTTCACGGCCCTGCTCCTCTTGCGGCTCGCAACCGCCCGAGTCGGCCCGCCTCAGTCGGTGGCGGTCCACTGGGGTGCGGGTGTAGGGCCGGGGCGGGCGGTGATCGGCTCGCCTTCGGCCCAGTCGCGGTACTTCACCTGGAAGGACTCGTCGCCGGTCGCCGTGTCGGCCGCTGTTCGGGATCTCACCGGCGACCGTCTGCCGGGTCATTCAGCGGCTGGGGCTCCTGCTCATGCTGGAACCGGTTGCCCGCCCCGTCGACGCCGCAGAGCGGTTGTGGTTCGTGGACGGGACACTGATCCCGGTGCGGGACCGCACAGTGGCCGCGTCCTCGCGCAACTACCGGTTCTCGGCAAACGTGCAGGTCATCATCGATGCCGACACGCGCTTGGTCGTGGCCACCGCCCGCCCGGACCCGGGGAACAAGGCCGATGCCCAGGTCTGGCGGAACTCCGGCCTCGCCCAGCACTGCGAAGGCGTCAGCGTGCTGGGCGACGGCCCTACTTCAACACCGGCTTGATCGTCCCGCACCGCAAACGCCAGCATCGGCCCCTCCTGCCCGGCGAAGAGGCCGACAACGCTGGGCACCGCAAGGTCCGCGCTCGAGTCGAGCACACCTTCGCCCGCATGAAGAACTACAAGATCCTCCGCGACTGCCGCCAGCGCGGCGACGGCCTCCACCACGCGGTCCGAGCCGTCGCTCACATGCACAACCTCGCCCTGGCTGCGTGATCAGGAAGCCCCTCAAACGCACCCTGACCTGCTCAAACACAACCTTCTGCAACAGCTTTTAAGGGTCGTCCCGCGGCTACTGGTCAGGGGCAGATGGTCTTGCTGTGGCTGGTGTGATCGCGGCGTCCGAGCCGTCCTGGATGGCTCGCGGTCACGACAGCTCGGTTTGCTAATCTGTGGCGATGGACGAGGTGCTGGACGAGGGGCCGTTCTTTCACGGAACAAAGGCCGAGCTGCGGGTCGGAGACCACCTCACCGCCGGTTTCCGTTCCAACTACCGGCCCGAAATCGTGATGAACCACATCTACTTCACCGCGTTGCGCGACGGCGCGGGACTCGCCGCCGAACTCGCCGTCGGCGAAGGGGTCCCGCGAGTGTATGTCGTCGAACCGACCGGGGAGTTCGAGAACGATCCAAACGTCACCGACAGGAAGTTCCCTGGCAATCCCACCCGCTCCTATCGCAGCAGGGAACCGCTCCGGATCGTTGGCGAGGTCACCGACTGGACGCGACAGACACCCGAAGCTCTCCAGATGTGGCGAGACCGGCTGGCCGCAATCCGTCTGGATGACCGCGCCGAAATCATCAACTAAGGGTCGTTCCGTAACTACTGGACCACGGCGAGATGAACTGACTGGTTGCTCCGTATCAGGTAGGAGTGCAGTCGGCGCCAGTGTGAGTGGTGTCCGTAGCGGAGATCGCGGGCGCGGTCATAGCGCTCCCGCTCTTCGTCGTGCTCAGCCTCGTTGTCTTCCTCATCCGCGTCGCCGACGTCATTGCTGTGGTGCGGGTAGTCGCCGGTGGAGAGGGCGATGGCCGCGTCACGCTCGGCCTTGATGTCCTCCTCGTCCTCGGGGTCTGTGTCGAGTCAGATGGTGAGAGAGTCCACGTCGTTCACCGCTGCGCCGAGCGGCAGGATGGGGCTGTCCGTGAGCAGGGCCCATCGGCAGTTCGTACAGAGTCGCTCGACGGCTTCGCCGAAGGGGATGTCGAACTGGTTCACAGAAGCGGCTGACCGCAGTGTGCGGCACTCGGCGCTTCCGTGGAGCTTGCCCTTGCCCGTTGCCGAGGCATGGCAGGTGATGGGGGTGCCCCAGGTCGGGCCCAGGGGAACCTCAGGCCTGAAGACCGAGCCGAGCATGACGTGGCGGAGCTGACCGGTAGTCGAGGACATGTCGGCAGGCTACGCGCCGGTACTGACAGCCCGCCGGGTAATCGGCCCCCACGACTCTGGGGTGAGCTGACGAACCTGGCCAGACACACGGCCGTCGGCACGGTGGTCATGGGCACATGTGATGGAAGCGGTCGGGGACGAAGTGTGTGCCCACGCCTGCGGAGCACACTGGAGCGCCTGAGCGGTCTTGCTAGGTCGTGCCACTACACGTGTCAGAGGGTTCTCACCTGCCTCACCCCGGGCGGGAGTCTGGTCCGTGGTTGGCCCGGGGGCAGTCCTCATGCAGGCCGATCATCGACCTGAGGCAGTCTGTTGATTACCCAGAGCGACTCCGGTTTCGGGCTGGCTGGAACGTAACGGCGCCTCCAGGCAGCCCACTTGAAGCTCTAGAAGAACCCAAGTTTCTTTGGGCTATAAGAGCAAAGAATGTTCTTCGTCTGTTGGCGGTACAGCGGCTGCACCCAGGCTGACCTCGGGAAACGATGCTCTGTAAGCCTCTCGCACGGTGGCTGGTCCGGAGCTGGTCCGGATCTTGGTAGACACCGCATAGGCGGCAGGGGACGGTCAATAGTGGGGTCGACCGAGCCGGATGTCGTGGGCGGAGTACCAAGTGGGACTCCGCACATGCTCAAGTACCGCGCGAGTTGAGACGGCGGCGCGTCTGACGAACGAGTTGGCGGGCGCGTCCGACGGTCAGAACCGACCGCAGCGGTGCCAGGGGGCGAAGCGGTGTGCCGAGCAGGCGCGGGTCGAGGTACGGAACCCAGCCGGTGGCGCGCGGGTGGTAGCGGGGCGGGCCGAGGCAGATGCGCTTGGTGACCACCCACCGGGTCTCCGGCCCACTGTTGGGACGAGTGGCATGGAGATGGTCGCCTGCGAAGAGCAGCAGGTCACCCGGGTCGAGCTGGACTTCCACCGGTTCGCCGACTGCTTGGTCGGGGAGCAGGCGTACCCCCTCGTGGAGCAGCGAGCGCCGATATGCCCCGGGCCAGATGAGCAGGCCGTTGTCCCGGCGGACCCGGCTGAGAGCCATCCAGAGGTTGACGGAATTGACGGCTGTGTTGAACCACGAGTCCACGTGGGCGCCGGTCGGGACCATGAAGCCGGTGTACCCGCCCAGTTCTTCTTCCCGGCCGTGGACAACGGTCCTTGGGGGCATGATCCGTACACCCAAGTGCTCGCTGACGTATACCTTGCGGCTCTGCGGCGGGAGCAGGTCGGCGAAGCGCAGCAGCAGGTGACGTGCGGCGGGTCTGAGGCGACGGTCCAGGTCGTCGCGGACGGCGCGCAACTGGTCGACGTCGGCGACGGTGTGGATGTGCTCCAGCCCTCGCTCCGACACCTGCTCGGCGACCTCCGGCGAGACGGCGGAGGCGATGGCTGCCAGTGCCGCCCGGGTCCATGATCCTGTGGAGGTGAGCTGTGCGAGACCGCCCTGGACGACCACGATCCGGCCGTCGAGGACGTGGCGGAGATCGATCTCGTCGAGTGAGCGGTGTGAGGTCACGGCGGGCAAGCTGCTTCTCCCTGTCTCAGACCTGATTTCAGGCGGGCGGCTTGGAAGCACGGAGAGAGAAGGACAGGGGCATGGACGGCAGACCATCCGGCAGCCGCCACCAGTAGTGGTCGTGCTCCACCATGCAGGGAAGCATTCGCCAGGCCACGAAGGGCCATTCGTGAAGGAATTCGATGGTCAGTCCCGCGGACGCCAGGCCGCTGACGATCTCGCCGAGTGAGTGTCCCCAGGCGTATTCGACTCCCGGAACCTCGCGGTCCGGTACAGCTGTTGGACTGCGGTACTCGAAGGAAAGGGGCTCCGGCTCACCGAAGTACGAGTAGCGGAGGCGTAATTCGGCCGTGTCGAGGCGGTTGTCGAGCATCCAGGCCGCGGGATGGGACTCGAAGACGTAGACGAAGCCGCCCGGTGCGACGAAGTGGGCGACGACCTCGGCCCAGCGGCGCAGATCGGGCAGCCAGCCCAGCACACCGTGAGAGGTGTAGACGATGTCGAAATGACCGTCCAGATGGTCGGGCAGCGCCAGGACATCCGCCTCCACGAAGACCGCCGACGGGTCGATGTCGGCGGCCAGGGAACGCGCCGTCGCCACGCCCTCGGCGGCGAAGTCGACACCGGTCACCCGGGCACCCAGCCGCGCCCAGGAGAGTGTGTCGATGCCGACATGGCATTGCAGGTGCAGCAGCGAGCGGCCGCGCACCTCGCCGACCTCAGCACGTTCAAGTGCGCGCATGCGTGAACCGCCGGCCCGGAAACCGGCCAGGTCGTACTGGGTCGACGCGGCCTTCAATGGCGTCCACAGGCGCCACAGTTCACGATTCTTGCGCAGGTACGCCTCTGGGTCACGAGCCCCACGGGGCAGGTCCGCCGCGCTCATGAGGGCAGCTCGTACACACTGACGTGGTAGTTGCTGCTGTCGGTGAACGGGCCCCCGGACCAGCCGCCGAACCGTTGGCGCAGCCGCAGGCCCGCCATGGCGGCCATCAGGTCGAGTTCGCCGACAGTGGCGTAGCGGAAGGCCACCCGGATGTGCCGAACCTCGCCGTTGTGGACGACCTTGTAGTCGGAGGTGTAACGCTGGGTCGCCGGGTGGAGCCGGCGGATACGCGTGACCGGGTCGCCGCTGGCCGCCCGGACCGGCTGGGCATCAGCCCCGGCTTCGGCCGCCAGGACCTCCGGAAGATGCGCGTCCAGGACGAAGATCCCGCCCGGGAGCAACCGCGCCGCGGCCCGGGCCAGGCAGTGGATCTGCGCTCCCTGGGAGGTCAGCTCGAAGAACGTGCCGTTGACCACGTAGATCATCCCGAACCGGCCGTCGTGGTCCACATCGGAGAAGTCGCCGATGCTGATGGTGATTTCGGCCCCCCGGGACTTGGCGCGGAGTTGTTCGACCATGGCCTTCGCGGCATCGATACCGTGGAGGTCGTGCCCGAGCGCGGCGAGCGGAAGGGCTATCCGCCCTGTGCCGATGCCCAGTTCGAGCATGGGACCTTCCGGTGCGGTCGCCGCCAGCCGGTCGAGCAGGGACACCGTCGCGTCGGTGGTGGCCGTCGGCGGGGTGAACCAGTCGTCGTAGTGGTCGGCCAGGTCCACGGCATAGTCGGGACTCGGGGGCATGCTGCTCCTCTGTGAGTGGTTCAGCCGAAGGGGTGCGGCGGAATACGCGAGCCGATGGGAGAGGCGGACGGCAGCGGCAGGGCGCCGGGGGCGATCAGCCGAACGACGGCCGTACCGGAGGCGGCGAACGCGGCGGGGGTCGTGTCGACCGCGATCACGTCCTGGCCTGTGTGCTCGGAGAGCAGGCGCACAGGGTCCACCGGCCCCTGCCTTGTCGGGCACACGTCTGCCGTGGTGTGCGGCAGCCAACGCGCCATCGCGTCCTGGCAGCCGAGATACGTCCACACAGCGTGCTGGACCGCGGAGACCGGTCTGTCGCCGGGTAAGGGCCGCCCGCGGACCCGTCGGGCAGCCGACGTGCTCATGCTCCAGCGCACCATGAGCGCCTCGTGGGCCGCGCGGGCGATGAGCTCCGCGTCCTGCCCTGGAGGGCCGCAGCGAGCACCGAACGTCTGCTCGCTGTGCTCGGGCGTGTGCAGACAGACCGCGACGGCGTGGGAGCCGGGCGCGGGCAGGGTGAAAGCGGTGGCCCGCAGTCCGAGGTGCTCGCATACGCGGCGCAGGGGGAGGGGCAGTTCGTCGTGTACGGGACGGTGGCGGGGCGGATGCCGTGCCGGGTCCTGCCAGCTCAGGCGGAGCAGATCGCGTTCGAGTGTCTCCCATGCGGCATGCTCGACGGCGGTGCCCGGGTCGGGGTGGGCCGCGAGGCCCGTGGAGCCGGCCCGGTCGGGCGCCGTGCAACCCGTGGGCGGACGGTGCTGAAGGAAGGCCAGACCTGCTGGAACCAGCACTTCCGAACCGGAGAGCAGGGAGCGCCCGGTGACCCACAGCTGGCGCGCGCTCCGGGTGGCCGGCCCGGACCAGGGCGCGGGGTCCAGGGCGGGAGTGCCTCGACGGACCAACTCGGCGTGATCGGCGAGGAGAGTGCAGGACTCCTCGGCGGCGCGGGCCGCCAGCACGTTGCCAAGGCGCTCCAGCAGTTCGCCGCGGGCCCGCACGGCGACGTCGTCGGGGTGTGTCCCCGAAGCGCTGCCGATCAGGACGTGGTCGCCCCCGGCGCTGTCCGTGGCGGCGAACAGCGCGCTGCGGGCCGCGACCCGCCCGAAGAACACCGCGGGTTCGCTGGGGAACGGTGCGAAGACCTGAGGTTCCCACGCGGTGGGTGAGGAGGGAGCTGCGGGCTGTGGCATCGGCGTGGCTCCGGGGTGTCGGGTCAGACGGCGATGGTCCTCAGCAGGGCGGCACACTCCTCCAGCACGGTCAGCCCGTGTCCGGTGAGCAGTGATGTTCGGTCCCGCAGGGTGCCGATCGCCTGCCGCGCCCTCTTCACCAGCAGGGCCCGGCGGGCGTCCAGCGCGTCCGCGGCCGTGGTGTCCCCGCCGAGAAGCAGCGTGTAGAGCGCGCTGCTTCGGGTCAGGACGACCATTTGCTGGAACAGCCCCGCCACAGGCCGGGGATCGGCGCGCAGGGGGGTGCGGACGGGACGCGCGGAGTCCGCGGCCGGGGTGAGGAAAGGAGCGCTCAGCTGGGCGGCGTTGCAGCGGGTGTGGGTGCCTTCGTGAACCAGTGCCTCCGCGCACCGCACCGGACCGGGCAGCCCGCGGGGACTGGTGCGCAGCCGCGACCGGTTGACGTAGATCGCGCCATGAGTGGTGAAGTCGGTGAAGCCGTCGATCGCCGGGCCCTCCAAGAGAGCCACTTGCGCGACACCGACGCGCAGTTCGCTCAGCATCAGCGGCCAGGTCACCGCCAGCCGCGCCACGCTCTCGTCGAGCACGGCCCGGTCTGGTCGCTGCCAGGACGCCACGCGGGAGCCCCCGGGGGTGCCGGCTCCGGTCGGCAGCGCGGACAGTGCGCGGGTCACCGAGCGGATGAGGTGGGGGGATGGCTCCGCGGGTGCCAGGCTCTCGCGGGCCTTGGTGTCACGCATGCTGCGTAAGATCGCCGAAGGAGCGAGTCCTGGCTTCGCCTGAAGGGTGAACGCGGCGGCCACCACGGCGGGATGCGCCTGCGGCGGCGCGGGGAGCCCCGCCGCCGTCAGGACGGAACAGACCACTCGATGGACCGCTCCCTCATCTCGCACCGTCTCGCGCGTGTCGGGTGCTACTCGCAGCAACGGCTCACCTCCACGCGTTCACTCTCTCCGGGGCAAGGACTTGAGGGGGGAGGGGCCGGTGCTATGTCCGGCAGGGCCCGTCCTTCGCCGGACTGCCGGGGCTCCGACGGAATGAACCTCGCCGACAGGAGCACCGGCACAACGGGAGGGGTGCGACCTGTCCGGACCGCTCAGTCCTGGTCCGGAATGTCGATCATGAGCGCGTACTCGGGGAGTTCCTCGGTGACCTGCTCGATGTCCTCGTTCTCCACGATGTCCTCCATGGCTGCTCGCGGGCCCGGTGGAAGCGTCGGGTGACGCCCCGATCAGAAGTACCGCACACCAGGACGGCACACCATCGGGGGAGACAGGCCGGTGCGGGAACCGGACAGGTCCTGTTTTTCGTGCTCCGGCCTGCCCGCCACGGCATGGAACAGGCGAACGGCGTTCCGGTGACCGGTCCTTGTCGATGCGCGTGTGACGTGTGGGGCGCCATGGGCCCTGTCGGCCCGTCAAATCTGGCTGGCAAGGGTGAGGCCGGGCCCGCCCGTGCGCTGCCGTGCGCCCCTGGGTGCCACGGCCGCCCGGTGGCGGGCATTGTGCCCAGACGCCCCGCTGCGGAGCATGGGTGTCCCTCACCGGCATCTCGGAGGCCCATCCAGTCATGCGGATCGCCTACCTGCACTCCGGCAGCATCCCCTCCGTCTACGCGAACGGCGTCCACGTCATGCGGATGTGCGATGCCTTCACCGACGCGGGGCACGAGGTCGTCCTCTACGCGCTGCCGGGAACCGTGCCCGCCGGCGACGTGCACCGCTACTACGGCACCCGCAACCGATTCGAGGTGCGGAGCATCGCCCAGCCCGCCCTGCGGGGGCTCGGCGTATGGATCCGTGCCTGGCGGATCCGCGCCGACCTCCACCGACGAGGCACCCCCGATCTGCTGTACGGACGAGACCTGCGCGCCCTGCTCGTCTCGTCGGGCCAGACCCCTCTGGTGTACGAGACGCATCTGATGTGGCCGCGGCGGATCGTCCGGAGGATCGAAGGCGTCCTGTTCCGCAGAAGGAACCTGCGACGCGTGGTTTTCGTGTCCCAGGCGCTCGCCGACGACTACCGTCGCGTCTTTGCGGAGCTCGACTCGTCGCGGTGGGCGGATCTGGTGACGGCTCATGACTGTGCCGACCCCGTCCCGGCCGACGGGCCGGTGGCAGACCTGCCGGGCCGCCCGGAGGCACCGAAGATCGGCTACGTGGGTCATCTGTACCCGGGGCGCGGCACCGACGTCATTCTCGAACTCGCCGCCCGCGTACCCGAGGCCGACTTCCATCTGGTCGGCGGCACCGCGGCCGACCGCGCCCACTGGCAGAGCCGCTGCACACGCCCCAACGTCTACTTCCACGGACATCTCCCGCCTGCCGAGCTGGCCCCCTACCAGCGGGCGTTCGACGTCGTCCTGGCGCCTTACCAGCGCCGGACGTACTGTGCCGGAGGCGTGGGCGAGATCAGCCGTTGGGTATCGCCGATGAAGCTCTTCGAGTACATGTCCTACGGCAAGGCGGTCATCGCCTCTGATCTGCCGGTACTCCGGGAGATTCTGACCGACGGAGTCAACTGCCTGCTCTGCCCGCCGGACTCCGCCGAGGCCTGGGCGGCCGCGGTCAAGAGGCTCGTCGGTGATGAAAACCTGCGCGCCACCCTGGGCGGCGAGGCACGACGGCAGCTCCACGACCGGCACACCTGGCGGATCCGGGCCGACCGGGTGCTGGCCGGGCTCGGCGACACAACCAGGCCGCAGCCTTGACGCGGGCCGTGGTGACCGGCGCCGCCGGCTTCATCGGCTCCCACCTCTGCGCTCACCTGCTCGCGGCCGGTGACACCGTCCTCGGTATCGACGTGCTCACCGACTACTACGACCCGGCACTCAAGGAACGAAACCTGCGCGACCTGATCCCGCACCCGTCCTTCGCCTTCCACCGCGTGGACCTGCTGGAAGCCGCTCTCGAACCCCTCGTCGACGGAGCGGACGTCGTCTACCACCTGGCCGGTCAACCAGGAGTACGGCCTTCATGGGGAAAGGACTTCGAGCTGTATGCCCGTCGCAATGTGCTCGCCTCGCAAAGGCTCCTGGAAGCAGTGAGGGACCGACCGTTGCGCAAGTTCGTCTACGCCTCCAGTTCCTCCGTGTACGGCGACGCCCCGGTCATCCCCACGGGCGAGTCGGTGTGCCCCCGGCCGCTCACGCCGTACGGCGTGACCAAACTGTCGGCGGAACATCTGTGCGAGGTCTATCGGATCACCTTCGGCCTGCCCGCGGTGTCACTGCGTCTGTTCAGCGTGTACGGCCCACGGCAGAGGCCCGACATGGCCCTGGCCCGGCTGATCGAAGCGGCCCTGACCGGCGGGCCCTTCCCGCTCTACGGGAGCGGCGAGCAGACCCGCGACTTCACCTACGTGCACGATGTCGTCACGGCGATGCGGGAGGCGGCCTGTTCCTCTTTCACCGGCGTGGCCAACCTCGGCGGTGACGCCCCGGTGTCCATGAAGCACGCCATCGCGGCCGTCGAGCGTCTCGTCGGCCCGGTGAACCTGGATCCACGGCCCGGCAGCCGTGGCGAGGCCCGGCACACCGCGGCCGACATCGCCCTGGCGGCGCGGGCGTTCGGATATCGGCCCCGCACGGAGCTGGACGACGGTCTGGCGGCGATGGCCGACCAGACCGTCATCGATCTGGCGCGTCGGCCCGAGTCCGGAAGCACCGGCCCGCGAGCCATGTGGAGGGGTGTCACGTGACCGGTGGTATTCCCGGTGCGGCACCGCACCGCTCCCGTCCTCGTCCCAAGGTCTTCGGTATCGGCCTCTCGCGCACTGGCACCCGCTCGCTGACCGCCGCGCTGCGCACCCTGGGCTTCGACACCGTGCACTACCCCTCCGACCCCGCCACCTACCGGACCCTGCTCGCGGGTACCGGGCGCTTTCCGCTGCTGGCGGACCATGACGGGATCACCGACATCAGCGTGGTTCCGTACTACGAGGAACTCGATCTCGACTGGCCCGGAGCCAAATTCATCCTGACGGTCCGGGAGGAGCAGGCCTGGCTGCGCTCGTGCGCGACACACTGGGCGCGACCGGTGGACAGCAAGACCGACCGTGGCGAGGGGTATCCGGACATGCAGCGCTTCCTGCGTGCTGCCGTCTACGGGTGTCTCGAATTCAACCCGGAACGCTTCGCCCGCGTCCACCGCCGCCACGTCGAGCAGGTGCTGCACCACTTCGCGGGCCGGGACGACGACCTGCTCGTTCTCGACATCGCCGGGGGCGAAGGCTATGAACGGCTGGCCCCCTTCCTGGGCAAGGAGACCCCCGACGGCCCCTTCCCGAACGTCAACCGGCCCTCGCCCGCCCGGGACCGGCCGTGAGCGGCGCGATCCGCACCCTCCCCGGCGACTGGTCACCGCCCGCCGGCCGCCCGGTCGACCTGGTACTCCGCACGGTCGGTGAGCGCACCACCCACCTCGCTCTCGGCCTCGCGATCCGGCACATCCGCCCACGCCGGGTTCACATCGCAGAGAACATCCGGCCGCTCGCCCGTGCCGTGGACCGCCAGGTGCACATCGACCACGGCGAGGCCTCGCATGTCGTCCACGTCGACGCCGACTGCCTGATCCTCGAGGACATGAGGCCCTTTCTCGACGCCAACGACCTGGCATACGTCGACTGCTTCGTGCACGACCGGTTCCGCGGCCGGGTCCACTGCGGAGTGCACATCACCCGAACCGACCTGGTCCGGGCGATGCGGGAGGTGGATGTCGTAACGGAGGCACCAGCGGCGGGGCGCGGGCCGATGCTGCGGCCCGAGGCGTTCCGGCGGCACCTCGCCCGACGTCATCTCCAGCCCGACGTGCAGCTGAAGGGCTTTCACATCCTGCACGACCACTTCCAGCACTATCACCACATCTTCGCCAAGTACGCTCTGCGCGAGGTGCGCAGCCGTACCGAAAGCGCACACGCGGTGCTGAAGTCGGCCCTGCTGCGCTGGGGGGACGACCTGGACTTCGTGGTCGCCAGAAAGGCGATACAGCACAGCCGCTCGGTGGTACCCGCCGATGTCACCCCGCACGCGCTGGGCCAGTACCTCGACGGCCTGCCCGAACTGGCGGCCCGCGTGGTCGGGGAGCTGCGCTTGCCCAGCCGTCCTCGGCTGACCATGGCCAACGTCCGGGAGGCCGTGGCCCGCGCCCCGCAGACCCTTGGACCCGCCGCCGACCGGCCCAAGGTATTTTCCCTCGGCCTGCCCGGTACGGCGACCCGGAGCCTGGTCGAGGCCCTCCATCTGCTCGGTTTCGACCTCGCCCACTACCCGCTGGGTGCGGCGGACCTGGCGGCCCTGCGCCGCGAGGACGGTGACTTTCCGGCGCTGCGGCACTACGACGGCCTGACGAGCGTCTTCGCACTCGCGTCCCTGACGGCACTGGACGCGCGGTATCCGCGGGCACGGTTCGTCGTCACTGTACGGGAGACGGAGAGCTGGTTGCGTGCGGTGGAGCGGCTCTGGGACACCGGCTGGCCGGCGAAGGCGCCCGCGGCCGAGCGGGCCGCCCACAGGGAGGCGGCGTATCTGTTCCGTACGCGGATCTGTGGCGGGGAGTCCTTCGACATGGCCCGATTGGCTCGGGTCTACCAGGAACAACTGGTCCGCGTACAGCGTTACTTCGCTCGGCGCCCCGGGGACCTGCTTATATTGGACATCAGCGCGGGCGAGGGTTGGGAGAAGCTCGCCCCTTTTCTCGGCCGGCCGATTCCACCAGGACCGTTCCCGAGAGGGTGAAATCCTCCACCGCACTGTCATCCGCACTGTCATCCGCACGTGGGGTTTCCGCGCCCGGAGAGGCGCGGCCCGGAGCGGTGTCACCGTGCGACACCGGGAGCGACGGCAGGATGACACGGGTGCCGACCCATGTTCCCTCGACCTCCGCTCAACAGCCCGAACTGCGCCTGGGCTGGGACGACCCGCATCACGATCACGTCGCGGCGGCGGGTCTGGCGCAGATGGCGGCCCGTCTGCCCGCCACGCTCGGCGCCGCTGCCCGGTTGAGCTGGGCCGCCGACCGGTGGGCGGCCCTCCAGCTGCTGGTGGCCCAGCTGCTCGCGGCTGCCTCCGCCGCGGTGGTCCTGGCCGCGACCGCCCAGGTGATCGGAGCCCTTGTCGGGCAGGGCCAGGCCACCGAGCGGCTGCACGCCGCGGTGCCGGCTCTGCTCATTGCGGCGGGGGCGGCCGCGACCCGGGCGGCGTCGGACGCGGTCTCCCAGTACGCGGCGGTGAAACTGGCACCTGAGGTGACCGCCCTCGCCGAGGAACGCATCCTCGCCAAAACCCCTGAGGTCGAGCTGACCGCGTACGACCAGCCGGAGTTCAACGACTCGCTCCAGGCCGCAGGGCTGGGGGCGATGGCCACCCAGGATCTGATCGCCGACGCGCAGCAACTGATCTCCGCGGTGGCGCAGTTGACGGCCGCGGCGACCGTCCTCACCCTGCTGAACCCCCTGCTGCTGCCGCTGCTGGTTCTCGCGATGCTTCCTAAGGGAGCGGCCGCTCTGGGCGCGGCTCGTATCGCCCACCGCACCGCTCACACCAGCCTCGCCGACAACCGACTGCGCTACATCCTGCGCCAGCACAGCACGGACCGCCGGACGGCCGCCGAAGTCAGGGCCGGCACCATGGCCGCGTTCCTGCGTCAGTGGTACGCCCAAGTCGCGACGCGGATCAGGACCAGGCACCGGGCGGCCGCACCCAGAGTGCTGCTGGTGACACTCGGCGGAGCGGCCGGGACCGGCATCATGCTCACCCTCACCTGGCTCACCGTCGGGCTGCTGACGATGAACGGCACCATCGCGCTCGCGGTCGCCATCACGGCCGTGGTCGCCGTCCGCTCTTCCACCGGCGCGCTCAACTCCCTGGTGGTGGCGAGCGCCCGGCTGTTCCGCACCTCGCTCCACCTCCAGGACTGGCAGGACTTCCTGGCTCTCGCCGACACCCTGCGCGCTACGCGTGGACCGCTGGCGATCGACTCGGCCGGTCCCCGGGAGATCCGCGCCCACCGAGTGTCCTACCGTCACCCCGGCAGCCCGGTGAACGACTTTGCGGTTCACGACATCAGCCTGACCCTGCGCAGCGGTGAAGTCGTCGCCCTGGTGGGTGAGAACGGTTCCGGCAAGACGACTCTCGCCCACCTCCTCACCGGCCTCTACCTGCCCACACACGGCACGGTCAGCTGGGACGGCATCGATCTGGCCCAGGCAGATCCGCACTCGGTCTGGTCGCGCGTCGGTCTGGTGCCCCAGGACTACACCAAGTGGCCGATGGCCGCGAGGGAGAACATCACGCTCGGTCAGGACCGCGGCGGAGACGGCCTCGTGCACGCCGCCGCCCGCGAGGCCGGCGCGGACAGCGTGCTGGCCGGACTGCCGAACGGTCTCGACACACTGCTGGCCAAGTCGTTCTGGGGCGGGCACGATCTCTCGGGCGGCCAGTGGCAGCGCCTCGCCGTCGCCCGCGCCTGCTACCGAGAGGCCGGCGTCCTGGTCCTCGACGAGCCTACTTCCGCGATGGATCCACGTGCCGAACACCGGGTGATCAGCCGCTTCAAGACGCTGGCCGAAGGCCGGACCGCCGTGTTCGTCACGCACAACCTCACCAACACCCGCGTCGCCGACCGCATCATCGTGCTGGCCGGGGGGAGCATCGCAGAGGAGGGAACCTTCGACGAACTCCTCGAGCAAGGCGAGCTGTTCGCGGAACTGTACAAGCTGTCACAAGATCGGTGACCGGTTCCTCGACCCCGGCGACGGAGGTGCTGTGAAGTGATGAACAGTGAGCGGCACAACAAGGCGGTGATCTTCATCATGGGGGCCGGGCACTCCGGTACCACGCTGCTCGGGCTGATGCTGGGTGCGCATCCGGCGGTCTGCTTCGCCGGCGAGGCGTGGAACAGCACCCGCCTCGGCACCACCGACGGACAGGGGCGGACCGTCGGCTGCAACTTCTGCACCGACGGTTGTCCCGTGTGGGGCGACCCGCTGCCGAGCACCGGCCCCGACCTCTACGAGGTGCTGGCCCGGCGCTGCGGACGCCCCTTCGTCGTGGACTCCACGAAAGCGGTCGGCTGGATCGATCAGCAGGCGGCACTGCTGCCCGGCGCCGTCCACCGTCATCTGGTGGTGCTGGCCCGTGATGGCCGGGCGGTGGTCAACTCCCTCCTGCGCAAGTACCCCGACGCCCGCCCCGCGGAGCTGGCCGCGGAGTGGGTCGCCCAGATGCGCCGGACAGAGGACCTTGCGGCCCGCTGGCCCGGCATCGTCAGCCGGGTGCACTACGAGGACGTCGCCACCCACCCCGAGGACGTCCTGTCCCACCTGAGCGCGACACTGGGCTTCTCCTTCCTTCCCGCGATGCTCGACCCTTGGCTCAGCGTCCAGCATCCGTTGGGCGGCAACGCGGGCACTCAGTACATCGTGGCGCGGGAACGCGCCGCACGGGCCACGGGCCGGCCCGTCAATCTGAAGCGCACCGAGCGCGCCTACTACCTCGGCCACCCACCCGCGATCGTGCTGGACCTGCGCTGGCGTGAGGAGATGTCCGAGCCCGCGCTGCGCGCCTTCGACGCCATCGCGGGCGAGACCAACGCGCCCTATGCGCGTTGACGGTTGCCGAGCCGCAGGATTCTTCCGGTCGGCGCGGGCGGTCCCGCATGCGCTGACTGCGGTGGCAGATGCCCTGCCGCGCTTCGGCGGGCCGGACGTCTGGTGTAGCAGGTGCTTACTGTTTCTAGCAAAAGCGGCTGATCATGTGACTGTTGGTCTGTTGGTCTGTTGTGGCGAAACGTCAGTCGCGGCCGTGGATCGTGTCGGATGAACTGTGGTCGCCCATCGAGCCGTTGCTGCCCGAACCGGGGCCTAAAAGCGGGCCCAGCCCGATCGACCGGGCACCGCCGGGCAGCAAACACCACGTCATCACCGACGGCCAGGGCATACCGCTCGCGGTGTCTCTGACCGACGTTAACCGTCACGATGTCACGCAGCTGTTGCCCCTGGTGGACAAGATCCCGGCTGTCGCCGGGCACGTCGGCCGACCCCGCCGGCGGCCGGAACCCCAGTCATTGCCGAACGAGGCCAGCCACATGGCTCGGGCCTGGGCATCTTCCGATACGTCGTCGAGCGTACGATCGCGTGGCTGACCGGCTTCCGCCGTCTCCGTATCCGCTGGGAACGACGCGACGACACCCACGAAGCCTTCCTCAGTAGGTGGGGTCCCAGGGGACGCGGTCTTCTCATAGCGAGTGGACGATTCCGCGCCACTGCTTCGAGCGTCGGGTGCCTTTGGTGAGGCCTGTTGGTCGACCGCGTCGGTGTAGGGGGTGTGGGGGACGAACCGGATCGACCGTGGAGCAGCTGGTACGCGAAGTTCCGACGGCGAGTCACCGGTCCTGTGCGGCGATGCTGTTCAGCATGTCCTGCTGGTGGCGGTGTCCGATTGTCTCGTAGCCGATCACGGTGACGAAGGGGGCGAGCATGACGATGAGCAGGCACACCGCGATGGCGACGTCGGCCGCGGAGAGCAGTACGGCCGCGGCGAGTACGGCGAGCGTGAGGCCGATGAGCAGCAGGTGGAAGCGGTCGGCGGTGGAGAGCAGCAGGGTGTGCAGGAGATAGACCATCAGCAGGTAGAGGCCGACGGGGAGGGCGAGGGACAGGACGACGGCGGCGTCGCTGATCTTCGTGTGGTGTTCCAGGTGCAGGCCCGCCACGTGGAGCCCCGCTCCCGCTCCGGCGATGCCGATGTAGAGGGGGATGTGTCCGTAGCCGAAGAGGTATCCGCGGTTGCGGCGGTGGGTGAGGATGTCGCCGAAGGGGGTGGTGAAGTACACCCACCACATGCCGAAGGTCAGACCGACTCCGGCGATGACGACGGCGATGGCGTTCGCGCTCCACTGTGTTCCGTCCGCGCCGCCCAGGAGTTCGCCGGACGAGGCGATGGTGCCGACGACTCCTTCGCCGAGGGTGATGATGGCGAACAGGCCGTAGCGTTCGGCGACGTGGTGGGGGTGCCAGGGGGTCCCTCCCGCGCGGCCCTGGGTGAGGAGCGGCAGCGCGAGTTCCAGCACTCCGAGCACGGCGAACGCGGCCAGCACGGCGGGGAGCGGCAGCTCGGTGAAAGCGACGATGATCCATCCGGCCTGGGCGATCATGGTCCAGCGGATGTTGGCCATCCCGACCTTGCGGAAGGGGGGAGACTCCCGGGCCGCGCGCCACCACTGCGCGACCATCGCGATCCGCATCACGACGTAGCCGATGACCATGGCCCGCAGTTCGAGGTGGTCGCCCTCTTCGAGGGAGTGGAACATCGCCGGGAGGCCGAGGGAGAAGACGACGACGCCGATCATCTGGAGCATCGTCAGGGCGCGGTAGAGCCAGTCGTCGGTGGCGAAGGCGGAGGCGAACCAGCTGAAGCTGATCCAGGCGACGCTGATGGCGAACATCGCCAGTACGAAAGCGAGGATCGCGTGGGTGGCGTGGCCTTCGGCGAGCATCTCGGCGAACTGGGATGCCGCGGTGCCGACGGCGACCACGAAGGTCAGGTCGAACAGCAGCTCCAGTGGTGAGGCGGCCCGGCCGTGTTCCTCCGGGTCACGGCCGGTCATCGGTACCAGGCGGTGCGAAAGCCCGCGCCGGCGGCCGGCGCTGGTGGTGTGGGAGTCGCTCATGCGCCGCATGATGCCCGATGCCGAAGCGCTGACGGTCCGGCGCCACGCGGCGCCGGCAGAGGCGTAGGCGAGTCCGGGGCGGAACGGGGGCATGTCAGGTATGGACTTGGTCTCCAGGTACGCGCCGATGCCGAAGTCGGCCCACTCTCGGCCGTTGCCGGAGTGCTTGTAGCCGCCCCAAGAGGTATTGCCATGCCACCGGACGCCACCGCCACCAAGAGACGCCTGCTCGAAGCCGCATACCAAGAGTTCGCCGACTACGGGCTTGGCGCGGCCCGGCCGCCGCCGGCCGGTGCCCGCGTGGATCGCATCGCCGAGAGCGCGCAGGTCAACAAGCGACTGATCTACGTCCACTTCGGCACCAAGGGCGAGTTCTTCGACCTGGTGGTCGCGCGGAGCCTGGCCGACCTCGCCGAAGCCGTCCCCTTCACCGCGGACGACCTGCCCGGCTATGCGGGCGCACTCTTCGACTACCTGCTCCAGCATCCCCAAGTTCTCCGTCTGACCGGCTGGGCGCAACTGGAACGCCCCGAGCCCACCGCGGCCGAAATCGACGCCTACCGCCCCAAGATCGAGGCCCTCGCCGGCGCTCAGCAGCAGGGCATCGTCACCAGCAGCGTCTCCCCGGCGGACATCCTTGCCCTGGTCCTTGGACTGATCACCGCCTGGGCCGCCGCCTCACCCGCCCTGAGATCCCTGGCTCCCGAAGATCCCTGGTCGCCCGAGCGCATAGTGGCTCACCGCGCCGCGATGACAGCCGCCGTGGAGGCCCTGACCGCTCCTGACGTCGCAACGCAAGCCGAGGAGCGGACCCCACCTTGCCAGGCGTGTACGCGTTCACCCTGGGTCCGCCGCCCGGGGCCTGGGCCGTTTTCGTTTCTCTTGCATGGTTCACGTTCCGGCCGGATGGCGCCGTACTCCGGTTCACCGCCCTTGACTACGCGGAGCAGCGGTGCGGGCGGCGCGCCTCATCGGCAGCATGCGGCAGCGGAAATGCCCGTGGTCTGCAAAGCCGCAGCCCTTCGACCTCGATGTCCGAACGCCTTGGTTGCGTCCTCGACGCTCGCGGTTCGAGAGCTGTGGCGTACAGAGACCTGACGGTTACTCAGCACGTTCCGGGGGCCACCGTGACGCCGGACCTCGAAGATCGTTCACCGTGCGTGATCTACTCCGGCACGCCGCTCAAGACGCCGCATCTCCCCGCCGAGACTGCTTCGCCAGCGGGCGAGCCACTTGTGCGAGCACATCGTTGGCAGGGCTTCTCCTGCGAATCACGTGTGATCCGCGCATCCGCCCCTCGATTCCCACCCGTGCTGATCATTGGCGGTGCGTTCCAGCGCAAGGAGTCCTGGGGGCGCTGTGAAGAGGTGTTCCTCGGGAGCATGGACGTGTTCACCGTCGACCCCCCGGGCTGGGGGGCAGCCGACTTGCTGCCTGAAACCTACGGCGTCGACTTCCTCGCCGACGCGGTCTGCCACATGCTTGATGAGTGTGATGCCGGTCAGGTCAACGTGCTCGCCGGCTCCTACGGAAGCGCCATTGCCTACGAGATCGCCCGCAGGTACCTGGACAGGGTGGGGCGCATGGTCCTGGTCGGCACGATGATCGCCATCCCGGACCACGCACAGGCCGCGATGCGCCGCACTCTGGAACACCTGGCCGCCGGAGACATGGAGACTTACGCGCACGTCACGCTCGACCTGCTCATGACGCCCGAACGCCTCGCAGACATCCCCAACGGCGCCCGCGTCCGCAGACTGCTGCTGCGCCGCATCACTAACATCTCCGAGGCGGAGGCGCACCAGATGCATGCCAACACCCTGCGCCTGCTCACCCATCAGGCTCTCGATACCCGCCAGCCGCCTCGTGCGCCGGTTCTGACCGTGGCCGGCGAGTACGACTCGTTCACCACGCCGGAGCTGTGCCGCCAGATGGCGGCGGCGTGTGCCGACAGTTGGCACGCGGAGGTCCGCGACGCCGATCACATGGTCATCCTGGAACGGACAGCGGAAGTCGCCGACTTGATCACCCGGTTCCTTGCCGGGGAGCCGCTGCACGGACTGCCGTACTGCCGCAGCGTTGAACGAGTATCAACAGGCGTCAGCGGGTGAGCAGCCGCGATATGGAATACCGCTGAGTGCGCCCGTACGACGCAGCGTGATCACACCACGGTCGTCGTCTTTGAGGAAGACTCCTACAGCTTCGCCCCGCCAGCCTGTCCCTGCCTCGCCGGTGTATCGCCACGTGCTGATCGCAGCCACGCGTTGATGGCTGCTCGCGGGAGTCGACCGCGTCAAAACGTGGCGGCCGACCGCCACTCGAGCCGAGCTTCTGGCGATTACGCGCTTGGTCCGTCTTGTCCGGGATGGTGCAGCGGATTCCCCGGCGGCTCAGGTAGGCGCGGTTCTTCCGAGAGGTGTATGCCTTGTCCCGCGTTGTCCCGCCGTGAGCGCGACCGACATGGGCTTCTGGGCCTGTTCGAGGGCCAGGTGCAGCTTGGTGGTGAACCCGCCGCGCGAGCGTCCAGGGGCGTGATCACCAGGTTCGGCGAAGACCCCGCCTGGTGGTTCCTTCTGTAGGCCACCTTGCTTGCGGGCCCCGGCAGCGTGCTGATGAGCGCGGCACACCGTGGAGTCAACGCTCAGATCCCAGCTGGTCACACCCTTCGCGTCGGCCAAAGACTGGAGACGCGTGAAGATCTTGTTAGCCGAATCGTATGCCGTCGATCAGCCGCCGCCGAGGCCAGATGGGCGGCCGCCCCCTCCTCGTCTCTTTCGACAACAACGGCTCCAACACCACCCACTGTTCATTCGTGAGATCTCCCCGCCCCATGAACCGTGACTACCCAACGCTCAAGATCCACTTTCGACACACGGCCTAGCGGTGCGCGGTCACGATCTGGCATCTCACCGCGGTCCGCGGCAGGCATTCGGCATCATGTGCGAGTGCGCCAACGGAGACTACGAAGACGACAGCCACCGGCTCCGGAAACGGGCCACGACGCTCTGCTCGCTTACGCCGAGGAGGAGTTGGCCTGGTACGCGGGAACGCGCGACCGAGCCCGGCGGCTCCATCAGCTGACCGAACTGACAGCTTTGCTCACCGGCGCTGCGACTGTGGTCGCCGCCGGGATCCAGGCGCCTGCGGCGGTCACGGCGTCCCTGGCCGGAGCGGCTGTGTTCATCGGCGGGTTCCGGCAGGTCTTTCAGCACGTCGATCGCTGGGTTCTGGCCGCAGAGAGTTGGACGACCCTGCGCGTGGAAGTCCATCGCTACCGGCTCCTCACGGATGAGGACCGCGACCAATCGGCGCGGGAACGACTCCTGCAGAAGATCGAAGAGGTCGCCGCAACTGAGGTCACGGCGTGGGCTTCAGGCCGTCGCGCGGCTGGAGGAGGAGCCGCGCACCAAGGCCAGATCACTCCGTGAACGCTCAACAGGGTCAGGTCCGCCCGCCGGCGCACCGACGCCCAAGCCATCGGCACCGTCGTGACCCGGGCGCGAACTCGCGTATCAGGATCAGCAGCGAACTTTACCGAGACCGCTTGGCGTCAAGTCCATGATCGTATGGCTCAACGGCACTCACGGCGCAGGCAAGACGACGACCAGTGCGCTCGTCCGCGAGCTGATCCCGGACTCACGGGTATTCGACGCCGAGAAGGTCGGCGAGACACTCATGGACATTAAGCCGGGACTGCCCGCGACGGACAACTTTCAGCACTGGCCGCCATGGCGGCCGCTCGTGGTCGAAACCGCCCGACGCATCCTCGACTACACCGGCGGAAGCCTGATGATGCCCGTGACCGTCCTGGTCGAGCGGTACTGGCGCGAGATCAGCTCGGGCCTTGTCCAGCACGATATTCCGGTCAGGCACTTCGTCCTCCACGGTCGTCAAGAGCTGAGACGACCTTCCGACGCCGCACCTCGCAGGTGACAACAAGACTGCCTATGTGACAACTACCGTGCTTCGGCTCAGCGAGGAGCAGGCGGAGCTACCGGAGAAGCGCGCTCAGAAATGCTGCTGACCCGCGCCCATCTCTCTGGGGGCGCGGGTCAGCAGGGGCAGAGACGTGTCAGAGGTCTGACGGGAGCCGCTCGCCGGTTTCACCGTCGTACGCGCGGCCGGTGGGGGAGAAGCGGAGGGTTCGGGATTCGGCCCTGGTGCGGCGCTGCTGATCACCGCGCTGCTGCAACCGACGGTGGCGCGGCTGAGGAGGCTCGGTCTGCCGCGCGGCCTCGCGACGGCGGTCACCGCGATCCTCGGCTTCGTCATCATGGGCCTGGTCGGCTGGTTCGTGGTCTGGCAGGTCATGGAGAACGCCGACGTCGCACCGATCCAACTCACCCTTCATCCGCACGGTCCGGCCCACCTGGCCGCAGGCCCACACCAGGAAGCCAGGGCGCACGTGCCGGGCTGTGTCGGAAGGAACGAGAGGTCCGGTGCCTCTGCGGTCATCCTGTCTTCCACCAGGGGTTCGGAGGTAGCCAGGCGTACTACGCTGACCTCGCCCACATCAGCGTCGCCACCGGCCGTTGCCGAGGGTGACCTCGCTGCGATGCTGCTCGACCGCTACTTCGAGGCTGGTTTCCTCGCCCTTCCTATCAGTGACTCGCGGACCGATGGTGCCCGAACGGCGGCCGCGGCTGGCCCGGTCGTACTCCTGCCCGATTCATGAGACCCCGTCTCTTCCTCGGTGTTGGGCTCCCCCTCCGGCTCCCTGGCATTCACGGGACGAAATATCGCAAGTGCATGCAAACGGAGCCTGTTTCGGTCCCGTCGGGTCCGGTTACCCATCTGGCATGGCACCGACCCCGGAACCACATGAGCGTCGAAACGAACCCGGCAGCGACGGCGGCACCGACCGCCATGACGTCCGTGCGAGCGGCAAACCTGATGCCCCGAGTGGATCGGAGAGCATCGGTCCGGATCCGGAAGTGGAACGCAACGCGCCCGATGAGCCGACTGCCATGCCCAAGAGGTCGTGGTGGGTACTGCTCAAGCGCACGGCGAAGGAGTTCAAGGACGACGAACTCGCCGACCGGGCCGCGGGCCTGACCTACTACGGTGTCCTCTCCCTCTTTCCGGCCTTGCTGGTGCTGGTGTCGCTGCTCGGCATCGCGGGCAAGTCCGCCACGCAGCAGGTCATGGACAACCTGCAAAAGCTCGCCCCTGGCCCGGCCCGGGACATAATCTCCAATGCCGTTGAGCAATTGCAGGGCAGCGGCGGCACCGGCTCGCTCATGGCGATCGTCGGTCTGGTGCTGGCGGTGTGGTCGGCCTCCGGCTACATCGCGGCGTTCATCCGCGCCTCCAACGCCGTCTACGACATGCCCGAAGGCCGCCCCGTCTGGAAGGTGCTACCCCTGCGCCTGGTGCTGACCGTCGTCCTGATGGTGCTGGCCGTCGTCAGTGCGCTGATCGTGGTGTTCACCGGCCCCCTCGCCCAGCGGGCGGGCTCCGCACTGGGGATCGGGGACGGCGCCATGACGGCGTGGTCGATCGCCAAATGGCCGGTCCTGGTCCTGCTCGTCATCATCATGATCGCGATCTTGTACTGGGCCGCGCCCAACGCCCGGGGCCGCGGCTTCAAATGGGTGACCCCCGGGAGCTTCCTCGCCCTGCTGCTGTGGATGGTCGCCTCGGCGGGCTTCGCGCTGTACGTGGCGAACTTCGCCTCGTACAACAAGACCTACGGCGCCTTGGCCGGCGTCATCATCTTCCTGGTGTGGCTGTGGATCACCAACCTCGCGGTGCTGCTGGGCCTGGAGTTCGACGCGGAGATGGCTCGTCAGCGGGCCATAGAGGGCGGCCATCCCGAGCACGAGGAGCCGTACGTCGAACCGCGCGACACCGCCAAGTGGACCGAGGAAGACCGCCGCCGCCTGGACTGAACCCTGCCGGCGCCGCGGGGCACCGGCCCAAGAGATGGGCCGGCCCCCGAAGACGCGGGCAACGGGAAGTAGATCAGCTGCGTATGACACAAGCGAGAACGGGAAGCTGCCGCACATGATCGACTCGACGGCTGTCCAAGAAGGCGACGAACGGCTGACCCGTCGCGTGGCGCACTGGACCTCGCCCCTGACGCGGCGGGTGCCGCCCGCGGTGGAGGCGGCGGCCGAGCACATTCCTGGATGGCGTCAGGGAGCAGGCCAACCCTCTCGTCGAGCAGTCGATCGAGGAGTGGAACCGCGTCAGTCTGGGCGGGACGCCTACGGGGTGAGTGGGGGTTTTGGTCCGTGACGGGTCCGGAAGTGCTGGTCAGGAGCGGGATAATGGTGGGAGAAAATGGGAGGTACGGTATAAACCGGGCCTCGCTCTGAATGGGCCGGGTGAAAGGCGCCGGACGGGTAAAAGCCCAGTTCAGGCGCCCTTTTTCGTGCATCTAGAAGAAGCCGAGCTTCTTCGCCGAGTACGACACCAGAAGATTCTTCGTCTGCTGGTAGTGCTCCAGCATCATCTTGTGCGTCTCGCGCCCAATGCCCGACTGCTTGTACCCGCCGAAGGCCGCGTGCGCCGGATACGCGTGGTAACAGTTCGTCCAGACGCGCCCCGCCTGAATCGAACGTCCGGCCCGGTACGCGGTGTTGATGTCGCGCGTCCACACCCCGGCGCCCAAACCGTAGAGCGTGTCGTTCGCGATCTTGATGGCGTCGTCGAAGTCATTGAACGACGCGACCGAGACGACTGGGCCGAAGATCTCCTCTTGGAAGATCCGCATACGGTTGTCGCCCTCGAATATCGTCGGCTGGATGTAGAAGCCGCCCGCCAACTCGCCGTCGTAATCGATTCGTTGGCCACCCGTCAGGATCTTGGCCCCCTCCTGCTGGCCTATGTCCAGGTAGGAGAGGATCTTCTCCAACTGGTCGTTGGAGGCCTGCGCGCCGATCATGGTGTCGGTGTCGAGCGGATGCCCGGCCTTGATCTGCTCGGTGCGGGCGATCGCCGCTTCGAGGAACTCGCCGTAGTGCCCGCGCTGCACCAGCGCCCGCGACGGGCAGGTGCAGACCTCACCCTGGTTGAGGGCGAACATCGTGAAGCCCTCCAGCGCCTTGTCCCTGAAGTCGTCGTCGGCGGCCCACACGTCGTCGAAGAAGATGTTCGGCGATTTCCCGCCCAGCTCCAACGTCACCGGCTTGATGTTCTCGGAGGCGTACTGCATGATCAACCGCCCCGTCGTGGTCTCCCCGGTGAAGGCGACCTTCGCGACGCGCGGACTGGAGGCCAGCGGCTTGCCCGCCTCGACGCCGAAACCGTTGACGATGTTGACCACGCCCGGCGGCAGCAGATCGGCGACCAGGCTCATCCAGTAGTGGATGGAGGCCGGTGTCTGCTCGGCGGGCTTGAGGACCACCGCGTTGCCTGCGGCGAGCGCGGGGGCCAGCTTCCATGTCGCCATCAGGATCGGGAAGTTCCACGGAATGATCTGCGCGACGACACCGAGCGGCTCATGGAAGTGGTACGCGATGGTGTCCTCGTCGACCTCGCTCAACGACCCCTCCTGCGCCCGGATGACGCCCGCGAAGTAGCGGAAGTGATCGATGGCGAGCGGGATGTCGGCCGCCAGCGTCTCGCGGATCGGCTTGCCGTTCTCCCAGCTCTCGGCGACCGCGAGCTGTTCGAGATTGGCCTCCATCCGGTCGGCGATCTTCCGCAGGACATCCGCGCGCTCGGTCACGGAGGCCCGCCCCCAAGCGGGCGCCGCCGCGTGCGCCGCGTCGAGGGCACGCTCGACGTCCTCGGCGGTGCCCCGGGCGATCTCCGTGAACGACTGACCATTGACCGGGCTGGGGTTCTCGAAGTACTGACCACGCGCGGGAGCCACGTACTCGCCACCGATGAAGTGGTCGTAGCGCGACTGGTAGGAGACGATCGCGCCCTTGGTGCCGGGCGCTGAGTATCGGGTCATCTTGGCTGGCCTCCCGGGGAAGACTGCCCGCCGTTGGGCAGCTCTCGCCCGGAGGCTAGAACCACGGACGTTGCATCCACGTTGCGCTCCTTCCGTCGGTCGCCCGTGGGAATGCTCGGGGCGGTCAGCGTGCCCGCTCGGGCCTCCGTACCGCCATGGTCAGATCGGTGTCGAGTTCGCGCAGACGGGCCAGGACGGGAGGTGTCGGGCGCAACGAGGCCAGTGCCCGCCACGCCACCAGGTCGTCCTCGGCCCATGGAGCGTGGGCCCAGTCCGCCAGCAGATCGGGGTCGTTGCGATCGATGAGCGCCGCCCGCAACTGATCGGCGAGTCTGCGGCGGAGACGGACCAGCGCGGGTGCCTGCGACTGCGGCAGCAGCGGCCCGGCGTACGCGGCAGCGGCCGCCGCCACCGCGCCCGCTCCCAGACGGCGCTCGACCGTGTCGACATCGCACTCGACAGGCACAGCCAAGCGGTACGGACGTGACCGCAGCAGCTCCGCCCCGAGAACCCGCCGCAGCCGCGCCATCTCCGCTCGCAACGTCACCTGCGGCACCGACTCGTCCTCGTACAGCGCGCACAGCAACTCGTCCCCGCTCAACCCCTCCGGGTGGCGGGCAAGCAGCACGACGATCTCACTGTGCCGACGGCTGAGCCGCACCTTGCGCCCACCCGCCAGAAGCAGCGCCTCGTCCCGGCCCAGCGCCGACAACTCAACCGTTCCACCGGGCGCTACTGGTGGTGCCAAGAGCGCCAGTTGGGACTCGGCCGCCCTCGCCACCGCCTGGACGAAGGCGAGACTGTGCGGATGCGCGAGGCCGTCCCCACCGGTGATGTCAACCGCCCCGATCAACCTCCCCGTGCGCGGATCGTGCACGGGGGCCGCCGCACACGTCCACGACTGCACGCGCCGCATGAAGTGTTCGGTGGCGAAAACCTGCACGGGCCGGTCCACGGCGACTGCCGTGCCCGGAGCGTTGGTCCCTACGGCGGACTCCGCCCACCGCGCCCCCGGCACGAAGTTCATCCGCCCCGCGTGCCGCCGCGCCACCGCGTGACCCTCGACCCACAACAACCTTCCCTGCGCGTCACACACGGCGAGAAGATGCTCCCCATCCGCGGCGAAGGTGCCCATCAACTCGCGGAACAGCGGCATCACCCTCGCGAGCGGATGATCCGCCCGGTACGCCCCCAAGTCGCCGTCGGTCAGCTCCACCTCAGCGCCGCTGCCCTCCGGACTGACACGGGCTCTGGCTGACCTCCGCCACGATTCCGCCACGACGGAACGCACCGGACGGGCAACCGTCCCGGCGGCGGTGAACCTCTCGTGTGCCCGGCGCAGCACCCGCACCCGCTCGGCGGGGTCAGCACCCGGCTCCAGCGCCACCCATGGATCGGACAACTCGGCCTCCCGGGACGGCGATGCGGTGGTGCCATCGTCGCCCCGCCAGCGGAAGCCGACAAGCGTGCCGCTAAGGGCGGAACTCGCCGTTCTCCCGCCTGGTGCGTCTCGGTCGCCGTCAGGCGAAGTTGACGAGCCGTATGTAGCGCGTCCAGTCCCAGTACGGGCCGGGATCCGTGTGGTCCGAGCCGGGCACCTGGTGGTGACCGATGATGTGCTGGCGGTCCTTGGGAATGCCGTACTTCGAGCAGACGGCGGCGGTGAGCGCGGCGGACTGCTCGTACATCGCGTTGGTGAAGTACTGGGGTGTGTCGACCCACCCTTCATGCTCGATGCCGATACTGCGTGTGTTGTAGGTCCAATTGCCCGCGTGCCACCCGACATTGCGGTCGCGTACGCACTGCGCGATGTGCCCGTCACTGGAGCGCACCACATAGTGGGCGGAGACCTTCTTAGCCGGGTTCTGGAAGATTGCGAGCGTGTCCGCGTATGTCTCCTGGGTGACGTGGATGATCACGTAGTCGATGGGATAGGTGCTGGGGCGGCTGGCGGCCGTGTAGTTGGACGTGCTGGCCGGCACCCACTCGGCCAGGGGGTAGTCGACTGCCAGAGCTTGGGCACGCGCGTAGCCGGCGGGCAGGAGCGCCGCGGGTGCGGCGGCGGCCGCGCCCTGGAGCAGTCGGCGCCTGCTCGGGAAGCGTCTTGGTCGATCCATGACTGACCTGCCTCTCGATGGGAGGAACGGCTGGACGGGCGTTGCGGGTGGAAGGGCTGATATGGCTACCAAGATGTGCTGTGGGCTGGTCCGTGGGGGAGCTTGGCGGTTGTCTCGAGCAGCCGCGCGTGCAGTCCGCGGTGCGCCTGACGGCAGGCAGCCACTCCTTGCGGAGCTTGGTCACCCCCGTCACGTGAATTTCCCGATCCGCGAGGATGCCGCCGTCATCAGGTCGGCGGAGCCTCACGCGAATTACGTTACGGCGCCCGCCGGTTGGGGCGGAAGGGCGAGACTCACATCTGTGTACGGCATCGAGATTGTGGATATCTCGGCCACCCGAACGGGTGACTCGACGGCTGGTGACGCCTGTCGGTGGAGCCGTGCTGAGGCGGCAGCGGGCCCTGCGGCGGCCTCTTCGTCAGTAGCGGCCCGGGTTCAGCTGCCCCGCCCTACCCCGCCGCGCAAACCCCCACCGGATCGTCCAGCACGGCCTGCACAACCGAGTGCGCCGCGCCCAGCAAAGGCCCGTCGGGCCCGAGTCCGGACACCGTCACCCCGCAGGCCCGGCCCCGCGTGCGCCCCGCCAGCTCCCGCTCCAGCGAAGGGAGCAGCCACGGCGCGAGGCGGGCCAGTGCCCCGCCGAGCACCACCGCCCGCGGATCCAGCAGATTGACCGCTCCCGTGAGCGCGATGCCCATGGCAGCCCCCGCGCCGCCCAGCGCTCGCCGAACCGCCCTGTCACCTGCCGCGGCGCGCTCGGCGAGGAGCCCGACGCGGCCTTCGCCCGGCTCCAGCCCCGCTGCTCGAAGCACCGCTTCTTCTCCCGCGTACTGCTCAAGGCAGCCGCGCCCCCCGCAGGGGCAACGCGGACCCTCGGGCCGCACCGGCACGTGCCCCAACTCGCCTGCGAAACCACGCGTCCCGCGCAGCAGCCGCCCTTCGACGACCAGCGCGGCGCCGATGCCGATCTCCGCCGAGACATGGAGGAAGTCCTCCGGTGTGTCCTCGCCGAGCCACAGTTCGGCGAGCGCCCCGAAGTTGGCTTCGTTGTCCACCGTCAGCGGCAGCCCGGACGGGAGTAGCGGTTCCAGGTCGATGTCGTGCCAGCCGAGGTTGGGGGCGCGGACGACCGAACGGGTGTCCCTGGCGACCAGGCCCGGCACGGCCACCGCGAGACCTGTGGGGGACAGGCCCGCCATGCGGACCTCGGCGTACGCTCGCTGCGCCAAGGCGGCAACGTCCCGCAGCACCAGTTCGGGCGAGCGCCCGCGATTGCGGACCTGCTGGACGGCACGCGCGCGCACCTCGCCGCGCAGATCGACCGCGCAGACCGCGAGATGGTCGACGCCGACCTCCGCACCGACGCCTACGGGGCCGCGTGAGCTGACCGCGAGAGCGGACCCGGGGCGGCCCACTCGGCCGGGCCGCTCGGGGCCGAGTTCGTCCAAGAGTTCCGAGCGGATCAACTCGTCCACCAGCGTGGAGATGGCGGCTCGCGTCAATCCGATCCTGGCGGCCACGGCGGCGCGGGACAGCGGACCGTGCGCGGCCACGGCGTGCATGACCCGGGAGAGGTTGCGGCGGCGCATCCCCTGTTGGGTGTCGGGCAGCTGGACGCCTGACGTTCCCGGGCGTTTGTCGTGCAGCGGTGCGGTCATACCTCGGTCGGTCCTCACTCCCCACGGGGCGCCCTGTCCAGGAGCGGCGCCGCGTCGGAGAGTACCCCGGAGATCCGCGTCAGCGTCTCGTCGTCGCGCTCCGTGGGGTCGAGCACGGGCCCCTGGGCCGTGCCCCAGCGGCGTGCGATCGCGCTCGGGTCCTCGCCGGTGAGGAGGCCGGCGGCCTGCGCGGCAGCGCCGAGTGCGACCAGTTCTTGTGCCTTGGGCACCTGAACGGGACGGCCGGAGAGGCGACGTACGGTGTGCTGCCAGGCCGTGCCGCGCGCCCCGCCTCCGATGAGGAGCAACGGGGACGACCGGTCGGTGTCCGTATCGAGGACGAGGTCGAGAGCGCCGAGCAGTGAGTGCACCGCCCCGTCATACGCGGCTTGGAGCAGCTGCCCGGGCGTGGTGTCGTGGCGCAGGCCGTGCACCATTCCGGTGGAGTGGGGGAGGTTGGGCGTCCGCTCACCGTCGAGGTAGGGCAGCAGTGTGACGGTGCCTCCCGGTGCCACCGCCTCGCGGTCCAGGCTCAGCAGCGCGGCCATCCGGTCGACGGCCAGTGTGCAGTTGAGAGTGCAGGCCAGGGGCAGCCAGGCATCCCGCGCGTCGGCGAAGCCCGCCACCGTACCGGTCGGATCCGCCGGGCGCTCCCGGGAGACCACGTACACCGTGCCCGAGGTGCCGAGGCTCAACACCGGGGTGCCGGGGCGCAGGCCGAGCCCCAGGGCGGCCGCCGCGTTGTCGCCGGTGCCGGGCGCGACTAGCGTGCCCTTGGAGAACGGCAGTTCATCGCCGACGTGCACCGTGCCGACCACCTCTCCGGGGCGTGCCACGCGGGGCAGCAATGTCGGGTCGAGCCCTACCATGCCGAGGATCTCTTCGTCGTACGTCTCCGAAGCCGACGCCCACCACCCGGTTCCCGAAGCGTCACCCCGGTCGGTCGTACCGAGTCCTGTGAGGCGTTCGGTGAGGTAGTCGTGGGGCAGGCGCACGGCTGCCGTGGAGCGGGCGGCGGCCGGCTCGTGTTCGGCGAGCCAGGCCCATTTCGTCACGGTGAAGGAGGGTCCCGGCACGCTGCCCACCCGATCGGCCCACTCCTTTGGGCCGCCGAACCGCTCCAGCAGAGAGCGTGCCTGTGCGGCGGAGCGCATGTCGTTCCACAGGAGAGCGGGCCGCACGGGGCGCCCGCTCCTATCGAGCGTGACCAGACCGTGCTGTTGGCCGCTGATGGAAACCGCCGCGGCCTCCCTGGCCGCGGGGCCGCACTGGCGCAGGGCCGCACACAGCGCTTCCCACCACTCCTGGGGGTCGCTCTCACGCGCCTCGCCCGTAGTGACGTGGTGCGGAGCCTGGCCGCTTGCCATGACCCGGCCGGTGGCCGCGTCGACGACCAGGGCCTTGGTGGACTGCGTGGAGCTGTCCACGCCGACGACAAGAGGTCCTTGGGTTGATGGCGCTGATGACATGGCGGTGTCCTTCCCTTCGGCTCTTCGGGTACGTCCTGGAGTTCCTTCCCGACCTTCCCAGCGGAGCCTCCGGAGATTAATTTGTAAAGGGCCATGACGAAATAGTCGAGGGAGCCGCACATGAACTACCAGCCCACTCCTGAGGACAAGTTCAGCTTCGGCCTGTGGACCGTCGGCTGGCAGGGACGTGACCCGTTCGGCGATGCCACCCGCAGCGCCCTCGACCCAGCCGAGACGGTGCGCAACCTCGCCGAACTGGGCGCCTACGGAGTGACCTTCCACGACGACGACCTGATCCCGTTCGGGTCGTCCGACGCAGAACGCGAAGGTCACATCAAGCGCTTCCGGCAGGCACTGGACGCGACGGGCCTGGTCGTGCCGATGGCGACCACGAACCTGTTCACCCACCCCGTCTTCAAGGACGGCGCGTTCACCGCCAACGACCGCGACGTACGCCGTTACGCGCTGCGCAAGACGATCCGCAACATCGACCTGGCGGTGGAGCTGGGAGCACACACCTACGTCGCCTGGGGCGGCAGGGAAGGAGCGGAATCCGGCGCCGCGAAGGACGTACGCGACGCGCTCGACCGCATGAAGGAAGCCTTCGACCTGCTCGCCGAGTACGTCACCTCACAGGGCTATGCCCTGCGGTTCGCCATCGAGCCGAAGCCGAACGAGCCGCGCGGCGACATCCTGCTGCCCACAGTCGGACACGCCCTCGCCTTCATCGAGCGCCTGGAGCGGCCCGAACTGTTCGGCGTCAACCCCGAAGTGGGCCATGAACAGATGGCGGGGCTGAACTTCCCGCACTCCATCGCCCAAGCACTCTGGGCGGACAAGCTCTTCCACATCGACCTGAACGGCCAGACCGGCATCAAGTACGACCAAGACCTGCGGTTCGGCGCCGGCGATCTGCGCAGTGCCTTCTGGCTGGTGGACCTCCTGGAGAGGGGCGGTTACGAGGGACCGCGTCACTTCGACTTCAAGCCGCCCCGTACGGAGGACCACGAAGGAGTGTGGGCATCGGCCGCCGGATGTATGCGCACCTATCTGATCCTGCGCGAGCGCGCGGCTGCCTTCCGTGCCGACCCCGAGGTACGCGAGGCACTGAGGGCGTCCCGCCTCGACGCGCTGGCGCTGCCCACGGCCGACGACGGGCTCTCCGGGCTGCTCGCCGATCGGGGCGCCTATGAGGCCTTCGACGTGGAAGCGGCCGCCGCGCGCGGGATGGCGTTCGAACGCCTCGACCAGCTGGCTATGGACCACCTCCTGGGAGCGCGCGGCTGACGGCCGTCGACGGCGACCCATGCATGGACGGGGGCGGGCCGACGGCGCCTCCCGCGAGGGGCAGGAGGCGACGTCGGCGATCACCGGTCCGTTCAGCGCGATGGGGCGCGGCGCCCGGGTCACCCCCTTCACATAGGCCGCGCCGGCAGAGCTGACACGTCCCGCGCCCCGCTGCCGATCCTGGGGACGGCTCGTGCCGTCAGACCTCCCTGATCGACCTCATCCACGCTCGCGGATGGCCCGGCCGCGCTCAATCGCTGGCCAGGGTGAGTGCGTGCGCCGGTGTTCCCAGCGCACGGGTGCCCGGCGCGAACACGCCGGTGAGCGCCGCGTATTTTCGGCCAAGCGTCGGTCCGGGCACCGTCGAATGTCCACCCCAGGCCGCGCGCCGCCGTGCGTCATCCGCAGGCCGCACGCGCCCTTCTCACTCGCTGCCGCTCGCCACGGCCAACGCCGTCGCCGGATCGTGCGCCGCGGGCCCTGCCGGAGTCCAGCGGCCCCGCTCCTTGCGGTAGGGCCACCAGCGGCCGTCGTGCCCGTGGCGCAGCTGAACGTCCGTACCAACCACGGTCCACCGATTGCGGGAAGCCCGCAGCTCCGGACGTTCACCTTCGTCCCAAGCCGCTTCGAGTGCGGCACGCGCGCGTGCCAGGGAATCCTCCTTGGGCACCCACTCCTCCTCGAGTACGCGGAGTGCGGCCCGGCCCCCGTACCGCCAGGCCTGGACGGCCAGCGCGAGGCCGCCGCGGCCGCGCTCGGCCACCGCCGCCAGCCGGGCCTCGATCGCCGGCCCCGGATCAGCGGCGGCCAGGCGTACGGCGTCCTCACTCGCGGTCAGCTCGTCCTCGACCGCGTGCCGTTCATGCTCCGGAGCGAGCGCGTCGGCCAGCAGGCGGTAGGCCTCGACGGCTGCCTGTGCCGCCAGGAACTCGACCGCGGCCACATCGAGGTCCTGCGCGGGCTCGGTCTCTGTGTCGAGCCTCGGCGGCAGACCCGGCTCGGGCGGCAGCACGGGCAACCCGGGCAGCGGAGGCAGGATCGCGCCGTCCGCGTACGCCTCCTCGGCGCTGACGCCCTCTGGAGCCGCGTCCTGGGAGTCCTCACACTGCTGGGGGGCGTCGGTGCGCGCGAGGCTGCGCACGTGCAGTTCATCGAGCAGCTCGCGCTCCCCGCGGCCTCGCATCAGCAGGAGCACGAAGGGATCCTGGTCGAGCAGCCGCGCCACCTGATAGCAGAGCGCGGCTGTGTGCCCGCAGTGGTCCCACGCCTCACAATCGCACTCCGGCTCCAGGTCGCCGATGCCCGGCAGAAGTTCGACACCCGCCGCGGCGGAGTCCTCCACCAAGTGCGGTGGCATGTCACGGTCGAGGAGAGCCGCGATGTGCCCGGCCCGTTCGATGGCCATCCCCAGGAAGCGGTCCCATTCCTCCGGGCTCAGTTCCTGTAGCAGTACGTCGGAGCGGTGCGGCGTGCCGTCGCGGTCTTGGACGACCGCCGTTATGCGGCCGGGCCGCACGGAGACGGCGCCCACGGCACCCGCGCGCGCGAGCCGACGCCCCGCCTTGAGCTGACCGGCGTCCAGGGCCGTGTCCTCGAGCGCCTTCAACCAGGCCTGGCCCCACCAGGTCTGCGCGAAGCCCCGCCCGTGCGCGGGCGGCAAAGCCTCGAACGTACGCTCGTTAGCTGCGCCGTCAACGTGCCTGTCGCCGCCTTCGGCTCCGTACACCTCGTCGTGGATGTCACTCATCGCGTGCCCCCTCGCAGCTCCACCAGGTCCGACAGTTCGGCGTCGGTCAATTCGGTGAGACCGGCCTCGCCCGAACCGAGAACGGACTCGGCCAACTCCTGCTTGCGCAGCAACATCCCGGCGATGCGGTCCTCGATCGTGCCCTCAGCGATCAGCCGGTGCACCTGCACCGGCTGCGTCTGACCGATGCGGTACGCACGGTCGGTGGCCTGCGCCTCGACGGCGGGGTTCCACCAGCGGTCGTAGTGCACGACGTGCTCGGCCCGTGTCAGGTTCAACCCCGTACCCGCCGCCTTCAGGGACAGCAGGAAGACCGGGACTTCGCCGTCCTGGAAGCGCTCCACCATGGCTTCCCGTTCGGCGACGGGCGTGCCGCCGTGCAGGAACTGCGACGGGACGCCACGGTCCGCCAGATGCCGCTCGATGAGCCGCGCCATCTGCACGTACTGCGTGAAGACGAGCACGCTCGCGTCCTCGGCGAGGATCGTGTCGAGCAGCTCGTCGAGCAGTTCCAGCTTTCCGGAGCGCCCCGGGATCCGCGGCTTGTCCTCCTTGAGGTACTGCGCCGGGTGGTTGCAGATCTGCTTGAGACCGGTGAGCAGCTTGACGATCAGCCCGCGGCGCGCGAAACCCTCGGCACCGGAGATCTCCGCGAGCGTTTCCCGCACTACGGCTTCGTAGAGGCCCGTTTGTTCCGCGCTGAGCGAGACGGCGCGGTCGGTCTCCGTCTTCGGAGGCAGCTCCGGTGCGATCCCCGGGTCCGATTTGCGACGACGCAGCAGGAACGGCCGCACGAGTTGCCCGAGGCGCTCGGCTGCGCCCGGATCCGCGCCGGACTCCACGGCTTGCGCGTAGCGCGTGCGGAAGGTGCTGAGTTTGCCGAGCAGACCGGGAGTCGTCCAGTCCAGGATGGCCCACAGCTCGGAGAGGTTGTTCTCCACGGGGGTGCCGGTGAGCGCTACGCGCGCGCGTGCCCCGATGGTGCGCAACTGCTTCGCCGTTGCCGAATACGGGTTCTTGACGTGCTGTGCCTCGTCGGCGACGACCATGCCCCAGGGAGTCTGGCCCAGCCTCTCCGAGTCGAGCCGCATCGTCCCGTAGGTGGTGAGCACGAACTCACCGTCCGTCAGACCCTCCAGACTGCGCTGGGCTCCGTGGAATCGTCGCACGCGCGTGCCGGGCGCGAACTTCTCGATCTCGCGCTGCCAGTTGCCCATCAACGATGTCGGACAGACCACCAGCGTGGGCCCCGCAGTGTCCTCGTGGGACTGGCGGTGCAGATGCAGGGAGATCAGCGTGATGGTCTTGCCGAGACCCATGTCGTCGGCGAGGCAGCCCCCGAGACCGAGCGAGGTCATCCGCGCCAGCCAGTTCAGGCCGCGCAGCTGATAGTCGCGAAGCTCCGCCGCGAGCCCCTCGGGCTGGCCGACGGGCTCCATGCCCTCCGGGTCCGCGAGCCGTTCACGCAACGTGGCGAGCCACCCTGTCGGCTCCACATCGACGCGTTGCCCACCGACCTCGGTGGAGCCGGTCAGGGCGGCACTGAGGGCGTCGATCGGGGTGACCTTGCGGTCTGCCCGGTCCCGGGCGCGGCGCGCCTCCTCGGGGTCGATCAGCACCCACTGGTCACGCAGGCGCACCACGGGGCGGTTCGCCTCTGCGAGACGGTCCAGTTCGTCGCGCGTCAGTTGCTGGTCGCCCAGCGCGAAGCGCCAGTTGAAGGCGAGAAGAGCGTCGGAGGAGAGGAAGGAAGGCGTGTTCGACGCCAGCTTGGCCGGGTCCTTCGCGTCGCCGCCCTGTTCGTCGTCCGGCGGACCGATGACCGCGCGAGCGGTGAGACTGCGCGTCAACTCCCTCGGCCAGTGCACGTCGACGCCCGCGACGGCGAGCATCCGGGCACCCTCGCCCAGGAGTTCGGTGACCTCTTCGTCCGCGAGGTCGATCGCGTCGGGGACGGCGGCCGAAAGGAGCGGGGCGAGCGGCGGCCACGCGCGCGTGGCGCGTCGCAGCGCGAGGAGGGCATCCATACGCGACTGCGGGCCGAAAGCCTGGCCCCCGGTTCCGGCCCACACCTCGGCGGCGTCCGCGACGAGCGCGGGATCGCTGACGCTGTGCAGTTGCAGGACGGCACGGAAAGGCAGCCGGGTGCCGTCCTCGGTGACCGAGACGAGGCCGGGGATCTCCACGCGCAGCGAGATCCGCACCCCCGCGTCGTGCCCCGCTGCCACGTCCGTGGACCAGGGCCGCTGCTCGGGAACGTGCTGTGGTGCCATGGACGCGAAGACGGGCCCGCCCGCGGCAACGGCTGCCGCGGGGGAGCGCGGCAGAGTGTCGGCCACGGCGTTGAGGAACTGGAGCAGCAGACGCTCCGGCTCGGGCAGTCGCAGCGGCGCGGCGACGTCCAAAGGCAGGGCGTGGGCGGCCGGTGGCATCGCCGCGGCGAGATCACGCAGTCGCTGTAGGTCCTCGGCTCCCAACGGACCGACGCGCCAGCCGTCGTGATCACTGGAGGTCAGGCCCGGCAACAGCAGTCCGCGGGCCACGAGTTGCAGCGCGAGGACGCCCGCCGCTCCCCAGAAGGCGGCCGTCGGGTGGGTCTCCGACGCGGCACGCGCGCGCGTGAGGACCGGCAACGCGGCGCGTACAGGGAGCAGGACCGCTGGCACGGCGTTTAGCTCGACGCCACCATCATCCGTAAGGATGGCGACGGCCAGTTCCTCGAAGGTGGCATCAGCAATCGAAGGAGGCGCGGTGCCTTCTGGGTGCCAGAAGGCGATCCGCCCTCCGCGCGCGGGATCGGCGGGCACGAAGAGCACCGAGCAGCGCGACAGTTCGGAGATCTCGGAGGGGGAGACGACAGGAAGCCTGGGCACGGCGATGGCGCATTCCTCAAATTTGACTACTGAGACCGGAGCGGCCGAGAGTACATCACGGTGGGCGCTCAGCGGGAGGGCCTCGATGGTGATCCCGATCACGTGACCTGGGAGGGGTGTAATCAACCCCCCTTGGCGGTCGGTGCTGGCCCCCCGCGGAACACGGGTGGTGGCGCCATGGTTGCCCCGAGTCACGGAAACATACGTTTGATCAGGTCAGCCCGTCGCCACGCAGACCGGAGATCAATCCATGCCCCAGGCAGCAGTCGCGGAACGCCCTTCGGTCGGCGCCCGCAAGCAGCCCGCCGGAAGCGATTTCACACCACTCCTGCGCACCGTCAAGGAGCAGGGTCTCTTGGATCGCCGCGTTGGCTGGTACACCCGCACCATCGCGCTCAATGCTCTGGCACTGGTGGCTGTGGGGGCCGGAATGTTCATCGTCGGAGCTTCTTGGTGGGTGCTGCTGCTTGCCCCTGTGCTGTCCGTCCTGTGCGCCCGAACGGCGTTCATCGGCCACGACGCGGGGCACGCGCAGATAACCGGCAACCGGCCCATCAGCCGCGCCATCGGTCTCGTCCACGGCAATCTCCTGCTCGGCATGAGTTCCGCCTGGTGGAACGACAAGCACAACAGGCACCACGCCAACCCCAACCACGTCGACAAGGACCCCGATGTCGCCGCGGACGTCCTCGTCTGGACCCGCGGGCAGGCGACGGTCCGTGTGGGCTTCCGGCGCTGGCTCACCCGCAACCAGGCCTGGCTCTTCTTCCCGCTGACGCTCCTCCAGGGAATCGCCATGAAGGTCTATGGTTTCCAGGACCTGCGACGGCAGGCTCCGCGGGAGCGCGTGGTGGAAGGGGCCCTTCTCCTCACCCACCTCGCCGGATACGTGACGCTTCTCCTCGCCGCCATGCCGCTCAGTCGCGCGATCGCCTTCGCCGCGATCCACCAGGCGCTGTTCGGCCTGCACCTCGGACTCGCCTTCGCGCCCAACCACAAAGGCATGGAAATGCCCGACCCGGATGGCGAACGCTGGGGCCATCTGCGCCGGCAGGTCCTCACCTCGCGCAACATCCGCGGTGGCCCGCTCACCGACTGGTTCCTCGGCGGACTCAACTACCAGATAGAGCACCACCTGTTTCCCAGCATGCCCCGCCCTCACCTGCGCCTCGTCCAACCCGTCGTACGCGAGCACTGTAACGCGGTGGGTATGTCCTACACGGAAGCGGGATTCGTCGATTCCTACCGGCAGGTGCTGCGCCACATGTACGAGGTCGGGGAGCCCCTGCGCGTCGAATAGGCGTAGGAGCCAAGGAGGGCCGACTCGACTCGGGGCTCTGTCGGGGGTTTCTCCGGGGTCTCTCGGGGGTCTCTCAGGGCCGCGACCTGGAACCGTAGGAGGCCCGATCCCGTTTTCCCATACAGAGAGCGGCACCAGCCGCGAAGGAGGCGACACACATGTCGAGGAACGCGAAGATCGCCGCAGGAGGTATGGCGGCCGGGATCATCATGCTGTTCTGGCTGCCATGGTGGGCCGCACTCCTGATCGTGCTCGGAGTCCCCGCGGCGGCCTATCTAGCGCTCGATTCCGGACAGCGGCGCAGGCTGCGCCGGGTCACAAGCAAGGAGATAGGGCGTTGAGGCCGCGGTAGACCGCGCTCAGGACGGGCGGACCGCAATCTCGTCGAGGGACTTCAGGAGCGCCGGAAGCTCGGGCCCGCGGCCCGGCTCCGGGTCGTGCGGAGTAGGAACGCCCGGTGCCGAGACGGCGACCGCGAGGGGCCAGCCGGGCAGCGCGGTGACCACCGTACGGCTATCGGGGGACAGGTCGTACTCCATGCCGCAGTCCCAGGAGGCGACCGCCACGGCCACGAGCGACACATCGTCGACAACGACCGCTCATCGCGCGCCGTCGCCGTCCTGGCCGAGCACCAGCCCGTACCCGGCGGTGAGCGGTGGGAGGGCGAGCGCCGCGCACGCCTCGGGATGTCGTCGGCGGCGACAGCGTCGTCCGTCCCGGCCATGCCGGCTTCCCGTCACTTCACCTGGCGGCGCACCCTAACCAGTCGCCCCAGAGATCGTCGAGGGGTGGGCGGCCAGGAAACCGGTACCGGACCGACCCGGACCGCCTCCCCGGGGCGCGACTGAACTCAGGCGGCGGGCAGGCCAAGGAGCGTACGAGCCACATCCCGAGGCGACTCATCACGTTCCCGTGCGAGAGCGATGACAGCCCGGCACGCTAGCTCACTGACACCGAAGGACAGAGCCTCGGGCGAGACCCACCCCGTGGCCTCGTCCATCTCGTCCTGATCGTCCTCGGCGCAAGCCGCCACGTAGACAGCTGCGGCTTCGAAGAGATTGTGCGGGCGCTTGTGCTTGGTGGGGTCCTGCGTGCGCTCGCCCTCTTCGGGCTTGCCGGTGCGCCAGAACTTCCGAAACCTGTCAATCATGTGGCCTACCTTCCCCCGGTACGGCTTCCCCGCTGATCACTCATCCGCCCCTTACCAACGTAGAGTTGGTACTCCGGTCACAGAAGGGGGAACGCGCGGTGAAGCGTTTCGAGCGGCTCGAGCAGATCAGGCGCCTCGACCCGGAAAGGGACTTCCTCGAGATCTACCGGCTCACCGCGACCTTCGAATTCCCTTGGGACTATACGCGCGCACTCGAACTCGCCCTCTACCGCACCTATGCCGTACCCAGCATCGGTCGACTGCTAGCAGAGACAGCCGAACTGACGGACCGTTCACAGAAGAGGTACGACGACACTGCCCTGCTCCTCGACACCGTCGTTGAGCACGGTTTCGGGAGCGAGGAGGGCCGCACCGCCATCCGTCGTATCAACCAGATGCACCGCAGTTACGACATCAGCAATGACGACATGCGCTACGTCCTGTGCACGTTCGTGGTGATGCCCAAGCGGTGGATCGACACCTACGGCTGGCGCAGGCTCTCGCGTCACGAGACGGCAGCTGCCGCGGTGTACTACCGCACCCTCGGCCAGCACATGGGCATCAAGGAAATCCCCGGCACCTACGAAGAGTTCGAGAGGTGCCTCGATGACTACGAAGAGGCCAACTTCGGCTGGGACAAGGGCGCACGCGAGGTGTCCGACGCGACCCTTGACCTGATGGCCTCCTGGTATCCGCGTCCCCTGGTACCTGTACTGCGCTCCGCGACCCTCGCCCTGCTGGATGAGCCCTTGCTGCGTGCGTTCCGCTACGACCAGCCGGGCGCCCTTACCTGTTCGCTCGTCAGGGGTGCGGTGCGCCTTCGGGGGCGCGTCGTACACCTGATGCCGCCGCGGAGCGCGCCCCACTACGCGCGGCAGAACTGGGAGATCAAGGGATACCCCGACGGGTACGAGGTCGCCGAGCTGGGCTCGTTCCCGGTGCCTGGGGTTCGCGGCTGTCCGCTGCCGCACAAGGGCGGGTCAGCGTCCGCTCCCGCCGAGTGACGTCAAGGTCGTGCGTAGCCAGGCGAGTTCTGCCTTGCTGGTCGCGCGGGCGATCGTGAGGATGCCGCGCCGGAAGGGGTCGTCCAGCTCTTCCGCGCTGAGCGGCCGTTCGCCGTCGTAGAAGAAGCTCGCGGGCTCTTCCAGAAAGTCCAGCCGCCTGCGCAGTACCGCTGCCTGTGCCTTCTCGTCGTCCAGGTGGCGCAGGAAGGCGAGAAGCGTGAACCAGCGGTTCTCGTCCGTGATGTCCCCCCGTGCCGGGTCCGCGAGCCGCTTGCGCAGCTCCTGCCTGCCGTCCGGCGTGAGAGTGAGCACGTGGCGTGGCGCGGCGACCACCCCGGGCTGTGTCTCGCGGGCGAGCAGCCCCGCCTTCTCCAGCCGCTTGATGGCGGGGTACAGCGTGCTCTCCGCGACGGGTCGGACATGCCCGGTGAGCGCGGTGATGCGCTTGCGCAGTTCGTACCCGTGCAGGGAGGAGTCGTAGAGGAAGCCGAGGATGGCCAATTCGAGCATGCGCCGCATTCTGCCGTACTCCTCTGTCGGGCACGGTGTACCACGGGTACGGTGTACCTCGTATTCGGTATACATCGTCACCGATGTATGGTCGGTGGCGGCTGGCAGCAGCGAGGTGCTGGCCTGACTAGGGCGACAGGTGACAGGGGGACAGTCATGCGTGAAGCGCGGTTCGACGCACAGGGGAGCCGGGTGCGGTGGACGGAAGTTGAAGGGGCGGAGCCGGCGCGGGTGTACGTGCATGGTCTCGGCGCGGCCTCGACCGTCTATCACGCGCACATCGCGGCTAGGCCTGAACTGGTCGGCCGACGCTCGCTGTTCGTGGACCTACCCGGTCACGGCATCAGTGACCGGCCTGCCGACTTCGGCTACACGCTCGAGGATCACGCGTCCGCGTTGGCCGCGGTCCTGGACGAGGCCCGGATTTCGGGCGCTGAAATCGTCGGGCACAGCATGGGAGGCTCAGTGGCCATCGTGCTCGCGCACCGACGCCCCGACCTCGTGTCGCGGCTGGTCCTCACAGAGGCCAACCTCGATCCGGATCCGCCCATGACGGCGGGCAGCAGCGGCATTGCGGCATACGACGAGGACAGTTTCACCCATGGCGGCGGCTCCGCGCGCGTGCTGGAGAAAGTGGGCCCCACTTGGGCGGCCACCATGCGCCTCGCCGACCCCCGTGCCCTGCATCGAAGCGCGGTCGGACTCATGGCGGGGACGCGGCCCACGATGCGCCGCATGCTGATGGCGCTGACCGTTGACCGCGTTTACTTGCAGGGTGCGTCGAGTGGTGAACTCCTGGGGCGCGACGCCCTGGAGGCGTCCGGAGTCCGAGTGGTGACCGTGCCGGGAGCGGGGCACAACGTCATGTTCGACAACGGCGCCGCGTTCGCCGCCGCGGTCGCGGGCCGACCCTGACATCGTCCCTTGCGCCACCGCCGTCGCGGGCCGCCCCCGCCGGCGCCCTTCTGAAACCCGGCTTCGCTCAGTCCTCGCGCAGGGCCAAGGCAAGGAAGCGGGCATCCTCGTCGACATACGACGTCATCCGCCAGCCGGAGTCGGCGAGGAGGGAGCCGAGATTGGCCTCCGCCCGGAGATCGTCCGGCGTGATCTGCCGCCCCTGGCGAGCCGCGAGCGCCGCCCGGCCGATCGGGTGGAAGAGAGCGAGCGACCCGCCAGGACGTACCACCCGCCTCAACTCCCGCAGATTGTCCGCCGGGTCCGGCAGATGCGAGATCAGCCCGGCACCGAAAACAGCGTCGAGTGACCCGGACAGCAGCGGCAACTGTGCGACGTCAGCCCGCAGGAGCTGCCCGTCGCGATCCCTGCCCGCCTGTCTGGCGGCCTCCAGCATGGCGGGCGTCAGATCGGCGCCGAGCACCACCCCCGAGGGCCCCACGGCGCTTCTGAGGGCCGGTAGGGCGCGCCCCGTACCGCATCCGGCGTCGAGCACGCGAGAGCCCGGACGGAGTCCGAGTTCGGCCACGGCGGCCTGATAGGCCGGCCCGTCGTCGGGGAAGCGGGTGTCCCAATCGGCGGCGCGGGCCGCGAAGAAGTCCTGAACCTGTGTCGGATCGTCGCTCATGCGATCCATGATTCCGCATGAGCCGCACGCGCGTTGGGCGCACTCGTTCGACCGTGACGCGATCGTTCAGTGCCCTCTCTCTGTCATATTCCACCAGCTTTCGAAATGCGCCCCCGTTGTGCGCCCCTGACCGGACTAGCGTCCCTGGGCCATGGGACACCTGGACCACGCCACCTTCGGCTGGCTTACCCCCGCGCTGTCGTACGCGATGGCCTGTATCGGCGCCGCCCTGGGGCTGCGCTGCACTGTCCGTGCGCTGGGCGCCTCGGGGCGCTCACGCAGGAACTGGCTCATCACCGCCGCCTCGGCGCTCGGCACCGGCATCTGGACGATGCACTTCGTCGCGATGCTCGGCTTCGGAGTCACCGGCACGGAGATCCACTACAACGTGCCGCTGACCATCTTGAGCCTCCTGGTCGCGATGGCCGTGGTGGGCGCCGGTGTCTTCGCCGTCGGGTACGGCCGGGACCGGGGGCGGGCACTCGCGCTCGGCGGACTCACCACGGGCCTGGGCGTCGCGAGCATGCACTACCTGGGCATGGCGGCCCTGCACCTGCACGGCGACGTGCGGTACGACCCCGTGCTCGTCGGTCTCTCCGTAGTCTTCGCCGTCGTCGCGGCGACCGCCGCCTTGTGGGCCGCACTCAATATCAAATCGGCGCTCGCGGTCGCTGGGGCATCGCTTGTCATGGGCGGGGCGGTGAGCAGCATGCACTACACCGGGATGCTCGCGGTCAGTGTGCGCGTCACACCCTCCGAAGCCGCCTTGCCCGGTGCCACGACGATGCAGTTCATTTTCCCCCTCGCCGTCGGCCTCGGGTCCTATCTGTTCCTGACCCTGGCTTTCGTCGCACTGTCCCCCACGGAGCGCGAGCGAGAGGCCTCCGCGTCCGCCCAGCGACCTGTCCGGACCGCGGCCCGATAGCGACGAGCCCAGGCGGCGGCCCCGGCATGACGCCCCGACCCACATACGAGCGAGGAGGCCATGCGCACACCCCGTAGAACCCACGACCCTGACCTGGACCTCGACTCCGACGACGGCACCGCGCCGTCGCCGCCGGTACGCGGCCGCCGCGCCCACGCCGGCCCGCCCGCCGACGAACTATCCGACAGGGAGGGGAAGTTCACCGGCCCGCCCCATCAGGAAGCGCCCACGCGCGCGGGACGGTGGCGTGTACGGCCCCGCACCGTACGCGCCAAGATCGTGTGCTTGCTGATGGTGCCGGTCATCTCGCTGCTCGCCCTGTGGGGGTACGCGACGGTCAGCACGGCACAGGACGTGGCACGCCTGCGGCAGTTGCAGCGCGCGCACGCCGAAGTGCGGGCCCCTGTAGGCGAGGCTCTGACCTCGCTCCAGGCGGAACGTGCCGCCGCCGTGCGGTACGCGACCGAACGCGGCGCCGCCCGTGGTGAGGCACTGGAAAGGCAGGCGACGCGTACGGACCGGGCCGTGGCCAAGCTGCGCCTGGGCGATCATCGGACCGTCGCCGACGGAGCGGGACTCCCGGCAGGAGTGGCGGATCGACTCGACGCGTTCGTGAAGGGGGCCGAGAGCTTGCGCTCCCTGCGGACCGACGTACTGGACCGTCGTACGGGTTGGCACGCGGCGTACGGCCAGTACACGAAGACGATCTCGCAGGCCTTCGCCGTGGGTGGCGCGCTCACCGGTATGCACGACTCCGAACCGGGCTCCCACGCACGCGTGCTGCTCGAATTCTCCAGGGCGAGCGAGATGCTGGCCCGCGAGGACGCCGTGCTCGCGGCGGCACGGCGGGCCGGCACGCTGGACGGCGAGCGGCTCCGGCTGTTCACCGGCGCCGTAGACACCCGCAGGACCCTGAGCGAAGGGGCGGTCGCGGACCTCCGCGGGCCCGAGCGAGCCGCCTGGCGCAGCCTTGAGGAGGGACACGAGTACGGCGATCTACAGGCGGTCGAGGACAAGGTGCTGGCCGCGGAGCCCGGCCGCAAGGCCCTGGCCGCAGCCCCTGTACGCGGCTGGGGCAGGGCTTACGCGGCCGTGCGGAAAGAACTCCGGGCGATCGAGGACACGGCGGACAGCGGCGCCGTGGACCGCACCGATCCGTTCACCCACGGCGTGCTCACCCCGGCGGGCGCCGCCGTTCTTCTCGGTCTCGCAGCCGTCGCCGCCTCCCTGGTCATCTCCGTACGCATCGGCCGAGGCCTCGTCATCGAATTGGTCAGCCTGCGCAACGGCGCCTTGGAGATCGCCCGCCGCAAGCTTCCGAACGCCATGCGGCGACTGCGTGCCGGGGAGGAGATCGACATCCAGGCCGAGGCGCCGCTGAGGCCGCCCGCCGAGGACGAGACCGGGCAGGTGTCCGAAGCACTCGACACGGTCCACAGGGCCGCGCTGCACGCGGCGATCGAGCGTGCGGAACTCGCCAGCGGGATCTCCGGAGTGTTCGTCAATCTGGCCCGCAGGAGCCAGATCCTCGTGCACCGCCAACTCAACCTGCTCGACACCATGGAGCGCAGGGCCGACGACCCCGACGAACTCAGCGACCTCTTCCGCCTCGACCACTTGACGACCCGGATGAGACGTCACGCGGAAAGCCTGATCATCCTCTCCGGAGCCGCACCGGGCCGGGCATGGAGGATGCCGGTGTCCCTGACGGACGTGGTCCGCGCGGCTGTCTCCGAAGTCGAGGACTACGCGCGCGTGGAGGTTCGCCAGCTCCCCACGGCCTCGGTCCTCGGAACAGCGGTCGCCGACCTCACGCACCTCTTGGCCGAACTCGTCGAGAACGCCGCGCAGTTCTCTCCGCCCCACACCAAGGTGCGCATCAGCGGTGAACCGGTCGGCAACGGCTACGCCCTGGAAGTGGAGGACCGCGGCCTCGGCATGGGGGCGGACATGCTCGCCGAGGCCAACCGCCGCATCGAGCACTCCGAAGCGCTCGACCTCTTCGACAGCGACCAACTGGGGCTCTTCGTAGTCAGCAGGCTCATCGCTCGGCACGGCATCAAGGTGCAGCTGCGTACATCTCCCTACGGAGGGACCACCGCGGTCGTGCTGTTGCCCACCGCACTGCTGCACAGCGTCGCGGCGGAGAACGCGGAGGAGCACACGGGGCGGCGCATGAACGGCACTTCCGTTCCGGCCGCCGTATCCCACCCGGCCTTGCCGACTGCGATGCAACCACCACCAGGTGTCACCGCGTTACGGCCCCCGAGGGGCCGGGTTGACGGGCCGTACGTGTCCAGGCCGTACGACACGGGATCGCTCGACATCGCGAGTACCGATATCCGTGAGGGCTATATCGCGAGCGCCGGGGACCAGGGGCTCGATATCGCGAGCGCGGACGCTCAGGAAGCGGCGGACGCACTGCCCCGCCGCGTACGGCAGGCGAGTCTTGCGCCTCAACTTCGTGAGCCCCACTCGGCCGACGCGGAGGGCTCCACGGACGACAGGGCAGACGAGCAGCGCAGCGCCGAGCAGGTGCGCGATCGCATGACCGCCTACCGCGACGGCTGGGCACGCGGCGGCGGTCCGCGCCCTGGTGTCGTCGGTTCGGTCCCCGACCTCTCAGGGCCCGTACCGGGCAGGGACAGCAGCGAAGGAGACCCCGCATGATCCAGGACCAGAGCATTCCCGCCGGGCGGACCGGCGAACTCGACTGGCTACTGGACGACCTGGTGCTGCGCGTCAACGAGGTGCGGCACGCGGTGGTTCTGTCCAACGACGGCCTGCCGGTCGGCGCTTCGACCGCCCTCACCAGAGAGGACGCGGAGCATCTGGCCGCCGTCGCATCGGGATTCCACAGTCTTGCCAAGGGGGCGGGCCGCCATTTCGGGGCCGGGGGAGTGCGCCAGACCATGGTCGAGATGGACGACGCGTTCCTGTTCGTGGCGGCCGCCGGTAACGGCTCCTGCCTCACGGTCCTCAGCTCCGTGACGGCCGACATCGGCCTCGTCGCGTACGAGATGGCTCGCCTGGTCAAGCGGGTGGGCGAGCACCTCCACACCCCCGTCCGCATCACCGCGCAACCTCCGGCAGCCGGATGACCGAGAACGGCCGGTACTCATGACCGACGAATCGACAGGCTCCGCGCCTCAGGCGGGCAGCCAGTGGTACGACAATGAAGCAGGGCCTCTCGTCCGGCCCTACGCGATGACAGGCGGGCGGACCGAGCCGGGGCCGAGCGGCGTCCGCTTCGACCTGATCGCCCTGGTGACTCTCGAAGCCGACACCACTGGCCTTGGGAGCGACACCGTGCTCGGGCCCGAACACCGGGCGCTCATCGAACTGTGCCGTGCCGAGACACAGTCGGTCGCCGAACTCGCAGCCGGAGCCGACCTGCCTGTGGGCGTGGTCAGGGTGCTGCTCGGCGACCTGCTGGAGATGGGCGTCGTCAAGGTCAGCCGGCCGGTGCCACCCGCACAGCTTCCCGACGAAAAGATCCTCCGAGAGGTGATCGATGGGCTCCGAGCGCTCTGACGCCACGGACGGCGAAACTGCCGCCATGGCGCTGAAGATTCTGGTGGCCGGCGGCTTCGGGGTGGGCAAGACCACCCTGGTGGGCGCGGTCAGCGAGATCCGCCCCCTGCGCACCGAGGAACTGCTCAGCGAGGCAGGCCAATCGGTGGACGATACCGAGGGCATCGACCGCAAGACCACCACGACCGTCGCCATGGACTTCGGCCGCATCACCATCAGGTCCGGCCTGTCGCTGTACCTCTTCGGCACTCCGGGACAGGACCGTTTCTGGTTCCTGTGGGACGAGCTTTCGCAGGGTGCTCTCGGCGCTGTCGTCCTCGCGGACACCCGGCGGCTCGAGGACTGCTTCCCGGCCGTGGACTACTTCGAACACCGCCGCATCCCGTTCGTCGTGGCCGTCAACTGCTTCGCGCACGCCCGTACGTACGGCGCGCAGGACGTCTCACGAGCCCTGGACCTCGACCGCGGCACTCCCGTGGTGCTGTGCGACGCACGGGATCGCGACTCGGGAAAGGAGGTGCTGATACGTCTGGTCGAGTACGCCGGACGGATGCATGCCGCCCGGCTGCTCGACTCGGTGGGCTGAACCCTCAGTCGGCGACTCCGAAGGACGCGAGCACCTTGTCGATCCTCACGCGCACCAGGAGTTCACCGGGGACGCCATTGCGCTTGCCGAACTCCTCGGCCCGGTCCCCGCCCATGTATCGCGCGCCGAGCCGGGCGGCCCAGTGCCGGACCTGGTCGATCTCCTCGATCAGCTTGGCCCGGCCCTGGAGGACGACGTAGGCGAAAGGCGGTTGATCGTCGTCCACGCACAGGGCCATGCGTCCGTCGCGCGCGAGGTTCCGGCCCTTCACCGTTTCCTTGCCGGTGTTGAACACCAGGTCTTCTCCGTCGAGCAGGAACCAGATAGGTGCGATGTGCGGGCTGCCGTCCGCCCGGACCGTCGAGAGCTTGCCGGTTCGCGTGCCGTGCGAGACGAAGGCCCGCCATTGTTCATTGGTCATCTTCTGTGCCATGTCCCCATCATGCTTGCCGGGGCGCCGGTCGTGGGGAAGGCTGGCAGGTCAGATCCTCCAGCCAGGGGGAGCGGACGCGGGGAGACGGGACCATGGGGCAGAGCACGGGGTTGGGCTGGCTGCTGGACGACCTGACGCAGCGGATGGAGCACGTACGACACGCGCTGGTGCTGTCCAACGACGGGCTGGTGACGGGCGCGAGTGCGGACCTGAAGCGTGAGGACGCGGAGCATCTTGCCGCGGTTTCCTCGGGACTTCACAGCCTCGCCAAGGGATCAGGGCGCCACTTCCGCGCCGGGAACGTGCGCCAGACAATGATCGAGTTCGACGACGCCGTCCTCTTTGTCACGGCGGCGGGCGACGGCAGCTGCCTCTGTGTCCTGAGTTCCGCGGAGGCCGACATCGGCCAGGTCGCCTACGAAATGACACTGCTCGTGAACCGCGTCGGCGAGCATTTGGGCGTGGGGGCCCGGCAGCCGGATCGCACGCCTGCTGTCGACCTCTGACCAGCGTTGACGGCGGCCTGACCAGCATTGTCGTCTGCCTCCGGCCAACTCTGACGTCGCCACGACAAGGGTTATCCACAGGCCCAGCGAGAATCGCGGTGGTCGGGCTACGGTTTTTCCCGAGAGCAATCACGTCTCACGGGGGAGAACCACCATGTCAAGTGACACGATCACGCAGAAGAGCGCCGCGACGGCCGCGACCGCCGTTCGGCCATCGATGACGCTGAGCGGGGCTGCGAGGGAACTGGACCTGAAGCGCGGCGAGTTCGACCTCGCGGTTGTGCTGGGCCGCATCCGCACCGTCGGGGACGGGGCCGGCGGTCAGCGGCGCGTCACGCGCGAGGAGATCGAACGCGTGCGCGGAAGCGAAGGATTCCCCGAGTCGCTGCGAGCGGGCATCAGAGCCGTGGGTACGACAGAGGGAGCGGGGCTCATGGACATCAGCCCGGCCCGCTTCACCCGCCTCGCCCGAGTCGGCGCGCTGACCCCGGTAAAATTTTACCTGAACAGGTATCGAGCTGTTGTCTGGCTCTATCTCGCCGAGGAACTGAGGCAGTTCGCCGAGACCGAGACCAACGCCGAGCTGCTCACCGGACGTCTGCCCGGAACACTGCGCACACGACTTGAAGAAGGCCAGGACCTGAGGGCGCGCAACTGGCGCGGCCGCCACGCGGACTTCCTATTAAGGCAGTCCGAGGATCCGTGGGAGCGCGTCGCCGCCATGGCCTCGCTGCTGGATCCAGTACAACTCGCGGAGATCATCAGGGATCCGTACGAGCGTGCCTACCTCAACCGTCTCAAGCCCGTGCCGCGTACCAGCGGAGCGCCGGACTCGCCCGTGGCGCGGATCGTGGAGAGGATCACGACCGCGGACGATCCGGACGAGATCCGGTGGTTGCGTTCCAGCCTGCTGATCGGCCTCGTCCAGGCCCGCGCGCAACGCCCGGCGCCCCGCCCGGCACCACGGCCCACGCAGGAACCAGCGCCCCTCGCACGGGAGCCCGAGCCACCGGTGGACGCCGTGGTCAATGCCTCCGTGCAGGAGTCGCGTGGCCTGCTGAAGTGGCTGCGCCGCAGGCGGGCGTAGACAGGCGTCACGCGGCCGACCGCGTCGCTATATCGTCGCGTCGAGGTCCTTGGCGTACTCCTCGATGGCGGGCCGGTAACCCGCGATCCCCGGATCCTTGCTCGTGGCCGCGAGCAACGTCAGGAGTATCTCCATCGCGTCATGTGTTCGGCCGGTGTTGTACAGCGCCATGGCCAGGAATGTCTTGAGCGCGCAGTCGTCGGGAAACTCGGCTGCCGCGTCGCCGAGCGTGGCGACGGCCTCCTCGTAGCGGCCGAGGACCCGATAGGTGCTGCCGAGGCCAAGGAGTGCCCCGCGGCGGTCGTCGGCGGACAAGCCCGGACCGGCAAGCGCCCGCTCGTAGTACGGCACCGCCTCGGCCTCCAGGCCAAGCGTGTCATGGACCCACGCGGTCTGGTACGCGACTTCCGCGTCCTGGGGGAACCGCGCGGAGAGGGCGACAAACCGCTCTCGGGCTTCCTCCCTCCGGCCTGCCTCGCGCAGACGAACGGCCTCGCCGAGCACCTGATCCCTGTCGTCGACCACATTCCCGTTCAACTGGCCCCCCTCGCTGTCGTACTCGTCGAGCTTTCTGCCCCGCTCATCGCGAACCCTTATTGGATGGAGACGCAATGCCTGAACTGCCCTGCCTCAGGTCCGCTCTGTGGCCGTCAAGCGGCCAGCTCCTCCTCGAGCCATGTGCGGCCTCGAGTGCGCGCGGTGAGCCGCACTCGGCCCAGGCGCGCGGCGAGCCGCTCGGCCTCGACCCGGACCGCGCTCCGCGCGTCCGCTCCCACGTCCTCGAGGAACCGGCATACGATCTCACCTTGCTTGTCCTGGGCCCAGCCGCCGACGATGCGGCCGTTCCACCACAGGGACGGACCGATGTTGCCGTTCCTGTCGAACAGGCGAGGGCCATGGTCGCCGAGAAACCAGCCGCGGTTCTGCCAGCCCATCGGGGTCGAGTCGAGAGCGGGCAGCAGGGCCGCCCATGGCTCGGGCCGGGCGGTCTCCGCCACATCGTCGGGAAGGAGCAGGCCCGTCACTCCGTCCAAGTCGACCTCGACGGGGCGCAGCTCAGTGAGCGCCCGCTTCGTCTGGGTCTTGGTCCACCCGGCCCACCAGCGCAGATCATCCGCCGGAGCCGGACCGAACGTCCGCAGCCAGCGCCGGGCAAGCTCGACCTCGGCCTCCTGGGTGGCCCAGTCGGCGAACCCTGCGGGAAACCAGTCCGTCAGAGGGGCCCAGCGGTACTGATGCGAGGTCCACGTGCCACGCGGGCGTCCACGCGCGACAAGGCCTTCTGCGGCGAGCAGCAGAAGGAGTCTGCTGGCCAGCTTCTGCCGGCCCTCGTAGCTCTTGCCGCGTGCCATCACCAGCTCCGTGCCCAGACGCGGGTCGTCGCCCGCCAACTCGGCCGCCGTTGCCTCGCCCCGCTCCTTGAGCGCCCGCACCGCCACCTTCTCGGTCTCCGCCAGCCACGCCAGGACTCCGGCCGCGTCGGCGGCGACGCCGGACTCCAGCAGCATCGTCAGCAGGAGTCGACGCTCCCGGGCAGCCACCGCACGCGAGCACGCGGCCTGCAACACGGGAGCGATATCAAGGGACGTCACGAAGACCGTGCGCCGCATCCCCATCAACCGGATCAGCGACCGGTCCTCGTACAGCGCGCGCTCCACATCCCGCACATGACCATCCCGCATACGGGCCCAGGCGCCCACATACACCGACGACGGATCGGTTCCGTGCAGTGCCAGCAGAGACTGCGCCACCTCGACCGGATCGTCCGCCCTGGTATCGGCTGTCAACCGATGGCGCGAAGCCAGCCGCGCCCGCCGCTCGGCCACATCGATCCGTCGCACCATGATTCCCCTACAGGTCCCCGTCCCTACAGGTCCCCGACGCTCACGCGCCTGCTGTCGGACTGTCCATGTGCCGTTCTCCGTAGGGACGGAAGAGCCCCTCCTGGACGACGGACACCAGGAGCCGCCCCTCCGTGTCATAGATACGGCCCCGGGCCAGGCCGCGACCCCCCGTCACGATGGGGGACTCCTGGTCGTACAGGAACCACTCGTCCGCCCGGAATGGACGGTGGAACCACATGGCGTGGTCAAGTGATGCCATGTCGAACCCGCGGGGACCCCAGAGCGGTTCCACCGGGATACGCACGGCGTCGAGAAGCGTCATGTCGCTCGCGTAGGTGAGCGCGCAGGTGTGTACGAGCGGGTCGTCCCCCAGCGGCCCGACGGCACGCATCCACACAGCGCTGCGCGGCTCGGCGTCCTTGATCTCCTCGGCGGTCCAGCGCAGCCGGTCCACATAGCGGATGTCGAAGGGCTGACGCCGGGCCATGCGCTCCAACTGCTCGGGGAGCGCGCCGAGGTGCGCCTTGATCTCCTCGGTGACGGTCGGGAGCGACTCCGGGTCGGGAGCCGCGATGCGTGGTGGCAGTTGGTGTTCGAAGGCGCCCCGTTCGGGCTGGTGGAAGGAGGCGGTGAGGTTGAAGATGGTGCGGCCCTGCTGGACGGCGGTGACGCGGCGCGTGGTGAAGGAGCGCCCGTCCCTGACCCGCTCGACCTGGTACACGATGGGAACGCCCGGCCGTCCCGGACGGAGGAAGTACGCGTGCAGCGAGTGCACCGGGCGGTCGCCCTCGGTGGTGCGGCCCGCTGCCACCAGGGCCTGCCCCGCGACCTGTCCTCCGAACACGCGTTGCAGCGATTCCTCGGGGCTGCGGCCGCGGAAGATGTTGACCTCGATCTGCTCCAGGTCAAGCAGGTCGACCAGTCGGTCGGCGGGGTTGTTCATGACTGTTCCTCGACTCCTGTCCGGGACGCGTGGATCCTCGGGGCGGTCAGAGCTGGCCGACGTCCGTCACCCGGACGATGGCGCGGCCCTCCTCGTCGGAGGCCGCGAGATCGACCTCCGCGCTGATGCCCCAGTCATGGTCGCCGTTCGGGTCGGCGAACGTCTGCCGGACGCGCCACAGACCGTGTTCCGGATCCTCCTCGATGAGCAGCAGCTTGGGGCCACGCGCGTCGGGGCCGGTCCCGAGATCTTCGTACTCGTCCCAGTACTTGTCCATGGCCTCGCCCCAGGCGTCCGCGTCCCAGCCGGATTCGCCGTCCAGCTCGCCAAGCTCCTCGACGTGATCGAGGGCGGCCAGCTCCACCCTGCGGAACAGCGCGTTGCGCACCAGGACACGGAAAGCGCGGGCGTTGGCGGTGACCGGCTTCACCTGGTCGGCCTTTTCCTGGGCTTCCTCGGCGGTCATGACCTCGGGGTTGGCGAGCTGCTCCCACTCGTCGAGGAGGCTGGAGTCGACCTGACGGACCATCTCGCCGAGCCAGGCGATCAGATCTTCCAGGTCCTCGGACTTCAGGTCGTCCGGGATGGTGTGCTCCAGGGCCTTGTACGCGCTCGCGAGGTAACGCAGCACGATCCCCTCGGTGCGGGCGAGTTCGTAGAAGGAGGTGAACTCCGTGAACGACAGGGCCCGTTCGTACATGTCCCGGACGACGGACTTCGGGGAGAGCGGGTGGTCGCCGACCCACGGGTGACTGGTGCGGTACGTGTTGTACGCGTGGAAGAGCAGCTCCTCCAGCGGCTTCGGGTACGTGATGTCCTGGAGTCGTTCCATCCGCTCCTCGTACTCGACGCCGTCCGCCTTCATGAGCGCCACGGCTTCGCCACGTGCCTTGTTCTGCTGGGCCGCGAGGATCTGACGCGGGTCGTCGAGAGTGGATTCGACGACGGACACCATGTCGAGGGCGTACGAGGGGGACTCGGGGTCCAGGACCTCGAAGGCGGCGAGGGCGAACGTCGACAGCGGCTGGTTGAGTGCGAAGTCCTGCTGCAAGTCGACCGTCAGGCGCACGATGCGGCCAGTGGCATCCGGCTCGTCGAGCTTCTCGACGACACCGCCGGCCAGGAGCGAGCGGTAGATCGCGATGGCCCGGCGAATGTGCCGCAGCTGCTGCTTGCGCGGCTCGTGGTTGTCCTCGAGGAGGTGGCGCATCGCCTCGAAGGCGTTCCCGGGGCGGGCGATCACGGACAGCAGCATGGTGTGCGTGACGCGGAAGCGCGAGGTCAGCGGCTCGGGCTCGGAGGCGATGAGCTTCTCGAAGGTGTTCTCGGTCCAGCCGACGAAGCCCTCGGGAGCCTTCTTGCGGACGACCTTGCGGCGCTTCTTCGCGTCGTCGCCAGCCTTGGCGAGGGCCTTCTCGTTCTCGATGACGTGTTCGGGCGCTTGCGCGACCACCAAGCCCGCGGTGTCGAAGCCCGCGCGCCCGGCCCGCCCCGCGATCTGGTGGAACTCCCGCGCGCGCAGAGTGCGGACACGGTTGCCGTCATACTTGGTCAGCGCCGTGAACAGCACCGTGCGGATCGGGACGTTCACGCCGACGCCGAGGGTGTCCGTGCCGCAGATGACCTTGAGGAGCCCTGCCTGGGCGAGCTTCTCCACCAAGCGGCGGTACTTGGGCAGCATGCCCGCGTGGTGGACGCCGATGCCATGGCGCACGTAGCGAGAGAGGTTGCGGCCGAACTTGGTGGTGAAGCGGAAGTTGCCGATCAGGTCGGCGATCTTGTCCTTCTCCTCGCGCGTGCACATGTTGATGCTCATCAGCGACTGTGCGCGCTCGACGGCCTGTGCCTGCGTGAAGTGCACGATGTAGACGGGTGCCTGCTTGGTCTCGAGCAGCTCGGTGAGCGTTTCGGTGATCGGCGTCAGGCGGTACTCGTACGACAGCGGCACGGGGCGCGTCGCGGACCGCACGACCGAGGTGGGTCGGCCCGTGCGGCGTGTGAGGTCCTTCTCGAACATGGAGACGTCGCCGAGCGTCGCCGACATGAGGATGAACTGCGCCTGCGGCAGTTCGAGCAGGGGGATCTGCCAGGCCCAGCCGCGGTCGGGCTCGGCGTAGAAGTGGAACTCGTCCATCACGACCTGGCCGATGTCGGCGTGCTTGCCGTCCCGCAGCGCGATGGAGGCGAGGACCTCGGCCGTGCAGCAGATGACAGGGGCGTCGGCGTTGACCGACGCGTCGCCCGTGAGCATGCCGACGTTCTCGGTGCCGAAGAGCTTGCACAGGTCGAAGAACTTCTCGGACACCAGTGCCTTGATGGGCGCGGTGTAGAAGGTGACCTTGTCCTGGGCGAGGGCTGTGAAGTGGGCGCCCGCCGCGACCAGGCTCTTGCCCGAGCCGGTCGGAGTGGACAAGATCACGTTCGCCCCGGAGACCACCTCGATCAGCGCCTCCTCCTGGGCCGGGTAGAGAGTGATCCCCTGGTCCTCGGCCCACGACGAGAAGGCTTCGAAGAGGGCATCTGGGTCGGCATCCGGCGGCAGCTGATCGATAAGGGTCACACCCCCATCTTGCCTTCCTTCTCCTCCATTCTGGGAACCGGAGGGCCCGACGAAGATCACGACCGCTACGCTGAGTCGCCAACGGGGCGTCAGTACAACGGAAATGGGGCGGGCAGCACCAATGATGGGACCGGCACATTCACTGTCGGGGGCGGCGGCCTGGCTCGGAGTAGGTGCGGCTGCCGCGGCCGCGGGGCACATGATGCCCTGGCCGGTCCTGCTCGTCGGGGCTCTGATCTGCGCCGGGGCGGCGCTCGCGCCCGACCTCGACCACAAGTCGGCGACCATCTCGCGCGCCTTCGGACCGATCTCACGCGGGCTGTGCGAGATCGTCGACAAGCTCTCGTACGCCGTCTACAAGGCGACGCGCAAACAGGGCGACCCGCGCCGCTCGGGCGGGCACCGCACGCTGACGCATACCTGGCTGTGGGCGGTGCTGATAGGGGCGGGCGCCTCGGCCCTGGCGATCTCCGGTGGGCGCTGGGCGGTCCTCGCGCTTCTCTTCGTCCACATGGTCCTCGCCATCGAAGGCCTGCTGTGGCGGGCCGCACGCGGGTCGAGCAGCGATGTGCTGGTGTGGCTGCTCGCCGCGACGAGTGCCTGGATCCTGGCCGGGGTCCTCGACAAGCCCGGCAACGGCTCGGACTGGCTGTTCACCGAGCCCGGCCAGGAGTATCTGTGGCTGGGGCTACCGATCGTCCTCGGAGCGCTGGTCCACGACCTCGGGGACGCGCTGACGGTCTCCGGCTGCCCGGTCCTGTGGCCCATTCCCATCGGCCGCAGGCGCTGGTACCCGGTCGGGCCGCCGAAGGCGCTGCGCTTTCGGGCCGGCAGCTGGATCGAGCTGAAGGTGCTGATGCCGGTGTTCATGCTGCTCGGGGGAGTGGGCGGCGCGGCCGCGCTCAACTTCATCTGAGGGTCAGTCCCTGGGCCAGCGCGGGCCACGAAAGCATCGGCTCAGGCCCTGGAGCTGCGGCTTCGGACTTCGGCGCCGGGTGGGCCTGTCTGTGTGCCGAGGCCGGGTCTCTCGAGATCGCCATTGCCATTGATGTCAGCATCGACGTCAGAATCGGCATCGGAATCGGCCTCGGCGGTCGGTGGGCGCTCGCCGTGCCAGGAGTGCCAGAGAGCCGCGTAGGAGCCGCCGGCCGTGACGAGGTCGTGGTGGGTGCCCAGCTCTGTCACCTGCCCGTCCTCCATGACCGCGACGCGGTCCGCGTCGTGGGCCGTCTGGAGGCGGTGAGCGATGGCGATGACGGTTCGTCCGCGCAGGACAGCGGCCAGAGCCCGTTCGGTGTGGCGCGCTGTCGTCGGGTCCAGGAGTGCGGTGGCCTCGTCGAGTATCAGGGTGTGCGGGTCGGCGAGTACGACCCGGGCCAGTGCCAGCTGCTGGGCCTGTGCCCCGGGCAGCCGGTGGCCCCCGGCACCGAGTTCGGTGTCCAGGCCGTCCGGCAGATCCCCCGCCCACTCGGCGCCGGCCGCCGCAAGAGCGTCATACAGTTCCCGGTCTGTGGCGGATTCCGCCGCGATCTGAAGATTGTCCCGGAGGGTGCCCAGGAACACGTGGTGCTCCTGGGTGACGAGGACGATCTGGCGGCGCAGTCGGCTTGGAGGCAGGTCGGCGATCGGGGTGCCGCCGACGGTCACCGTGCCCCTGGTCGGTGCGTCGATGCCCGCGAGCAATCGACTCAGAGTTGTCTTGCCCGCGCCGGAGGGGCCGACGATGGCGAGGCGTTCTCCGGGGCGGACGGACAGGTTGACACCGCGCAGGACGTCGGCGCCGTCACCGTAGGAGAACGAGACGCCGTCGGCTTCGATGCGGTCGTCGTCGAAGGCGGCGCAGGCGGAAGAGGGAGTGGCGGGGATGGCGGCCGCGAGTGTGGGCGCTGTCGTCCCCGCCGGGGCAGCGGCCAGGCCCTCGACCCGGGCGAAGGATGCGCCGCTGCTCTGCAACTCCTCGATCCGCTGCAAGATCGTGTCGAGCGGTTGGGAGAGCTGGCGCAGGTAGAGCGCGCAGGCCACCACCGTGCCGAGGCTCACCGCACCCCGGTCGTGCATCACGCCGCCGATGAGGAGCACGGTGACCACCGGGATCACGTACGAGATGTCGATGGACGGGAAGAGGACGCTGCGCAGGAACAAGGTGCGTTCGCGGGCGGCGACGCACCGTCCGATCTCCGCCTCGCTGTCCGCGATCCGGCGTTCCCGCAGACCGAAGGCCTCGATGGTGCGGGCTCCGGAGGCGGTGGCGGAGAGCACTTCCGCGAGTGCGGAGTGGGCCGCACCCTGGTCGAGGTAGGCGGAGCGCGCCCGCCGCAGGTACCAGCGGGTGGCGAACCAGATGCCGGTGAGGCCGAGCACACCACAGGCGCCCAGCAGCGGATCGAGCAGGAAAACCGCGCAGAGGATGAACAGCGCCTGCACGGCCGCGACGAAGACGTCGGGTCCGGTGTCACGCAGCGTGTGCCCGGCGGTCGCGACATCGGATGTGCCTCGGGCCGTCAGGTCCCCCGCGCCCGCGCGCTCGACGACCGACGCGGGCAGGGCGAGGGCCCGCTCGACGAACTGCTCGCGGATGCGGGCCAGGGTGCGCTCGCCGAAGCGGTGGCCGAGGTAGCGGGCGTGGCGCGCCAGGAGGAGCTGAGCGACGGCTCCGGCGAGGATGCCGAGGGCGAGGCGGTCCACGGCCTCGACGTCTCCACCGTCTTTGACCGTGTTGACGATGCGGCCGAGGAGCCACGGACCGATGAGGCCCGCCGCCGCGGCGAGCGCGTTGAAAATGATCATGGCGGTGAAGGCTCGGGCGTCCTGACGCACCAGCTGGAGCGCGGCGCGGCGGACCTGGCGCGCGTCGGCTGTGGGCAGCTGCCCCTGAGCGGCTTGAGGGCTGTCGGCGCAGCGTGGCGCCGTCATCGGAGGGCCTCGTGAGGGGGCTCGGAGGGGCGGGGGTCCTGATGGTGTTGTGGTGCTGGTGTGCCGTGATCTTCCGGGACTTGCGCCTCCGTGACGTGCTCTCTTGCTTCCTGCGTAGTGAGCTGCTCGCTCGCTTCCTGCGTAGTGACCTGCTCTCTCGCGTCCTGCGCTGCGAGCTGCTCGCTCTCCTTTCGGGCCGCGAAGCGTTCGGTCTCGTCGTGCGTGGGGTTCTGCTCGGCGGAGCCGCGCGACACCAGGCGCCGGTAGTCGGGGTGCGAGGACAACAGATCGGCGTGGCGGCCGACAGCGGCCAGTCGGCCGTCGACCAGGTAGTACACGGCGTCGGCCTGGCCGAGGACGAGGGGAGACGTACTGGTCACGAGGGTCGTGCGACCGCTGCGGGCGGCGCGCAGGCGGCTCGCCATCCGGGCCTCGGTGTGGGCGTCGACCGCAGACGTGGGTTCGATCGCCAGCAGGATCTCGGGGTCCGCGAGCAGAGCGCGGGCCAGGCGGACGCGTTGACGCTGACCGCCGGAGAGGTTGTGGCCGTGGGAGTCGAGGCGGGCATCGAGTCCGCCCGGAAGGCCGAGCACGATGTCGCGGGCCACGGCCTCGTCGATGACGCGCGCGAGAGCTTGCTCGTCCGGGCGGAGTCGGCCGGAGATCGCCGCACGCAACGTACCGGCGAAGAGTTCGGCTTCGTTGTCCGCGACGAGGATACGGGCGCGCACCTGTTCCAGGGCGATGTCGTCGAGACGGGCCGTGCCCCAAGTGGTGTGCGAAGGGGAGAACCGGCCGAGGCGGTCGACGACGTCCGTGGCGTCCGACGGGCGGGCGCTGACGAGCGCGGTGAGGACGCCGGGCTTTACCTCCACGCCGGACAGGGGGTCGCGCAACACAGCCGGTGCGTCGGGAGCGTCGATGGGGGCGGCGCGTTTGCCCGACGGCTCTGGGGCCGCCCCGCTCTCACCCGCACTCCCGCTCTCACCCGCACTTCCGTTCTCACCCGCCCTTCCGTGCGCGCTCTCGCTCGCTGCACCGGCTGCCTCCGCGGGCCCAACCGTGTGGTCGTCGGGCTCCAGGTTCAGGAAGTCCACGACTCGTCGTGCCGAGACCAGGCCCCGGCCGATGTCGTAGCCGCTCTCGATGAAGGACGCCACCGGCACCACGAGGACGGCGACGTAGCCGTAGACGGCCACCAGTTCGCCGACTGTGATGGTCCCCTGCGCGGCCATGCGGGCGGCGAGCCATGCCACGATCGACAGGAACACCGTGGGCAGGCCGAGCCCGAAGGCCTGGATCCAGCTCATCGACGAGCCGACGCGGTATCCCTCGTCGAGCAGCTGTCTCGAGCCGTGGCGGTATCGGGCCGCGAACACAGCCTTGCCGCCGATGCCGTTGAGGATCCGCAACCCGCCGACGAGGTCGCCGAGCACGGCGGCGAGGGTGCCCTGCCGATCTCGGTACGCGGTCTCGGCTCCCTGCAAACGGCTGAGGAACGGGCCGACCAACAGGGCGAGCAGGGGCACCCCGACCAGGACCACCACCGCGAGCAGAGGGGAGACGGACAGCAGCAGCGCGGCTATCACGATGTAGGCGATCACCGCGCCCACGCCGGGCCCTGTCACGGTCAGGGTCTGGCTGATCACGCCCACGTCGGAGTGCCCGATCGTGACGACCTCACCGGCGGAGACGCGGCGGGGGAGCGCGGCGCCGAGCCGCGTCGCGTGGTCGACCACGAGGCGCACGGTGCGGAAGTAGGCGTCGAGCCGGATCCGGGACATTGTGCGGTGCCGCATGATCGCGAGCCAGGCGTTGAGTACCCCGATACCGAGAAGGGCCGCGGCCCAGCCGACCAGCGCTCGCTGATCGCCGGTCCGCAAGCCGTCGTCGATGGCGCGCGACAGGAGGTACGGAGGGAGTGTCAGGCCGATCATCCACGCACTGCCCAGCAGCGCTCCGGCTGCGACGCGTCGGCGCTGGCTGACGGTCAGCCACCAGAGGTAGCGAGCAGGCCCGCGGCGGTCGGGGGTGCCGGGATCCGTGGGCGATGCAGTCATCCGAGCACCCTAACTACCCATGCGGGGAAGGGAGTAGGGCACCCAGTGCCTGGCCGCCCGCTCCGTCCCGGGGTGCGAAGGCGACCGACCGCGTCACGGTCGCCCCGACCGTCCTCGCCCGGACCGTCCTCGCCCGGCGCGTGGCAGCCCTCGCGAATGTCCCGGCCGCCGGTGCCCGGTGTACGGCCACCCTCGCGAGCGCCCGAGCAACCCTCGCTCAGAGCGCAGCCGCTCTCCTCCGAGCAGCAGCCGCCGCCGCTACCCGTGCCAGGACCGCCACAGGGCCGCGTACGCGCCGTCGGCGGAGACGAGCTGGTCGTGGCTGCCGAGTTCGCTGATGCGGCCGTTCTCGACCACGGCGATGACGTCCGCGTCGTGCGCGGTGTGCAGGCGGTGGGCGATCGCCACGACTGTGCGGCCGTCCAGGACGCGGGCGAGCGAGCGCTCCAGATGGCGTGCGGCGCGCGGGTCGAGGAGCGAGGTGGCCTCGTCCAGGACCAGCGTGTGCGGGTCGGCGAGGACGAGTCGGGCCAGTGCGATCTGCTGCGCCTGTGCCGGTGTCAGTGCGAAGCCGCCCGAGCCGACCTCGGTGTCCAGGCCCTTGTCGAGGCCCCGCGCCCAGTCGGCCGCGTCGACCGCGCCGAGCGCCGCCCAGAGTTCGGCGTCCCGCGCCCCGGTCCTGGCGAGAAGGAGGTTGTCACGCAGGGAGCCGACGAAGACGTGGTGCTCCTGGTTGACCAGCGCCACATGGGTGCGCACCTCCTCCGCGGGCATCGACGACAAAGCGGCGCCGCCCAGAGTGACCCGTCCGGTGCGCGGTCCGTAGATGCCGGCGAGCAGCCTGCCCAGTGTCGACTTGCCCGCGCCGGAGGGACCGACCAGGGCGACGCGCGAGCCGGGTTCGACGGCCAAGGACACCTCGCGCAGTACGTCGACGCCCGCGCGGTATCCGAAGTGCACGTCGTCCGCGAGGACGTGGCGCCCTTCCGGGGTGACCGAGGAGTCGCCCGCGTCCGGTTCGATGTCGCGCACCCCGACGAGTCGGGCCAGCGACACCTGGGCCACCTGCAACTCGTCGTACCAGCGCAGGATGATGCCCAGCGGGTCGACGAGCATCTGGGAGATCAGCACGCCCGTGGTCAGTTGTCCCACGCCGATCCAACCCTGGAGGACGAATACCCCGCCGATCATCAGTGTCGAACAGAGCACGATGACGTGGGTGAAGTTGATCACCGGGAAGAGCACCGACCGCAGAAAGAGGGTGTACCGCTCCCAAGCGGTCCACTCCTTGATGCGGCGTTCCGACAGTTCGATGCGGCGCTCGCCGAGCCGGTGGGCCTCGATGGTGCGGCCCGCGTCGACGGTCTCGGCGAGGGCGGCGGCCACGGAGGCGTACCCGGCGGCTTCCGAACGATAGGCGGAGGGTGCCCGCTTGAAGTACCAGCGGCAGCCCACGACAAGGAGCGGTACGGCGACGAGGACGGCGGGTGCCAGCGGCGGCGCGGTCACGACGAGCCCGCCGAGCAGCAGCGCCACCCACACGACACCGATCGCGAGTTGTGGCACGGCCTCGCGCATGGCGTTGGCCAGTCGGTCGATGTCCGTGGTGATCCGGGAGAGCAGATCACCCGTCCCCGCCCGCTCCAGGACTCCGGGCGGCAGCCCGACGGACCGTACGAGGAAGTCCTCCCGCAGGTCGGCCAGCATCCGCTCACCGAGCATCGCGCCGCGCAGCCGCACCTCCCGGACGAAGAAGGCCTGCACAGCGAGCGCCAGGGCGAACAGGCCGATGGTGCGCTCGAGATGGAGGTCACGGGCACTGTCCGAGACCTTCTCGACGAGGCCACCGAGCAGGTAAGGGCCTGCCATCGAGGCGACCACGGCGAGTGTGTTCACCACGACGAGCAGGACGAAGGCCCGGCGATGGCGCTGAAACAGCTCACGCACGTAGGTGCGAACGGTCGCGGCCGTGCCGATGGGCAGGGTCTCCGCCGTCGTGGGGGCCGCCGGGTCGTACTCCGGGGGCGCCAGGCCGATCATGCCGTCTCCTCGATCTCGAATTCCTTGAGGGCGTCCACACGGGCGCGCTCGTCGTCGGTCTCGCGGGTCACGACCGCGCGGTATCGCGGTTCGCTGTGCACCAGTTCGCGGTGCGCGCCGACCGCGGCGACCTCGCCTTCGGCCAGGAAGACGACACGTTCGGCGCGGTCCAGGAGCAGCGGCGAGGAGGTGAGTACCACGGTGGTGCGTCCGGCCCGCAGTCGCCGGATGCCGTCACCGACGCGCGCCTCGGTGTGCGAGTCGACGGCGGACGTCGGTTCGTCGAGCACCAGCGCCTCGGGGTCGGTGACCAGCGAGCGGGCCAGGGCGAGTCGTTGGCGTTGCCCTCCGGAGAGGGAGCGGCCGCGTTCTGTGAGGTGGGCGGCCATCGGGTCGTCGTCCACCGAGGTCTGTGCCAGAGCGTCCAGGACGTCCGAGCACTGCGCCGCGGCGAGGGCCTCTTCGGGGGTGACGGCTCCGGACGCCGGTACGTCGAGGAGCGCGCGGAGCGTTCCGGAGAGGAGGACGGGGTCCTTGTCCTGGACCAGGACAGCGGTACGGGCGGCGGACAGTGGGAGATCATCGAGCGGTACGCCCCCGAGGCGTACGGAGGGCAGGCCCGCTGCCTCCTCGAACGCGGGGTGGCCGCCGAGGCGTTCGGCCAGCCGCCCCGCCTCGTCCGGGTCGCCGCAGACCACAGCGGTGAGGCGACCGGCCGGGGCGAGAAGCCCCGTCACGGGGTCGTACAGATCGCCGGCCCCGGCAAGAGGCGCAGGTGCCGCCGTACGCCCAGCTACCTGCTCAACCATCCGCGCTTGCTCAGCTGTCCGCGCCTCCGCCCGCTCCCCCTCGTGGCTCTCCGCCCGCTCCGGGGTCGCCTCGCCTGTCCGCTCCGCCACTCGCTCCAGCGAAAGCACCCGAGCCGCCCGCTTCGCGGAGGGGCGGGAGAAGGAGTACGCCATGGCGATCTCCTCGAAGTGCCGGAGCGGATAGTTGAGCATCATCACGGCGCTGTAGACGGTGACCAGTTCGCCGACCGTGATCCGGCCCTCGCGGGCGAGATGCACGCCGTGCCAGACGACCGCGATCAGCAGCAGTCCCGGCATCAGGACCTGGATCGCCGAGATGACGGCCCACATCCGAGCGCTGCGGACCGCGGCCGTGCGGACCTCCTGGGAGGCGCGGCGGTAGCGGTCGAGGAAGAGTTCCTCACCGCCGATGCCGCGCAGCACCCGGAGCCCGGCGACGGTGTCCGACGCCAGTTCGGTGGCCCGCCCGGCCTTCTCGCGCTGGAAGTCCGCCCGGCGCGTGGCGCGGGGCAGCAGCGGGAGCACGGACAGCGCGAGCACCGGGATGCCCACGGCGACGACGACGCCCAGCGCGGGCTGGTAGACAAGGAGGCCGACACAGATCACGACGACCGTGAAGGCGGCCGCGGCGAACCGCGACAGCGCCTCGACGAACCAGCCGATCTTCTCGACGTCGCCCGTGGAGACCGCGACGACCTCACCGGCCGCCACGCGCCGGGTGAGCGCGGAGCCGAGCAGGGCCGTCTTGCGGGCGAGGAGTTGCTGCACGCGGGCCGCCGCGGTGATCCAGTTGGTGACCGCGGTGCGGTGCAGCATCGTGTCGCCCAGCGCGATGCCCACGCCGAGCAGGCCGATCAGCGCGCCCGCGAGGGCGAGCCGTGTCCCGGAGCGGTCGAGCACGGCTTCGACGGCGGTGCCGACCATATAGGGCAGGCCCGCGATGGAGCCGAAGTGCAGCAGGCCCCATGCGAGGGACTTGAGTTGGCCCCCGAGTTGGTTCCGGCCGAGCCACAGCAGGAAGCGCGGCCCTGACCGGGCATCGGGGACGCCGGGGTCGGAATACGGAAGATCGCGAATCTGCATGACGTCCCAGGACTCGGAAGCGGCGGCCGTCGGTCCCTGGGTCCTCGGAGCCGATGCGGTGTCGCGTTCGACGTGATGTTGTCGCAGGCGAGATCGCGGGCGGGTCCGAAGCCAGGAGAAACAGGCGGCGGTAACAAACCGTGAAAGGTTCGCCTCGGACGGTGGCCCGAAGCAAACGGTTTTCCGTCCGGGGGTAAAGAATCGGCCCCGGCTTCGCGTGGGCCAGGGAGCTGGGCGGGGGCAGCGCGGGCCGGGTGCGACCATGGGCGGATGCGTATAGCCGGTGCGGTGCGAGTGGCGGTCGCGGCAGCGGCCTGCGGGGTCCTATTGACGTCCTGCGGGAGCGGAAGCGACGACTCCACCAGGACGACGAAGAACGACGGGGGAGCGGGGCAGGCCAAGGGCGGCGGGAGCGCGCGGCAGAAGCCTGCCGATCTCAAGAGCATCCCTGACGTGGGTGACCGCTTGCAGTCGAAGATTCCCAAGGACTCCCGTCAGGTCGTCGCGGTCTACGGCGACGGCGAGGACTCGGCGAAGTCGACCGTCGTGCTCTTTACGAAAACAAGCAAGGCGGATGCCACTTGGGAGAAGGCCCGGAGCTGGCCCGCGCACAACGGCAAGAAGGGCTGGACCACCGCCCACCGCGAGAACGACAAGCGCAGCCCGGTCGGGGTGTTCACGCTCACCGACGCGGGCGGTGTCCTCGCGGACCCGGGCGCCAAGTTCCCGTACACGAAGTCGGACTCCATGCAGGCCCCGCACTACTGGCCCAGGACGCACTGGCACGACTTCGACTACGTCATCGCCATCGATTACAACCGCGCCAAGGGAACCCCGCCGAACGACCCGACGCGCCCCCAGGGGCAGGCCAAGGGCGGCAGCATCTGGCTGCACATGGATCACGGCAGCGGTACGTCGGGCTGCGTGAGCCTGTCCAAGGCGGGCATGGAGCATCTGCTGCGCACGCTGGATCCGAAGCAGCACCCGGTCGTGGTGATGGGGGACAGGGCCAACCTCAAGGCCTGAGCCACCGAGCCCGCTAGGGACGCGTCGCCCGCTCCAGCTCCAGCAGTACGGAGTAGTAGCCGCGGCCCGTCGCATGGTCCATGCCCACCTCGCACATGCGGTTCGCCGAGAGGTGGGCGTCGAAGGGGCGGGAGGTGACCTCCGCGGCCTCCTTGCGGGTGGCCGACTCGGTGAGTTCCTTGTGGAGCATGCCGCGGTCGCCCGCGAACGCGCAGCACCCGGCGTCGTCCGGCACGACCACCTCGTCCGCGCAGGCCTCGGCGACGGCACGCAACTGCGGTTCGTCGCCGAGGTGCCGCATGGAACAGGTGGGGTGCAGGACGGCGGAGCCGATCGTGCGGCGCACGGTCAGGCGGGGCAGCAGTTCGTCGGCGGCCCAGACGATGGAGTCGACGACCGTCAGTTCCCGGTGCAGCGCGCGGTTGTCCGCCGTCAGGTAGGGCACGACGTCGTGTGCGATGCCGAGCGTGCACGACGAGGCGTCGACGACCAGTGGCAGTCGGCCGCCCGCGGTCCAGCCCCAGGCCGCCTCGACGATGCGATTGGCCATGAGCGCGTTGCCGACCTCGTAGCCCTTGGAGTGCCAGATCGTCGCGCAGCACGTCCCCGCGACATCGCCGGGGATCCAGACGGGCCTGCCCGCGCGCGCGGACACGGCGACGACGGCCTCGGCCAGGGAGCGGTCGCCCGGGCCGCCGAAGATGCGGTTGACGCACGCCGGGTAGTAGACCGCCGAGGCGCCCGCGCGTGAGGTGCGCGGCAGGGTGCGGGCGGCGGCGCCGGGGATCCGCGGCAGCCACTCCGGTACGAGATCGGGCCGCACCGCCTTGCGGGCGGTCCGGGTCACCGTGGTGAGCAGCCGGTCGCTGATCCGGTCGGCGGCCGCCACGGCGAGCCGCGCCGTCGCCTCGACGGCCTTGAAGTTCCTCGCGGTGAGGGCGGCGAGCCGCTCCTCGCGCGGGGAGTGCCGTGCGTGCCGGAAGTTCTTCATCAGGGCGCCCGTGTCGATGCCGACCGGGCAGTCGAGCTTGCAGGTCGAGTCGCCCGCGCAGGTGTCCACCGCGTCGTAGCCGTACGCCTCGACGAGGCCGTTCTCGACGGGGGAGCCCGGCGTCTGGCGCATCATCTCGCGGCGCAGCACGATGCGCTGGCGCGGTGTGGTGGTCAAGTCCTCGCTGGGGCAGGTGGGTTCGCAGAAGCCGCACTCGATGCAGGGGTCGGCGATCAGCTCCACCCTGGGAATGGTCTTCAGGCCCCGCAGATGGGCTTTCGGGTCGCGGTCGAGGACGATGCGCGGCGCGAGGACGCCGTCCGGGTCGATGATCTGCTTGGTGCGCCACATCAGCTCCGTGGCCTTCGGGCCCCATTCGAGCTGAAGGAAGGGCGCGATGTTGCGGCCGGTGGCGTGCTCGGCCTTCAGGGAGCCGTCGAAGCGCTCCACGGTCAGGCGGCAGAACTCCTCCATGAAGGCGGCGTAGCGCGCCACGTCCGAGGGCAGCGCCGCGTCGAAGGCGAGCAGGAAGTGCAGATTGCCGTGGGCCGCGTGGCCCGCGACGGCGGCGTCGAAGCCGTGCCGCGTCTGGAGTTCGAGCAGCGCCTCGCAGGCCTCGGCGAGCTGCCCCGGCGGTACCGCGAAGTCCTCGGTGATCAGGGTCGTACCCGAGGGGCGGGAGCCGCCGACGGCCGTGACGAACGCCTTGCGTGCCTTCCAGTAGCGGCCGATCGTCTTCGGGTCGCGCGTGAAGGTGTTCGTCACCGAGGGGACGGGGGTGACCAGTTCGAGCCCTTCGAGGGCCTTGGCCGCTGCTGACTCGTACGCCTCCCGCGTGGCCTCGTCCGGCGCGCGGAACTCCACCAGGAGCGCGGTCGTCGCCTTGGGGAGCCCGGCCCAGTCGGCGGGCACCCCCTGCACGCTGACCGAGGCGCGCAGGGTATTGCCGTCCATCAGTTCGACGGCGAGGGCGCCCGCCGCGTTGAACAGCGGCACCGCCGCGGCGGCCGCGGACAGCGAGGGGAAGAAGAGCAGGGCGGTGCTGGTGTGCCGCTCCAGCGGCAGCGTGTCGAAGACGACTTCCGAGATGAAGCCGAAGGTGCCCTCCGAGCCGACCATGAGTCCGCGCAGGATCTGAACGGGCGTCGCGCCGTCGAGGAAGGCGTCGAGGCGGTAGCCGTTGGTGTTCTTGATCTGGTATTTGGCGCGGATGCGGGCCACCAGTTCGGCGTCCGCCTCGATCTCCCGTTTGATCGCGAGCAGGCCCTCGCACAGCGCGGGTTCGGCGTGCGCCAGCTGGTCGTCGGCGTCGGGCGCGGCCGTGTCCACGACCGTGCCCGAGGGCAGGACGAACGTCAGGGAGGCCATCGTGCGGTAGGAGTTGCGGGTCGTGCCCGCCGTCATGCCCGAGGCGTTGTTCGCGACGACGCCGCCGATGGTGCAGGCGATCGCGCTCGCCGGGTCGGGGCCGAGGACGCGGCCGAACCGGGCCAGCGTGGCGTTGGCGCGTACGACCGTGGTGCCCGGGCCGATGCGGGCCCGTTCCCCCTCGCCGAGCACCTCGACTCCCGCCCAGTGCTTGCGCACGTCGACCAGGATGTCCTCGCCCTGGGCCTGGCCGTTCAGCGACGTGCCCGCGGCCCGGAAGACGACTTCGCGGCCCTTGCCGTGCGCGTAGGACAGGACGGCGGAGACGTCGTCGATGTCCTCGGGGACGACCACGACCTGCGGCAGGAACCGGTAGGGGCTCGCGTCCGACGCGTACCGCACCAGATCCGAGATCCCCGTCAGGACCTTCTCTGCGCCGAGCAGTGCGGTCAGTTCGCTACGCAGCGGCTCCGGGGTCCCCGTGGCCCGCCGGTCCGGCACGCGGTCCGGTGCCGGGCCCTCCGTGCGCGACGTGGGGCGCAGGGCGTCGGGCTCGGGCTCCAGCAGCGGCATGGGCTCTCCTCGGCGGTGTCAGCAACGACCTTCCGGGTCGTCGAGCAGGGCGGACAGCAGACCGCCGAGCACCTCGCGCTGTTCGGCGGTCAGTGGAGCCAGGATGTCCTCCGCCGCGGCCCGGCGCGCGGCGCGCAGCTTCTTGAGGGCTTCCTGTCCCGTATCCGTCAGCTCGATGCGGATGACGCGGCGATTTCCGGGATCCGGCGCGCGGCGCACGAGGCCGCCCGCCTCCAGGCCGTCGACCAGGCTCGTCACCGCGCGCGGGACCACTTCGAGGCGCTGCGCGAGGTCGGCCATCCGCGGCGGTGCCTCGTAGTGCGCGAGGGTGCGCAGCAGCCGGGACTGGGCCGGGGTGACGCCCACCGGCCCCAGATGGCGCTTCTGGATGCGGTGCAGCCTGCGGGTGAGCCGCAGCAGCTGTTCGGCGAGGGGGCCGTCGGTGTCCGGGGTGCTCATGGCCGGAACATTATCAGGACCTAGTGCATTGTGAGTATAGGTAACAGTGAGCTAAGCTCCCTGATCCTGTCCCTCATCCTCGGCACCGTTCTCCCGCAGAGCCCCGGAACACCCCGGAACCATCCCGGAAGCAGCCCGGGATCCACCCCGCATCCCCCTCAGACACCCCGTCAGGAGCCCATGCGTCACGACGAACCGACCTGGACGCCGCCGCCCCAGGCCCCCGGCCAGGAGCCGCCGCGCCAGATGCGCCGCATCCTGCGTCTCTTCCGCCCCTACCGAGGTCGCCTCGCGATCGTGGGCCTGCTGGTCTGCGCCGCCTCCCTCGTCTCGGTCGCTACCCCCTTCCTGCTGAAAGAGATCCTCGACACCGCCATCCCGCAGGGCCGCACGGGCCTGCTGAGCCTGCTCGCGCTCGGCATGATCCTCAGCGCGGTGGTGACGAGCGTCTTCGGCGTCCTCCAGACCCTCATCAGCACATCCGTGGGGCAGCGGGTCATGCACGACCTGCGCACTGCCGTCTACGGTCGGCTCCAGGCCATGTCCCTGGCCTTCTTCACCCGCACCCGCACCGGCGAGGTCCAGTCCCGCATCGCCAACGACATCGGCGGCATGCAGGCGACCGTCACCTCTACCGCCACCTCCCTGGTCTCCAACCTCACGAGCGTGATCGCGACCGTCGTCGCCATGCTCGCCCTGGACTGGCGGCTGACCGTCGTCTCGCTGCTCCTGTTGCCGGTGTTCGTGTGGATCAGCCGTCGCGTCGGCCGCGAGCGCAAGAAGATCGCCACCCAGCGCCAGAAGCAGATGGCCGCGATGGCCGCGACCGTCACCGAGTCGCTCTCGGTGAGCGGCATCGTCCTCGGCCGCACGATGGGTCGCGCCGACTCCCTCACCCAGTCCTTCGCGGACGAGTCCGAGCGGCTGGTCGATCTGGAGATCCGGTCGAACATGGCGGGCCGCTGGCGCATGGCCGTCATCTCGATCGTCATGGCCGCCATGCCCGCCGTCATCTACTGGACCGCGGGCATCGCCTTCCAGGCGGGCGGCCCGAGCGTCTCGATCGGCACGCTCGTCGCCTTCGTCTCACTCCAGCAGGGCCTGTTCCGGCCGACCGTGAGCCTGCTCTCCACCGGCGTGCAGATCCAGACCTCGCTCGCGCTCTTCCAGCGCATCTTCGAGTACCTCGACCTGCCCGTCGACATCTCCGAACCCGCCGAGCCGGTCCGCCTCGACACGATCAGGGGCGAGGTCCGCTTCGAGGACGTCGAGTTCCGCTACGACGAGAAGTCCGGGCCCACGCTCCAGGGCATCGACATCGCGATCCCGGCGGGCGGCAGCCTCGCCGTGGTCGGGCCCACCGGCTCCGGCAAGTCGACCCTGAGCCATCTCGTCCCCCGGCTGTACGACGTCACGGGCGGCCGCGTCACCCTCGACGGGGTGGACGTGCGCGACCTGGACTTCGACACCCTCGCCCGCGCGGTCGGCGTGGTCTCCCAGGAGACGTACCTCTTCCACGCCTCCGTCTCCGACAACCTCCGCTTCGCCAAGCCCGACGCGACCGACGAGGAACTTGTCGCCGCCGCCCGCGCCGCCCAGATCCACGACCACATCGCCTCCCTGCCCGACGGGTACGACACGGTCGTCGGCGAGCGGGGCCACCGCTTCTCCGGCGGCGAGAAGCAGCGGCTCGCCATCGCCCGCACCGTCCTGCGCGATCCGCCGGTCCTCATCCTCGACGAGGCGACGAGCGCCCTGGACACCCGCACCGAGCGGGCCGTGCAGGAGGCCATCGACGCCCTGTCCGCCGACCGGACCACGCTCACCATCGCCCACCGGCTCTCCACGGTCCGCGGCGCCGACCAGATCGTGGTCCTGGACGCCGGACGCGCGGTCGAGCGCGGCACCCACGAGGAGCTGCTCGCGCGCGACGGGCGTTACGCCGCTCTCGTCCGCAGAGACGCCCAACTGGAGCCGACAACGTAGGGATATGCCGGGAATAACCCTATTTACGGGTTAACGTGCCCCCATGCAGACCAAGACTCCGCGACGGGGCACGATTCGACTGACGCGGCGGGGCCGGATCGCCCTGATCGCGACCGGAGCCGTCGCGGCGGCCACCGCCGTGGCGGTGCCGCTGCTGCTCCCGGACGACAACGCGCGGCCCGAGTCCCTGACCATCCCCGAGGGCTGGCGCTCGGGCCAGGTGTACGCGGCTGTGGACAAGGCCCTGAAGGTGCCCGCGGGCACCACGAAGAAGGCCGTGCCCAAGGCCGATCTCAAGCTTCCCGGCGATGCCGGGGGCAACCCCGAGGGCTACCTCTTCCCGGCGACGTATCCGCTCAGTTCCCAGTCGACGCCGGCGTCCGTCCTCTCGTACATGGTGAACACGGCCAACGAGAAGTTCAACGGCGGCCACGTCACGGCGGGCGCCGACCGCAACGCGGTGAACGTCTACCAGACCGTCACCATCGCGAGCATGATCGAGGCGGAGGCGGGCTCCAAGGAGGACATGGGCAAGGTGGCCCGGGTCATCTACAACCGCCTCGACCGGGGCATGCCCCTCCAGATGGACTCCACCATCAACTACGCCCTCAACCGCTCGACGCTGGCCACCAGTGACCGTGACACGAAGGTCAACAGTCCGTACAACACCTACGCGCGCATGGGCCTGCCGCCGACCCCCATCGGCAATCCGGGCGAGGAGGCGATGCGCGCGGCGATCAGTCCGACCCCGGGGAACTGGCTGTACTTCGTGACGGTGAAGCCGGGTGAGACGCGCTTCACGTCGGACTTCGGGGAGCACCAGAAGAACGTCGTGGAGTTCAACCGGAACACCTGACAGATCAGGGCCCGTCAGGTGTTGTCTTCCCCTGCCGGAATGTCGTCGACGGCGGCTGATCACGGCCGCCCTCCGGAAACAAATGGCCTGGTGCCCATCGCGCTTCTCCAGCCGCAGGGGGCCGGCTTGTGGTGCTACCGGCGTGTGCGGCGCGTCCGATCAGGCGGCGGTCGATGCCAAGAGCCGAGGGGGCACGATCAGGTCGGCCGCCGTCGCCGCCTCGACGTCCTGGACCGTCACAGTGGGCGCCAGCTCCGCCAGCTCGAACCCGTCGGGCGTGACATCGAGGACGGCGAGGTCGGTGATGACGCGCTGGACCACGCCGCGGCCGGTGAGCGGGAGCGTGCACCGCTCCACGAGCTTGGGGCTGCCGTCCTTGGCCGTGTGCTCCATGAGCACGATGACCCGCCGGGCTCCGTGGACCAGGTCCATGGCGCCGCCCATGCCCTTGACCATCTTGCCCGGGATCATCCAGTTGGCGAGGTCACCATGGGCGGAGACTTGCATGGCGCCGAGGACGGCGGCGTCGATGTGGCCGCCGCGGATCATGCCGAAGGAGAGCGCGGAGTCGAAGAACGAGGCTCCCGGCAGCGTGGTCACCGTTTCCTTGCCCGCGTTGATCAGGTCGCTGTCGACCGCGTCCTCGGTCGGGTAGGGCCCTACGCCGAGGATGCCGTTCTCCGACTGGAGCACCACTTCGACGCCGGGCGGCAGGTAGTTGGGGATGAGGGTGGGCAGACCGATGCCCAGATTGACGTACGTGCCATCGGTCAGTTCCCGTGCGGCCCGTGCGGCCATCTGCTCTCGGGTGAGCGCCATGTCAGGTACCGACTTCCTGCTGGGTACGGACGGTGCGGCGTTCGATGCGCCGCTGGGCCGTGGGGTCACCGGGGTGGACACGGACCACGCTCTGGACGAACACGCCGGGCAGGTGGATCTCGTCCGGGTCCAGTTCACCGGGTTCGACCAGGTGCTCGACCTCGGCGATCGTGATCTTGCCGGCCATCGCCGCCAACGGGTTGAAGTTGCGGGCGGAGGAGTGGAAGACCAGGTTGCCGTGGCGGTCGCCGAGGGCGGCTCGCACCAGTGCGTAGTCGGTGGTGATGCTCTCTTCCAGCAGGTACTCGGTGCCGTTGAAGACGCGACTCTCCTTGGGCGGTGAGGCCACGGTGATGGCGCCGCCCGGGCCGTAGCGCCAGGGCAGCCCGCCGTCGGCGATCTGGGTCCCGGCGCCGGCCGGTGTGTAGAAGGCGGGTATGCCCGCGCCCCCGGCACGCAGTCGCTCGGCGAGGGTGCCCTGTGGCACCAGCTCCACCTCCAGCTCCCCGCTGAGGTACTGCCGGGCGAATTCCTTGTTCTCGCCCACGTACGAGCTGGTCATCCGGTCGATCCGGCCCGCCCGCAGACGCAGCCCGAGCCCCCAGTCCTCCACACCGCAGTTGTTGGAGACGATCTTCAGCCCGGAAGTGCCCTCGCGCAGCAGCGCGTCGATCAACGCGCTCGGTATGCCGCAGAGACCGAATCCGCCGACGGCGAGTGATGCCCCGTCGGGGATGCCTCTCACCGCTTGGGCGACGTCCGCGACCGTCTTGTCCAGACCCATGCGACCTCTCTTCGTCATTGCTGCTGCTCGACCGAGCCGACGCCGAGCCTAGGAATCCCGGGCCGCCTCTCACCATGGTTGTCGCTCACATACCGAGAGGCCCCTGTATGGGGGACCGTGGGATCCGGTCACACCGATCCGGCCGACTGGGCGGGGCTGACCCCGAAGGGCCTCGCGACCCCGAGCGGCGTGCCCGGCATCCAGATCGACGGCTACTTCCCCGACAGCTCGCCCAGCGCTACCACCGCCCGCCCGCCCGGACCCTGGCCACCGGGATGTCCAACGCCGGCTACCTGGTGCGCTGGCAGCTGGAGAACCACCCTGAGCTGTACGACGGCGGGGTGGACTGGGAAGGCACGCTCTGGCGCGCCGATGGGCCGAACCTGCTCACGTTCCTGCCGCCCGCGCTGCGCTACTACCTCGCGTACGAGGCCGGAAGGCCCGGCGCCGAAGGGGCGCGGAAGGCGATGCACGCCGCCGGGTGCCCGGCCGGGTCGGAGTTCCTGTAGCCGTACCACCACAAGGTGTACTGGGACCTCACCCAGCGCATCTACCGCGAGGAGATCGACCCCGGCTTCGACGGCCCGACGGAAGCCGGCACTCCGTACTGCGCCCCGGGAAGCGCGGCCTGCGACGCGGACTACGACTACGCCTCGCGCCCCGCGGAAGTGCGCCGCGCCATGCAGCGGATCGCGCTGACCGGCCGTATCGGCAAGCCCTTGATCACCGTCCACGGCACCCTGGACGCGTTGCTGCCCATCAGCCGGGACTCCGACGTGTACGCCCGCATGGTGCGCCAGGCCGGCCGCGGCGGGCTGCACCGCTACTACCGCATCGAGGGCGGCACGCACGCCGACTCCCTGGTGGACACCTTCCCCGACCGGCTGCGGTCGCTCGTCCCCTGTCACCGGTCGGCCTTCAGCGCACTGGAGGGGTGGCTGACGCACTCCGACCCGCCACCGGCCGGCCGCACTGTGCCCCGTCCACCCACGGCCGACGCGGCGACGCTCCTGACCACCTGCCCCCTCGGCCGCTGAGCCATCAGGGCCCGCCGAGCAGCGGGGACAAAACCCTTACTTCAGACGTGGGCATAGGGGAGACTGCCACCTTCTGACGGGTCATTGTGGTGCTCGCTCCCATAGGAGAGTCGGCGAGGTGACTCTACTGTTTCCGGCCATGACCAGGGAATTTGCATCCTCGCAACTGTTGGGGTCGACCGTCTCGGCCACGGGCGGCGCGAATCTGTCCGGCCGTGCCGCACTGGTGACCGGCGGCGGCAGCGGCATCGGCCTGGCGTGCGCCGCCGCCCTTGCCGCCGCCGGCGCGGATGTCCACGTGGTCGACCTGGACGCCGAGAAGGCCAAAACGGTCGCCGACGCCATCGGGGGTGTGGCACACACGGCCGACCTGGCCGACCCGGACGTCATCGACACACTGCCCTCCGCCATCGACATCCTCGTCAACAACGCCGGATTGCAGCACGTCGCCGCCCTCCACGAGTTCCCGCCGGATCGCTTCGCGCTCATGCAGCAGGTGATGGTCACGGCGCCGTTCCTGCTGATCCGCCGCGTCCTGCCGCACATGTACGCCGGCGGATGGGGCCGAGTGATCAACATGTCCAGCGTCCACGGCCTGCGCGCCAGCGCGTTCAAGAGCGCCTACGTCACGGCCAAGCACGCCTTGGAGGGCCTGAGCAAGGTCACCGCCGTCGAGGGTGCCCCGCACGGTGTGACCAGCAACTGCGTGAACCCCGGCTATGTCCGCACCCCGCTGGTCGAGGGCCAGATCAAGGACCAGGCCGCGGCCCACGGCATCAGCCCCGGCGACGTCCTCTCCGACGTCCTGCTCACCCGCGCTCCGGTCAAGCGGCTCCTGGAGGCCGAGGAGGTCGCCGCCGCCGCCCTGTGGCTGTGCGGTCCGCACACCAGCTACATCACCGGAGCCTCGCTGCCCATGGACGGCGGTTGGGGAGCGAGCTGATCCCGGCCCGCCGTCCGCTTCCCGTCCCCGTCCACGCCCCTCACCCCATTCCGCACACGAAAGTGGTGACACATGTCCGACGCTCCGGCCATCGACCCCACCGAGCCCCCGGCCCCCACTGACCCCACCGCGCCAGGCCGCTCGCCCGGCATCGCCCGTATCGTCAGCGCGAGCCTGATCGGCACCACCATCGAGTGGTACGACTTCTTCCTCTACGGCTCCGCCGCCGCGCTCGTGTTCAACACGCTCTTCTTCCCCACCGCCGACCCGCTCGTAGGAACCCTGATCGCTTTCATCACCTACGCGATAGGGTTCGCCGCCAGGCCGATCGGCGGCGTGGTCTTCGGGCACTTCGGCGACAAGATCGGGCGCAAGAAGCTGCTCGTCATCAGCCTGCTCATGATGGGCGGGGCCACCTTCGCCATGGGCCTGCTGCCCACCTACGACAGCATCGGCATCGGCGCCCCGATCCTGCTCACCGTGCTGCGGCTCGTCCAGGGATTCGCGCTGGGCGGCGAATGGGGCGGTGCGGTGCTCATCGTCTCCGAGCACGGCGGGGACAAACAGCGCGGTTTCTGGGCCTCCTGGCCGCAGGCCGGCGCCCCGGGCGGCAACCTCCTGGCCACCGGCGTCCTCGCCCTGCTCGCGGCCGTCCAGTCGGAGGAGGACTTCACGGCCTGGGGCTGGCGCATCCCGTTCCTGCTCTCCGGGGTCCTGGTCCTCCTCGGCTTGTGGATCCGCATCTCCGTCTCGGAGTCTCCCGTCTTCCTCGCCGCCCAGGCCAAGACCCAGGCGGAAGCCGCCCGCGGCATCAAGCAGAAGCCGCCGGTGGTCGAGGTGTTCCGCCGCAGCTGGCGGGAGGTCCTGACCGCGATCGGTACCCGCTTCGGCGAGAACATCTCCTACTACGTCCTCACCGCCTTCCTCCTCGTCTACGTCACCAACCACCTGGACCTGCCGAAGAGCACCGCGCTGAATGCCGTCCTGATCGCCTCGGCCGTCCACTTCGTCACCATTCCCCTGTGGGGGGCGCTCTCCGACCGCATCGGCCGCAGGCCGGTCACCCTGATCGGCTCGGTCGGCATGGCTCTGTGGGCCTTCGCCTTCTTCGCCCTGCTCGACTCCAAGTCGTTCGCCGTCATCACCCTCGCGGTGACCGTCGGCCTGCTGCTGCACGGCGCCATGTACGGTCCCCAGGCCGCCTTCATCTCCGAGATGTTCGACACCAAGGTCCGCTACTCCGGCGCGTCGATGGGCTCCCAGCTCGCTTCCATCGTGGCCGGCGCGCTGGCACCGATCATCGCGGTCGAACTCCTCAAGGAGTACGACTCCGCCACCCCCGTCGCCGTGTATCTCTGTCTGGCCGCGGTCGTCACCACCGTCACCGTCGCCCTCGCCAGGGAAACACTCGGCCGGGACCTCACCGTCTCCATGGCGGCCGACCCCACGGACCGCTTGCAGCGGGAGACGCCCGCGCCCGCCGGCAGCGACAGGGTCTGAACCGACGCGTTCAGCGCCTCCGGACGTGAGGAGTGCCATCATGACCACCGTGAACGACCGCACGTACCGCGCCGCGGCACACAGTGCGATGGTGGCCCTCAGGCAGCTGCTGACCCTGCTGGCCTCCGGGGCGTCCACCGAGCAGTTCACCCGCCCCTCGGGCGACGCCGACACCGCTCACCTTCCACCCGAAGAGCGGTCTCTGCTGGAGGACGCCACACGGATCGCGCTGGAGATCCGCCGCACCCTCGACCAGCACCGCAGACGCGAGGCCGAGCTGGCCGCCCTCTTCGACACCGCCAGCGACCTCGCGGCCCTGCGCGACCTGGACGCGGTCCTGCGCGCCATCGTCCACCGGGCCAGAACCCTGGTCGGCACCGACGCCGCCTACCTCTCCCTGAACGACCCCGTCGCCAAAGACACCTATATGCGCGTCACCGACGGATCGGTCTCCGCCCGCTTCCAACAACTGCGTCTCGGCATGGGCGAGGGCCTGGGCGGCCTCGTCGCCCAGACCGCCCGCCCCTACACCAGCGCCGACTACCAGACCGACCCGCGCTTCAAGCACACCCGTGCCATCGACGAAGCGGTGCTTGAGGAGGGGCTGCGCGGCATCCTCGGCGTGCCGTTGCGTGTCGGCAAACGCGTCATCGGGGTGCTCTTCGCCGCCGACCGCACCACGCGCGACTTCCCGCCCGAAGCCATCGCGCTGCTCACCTCGCTCGCCGACCACGCCGCCGTCGCCATCGACAGCGCGCGCATGCTGGAGGAGACCCGCTCCGCGCTCGTCGAACTCAACACGGCCAACGAGACCGCGCGGGCCCACAGCACGGCGTTGCGCCGCGCCGCCGACGCCCACGACCGCCTCACCGACCTGGTCCTGCGCGGTGCGACCGTCGACGACCTGGTCCGCGAGATCGCCGCGCTGCTCGGCGGCGGCATCGCCCTCCACGACCCCGACGGCACGGAGATGGCCCGCGCAGGCACCGCCCCCCTCACCCCTTCGCCCCAGGGCATCACGGCCTCCCGCACCGGTGGCCGCGCCGTCCCGGTGGACGGCACCTGGGTGTGCGCCGTCCTGGCCGGCTCCGAACTGCTCGGCAGCATCGTCCTGACCTCACGCGCGGACCTGGCCGACCCCGACCGCCGCCTGTTCGAACGCGCCGCCCTGGTCGCCGCCCTCCTCCTGCTGCTGCGCCGCACTGTCGCCGAGGCCGAGGACCGCGTCCGCGGCGAACTCCTCGACGACCTGCTCACCGGCCACAAGACCGGCGGACGCCACGACGGCGGCAGCATGGCCCTCCGCGCCCGCAAGCTCGGCATCAACCTCTCCCGGCCCCACGCCGTGCTCACCCTGGACACCGACAACGAGCCGCGTTCGCATCTGTTCGCAGAAGCCGTGCGCCACGCCCGCTCACTGGGCGGGCTCGCGGGTATCCACGACGGCCACATCGTGCTGCTCGTCCCGTCGTCGGACCCCGGCGCACTCGCCGCCGAACTGGCCAGAGACCTCGGCAAGGCGGCCGGCGCGCCCGTCACCGTGGGCTCCGCGGGACCGGCCACCGGCCCCGAACAGCTCCCGGGCACGTACTCAGAAGCGGGCCGCTGCCTCAACGCCCTGCACGCCCTGGGCCGCACCGGGGACGGCAGCGACATCGCCGGACTGGGTTTCCTCGGAGTCCTGCTCGGCGACCGATCCGACCTCGACGGTTTCGTGCAGCGCTACCTGGGCCCCGTTCTCGCCTACGACCAGCAACGCGGCACCCAGCTCGTCCTGACGCTCGACGCCTACTACACCCATGGCGCGAGCCTGTCCAAGGCCAAGGACGCCCTGCACGTGCACGTCAACACCGTCGTGCAGCGACTGGACCGGGTCGCCCAACTCCTCGGCGCCGACTGGAACAGCCCCACCAGGGCCCTGGAGCTCCAACTGGCTCTGAAGTTGCATCGACTGGGCAGCCACTAGGGCCTGTCCGGCGGATCATGCCGCGGGCCGCGGGGTCTGGCACGCCGATCTGCCGTGTTGTCGTCGGTTGTCAACGCTCCGCGTTGCCGCCCTCCTCCGCCTTGCATCTCGACGCACCAGACCCCGCTCACCAGCGCAGAAAGGTGACCGCCACCCCAAGGCGCGGACGACACCGGCGCCCCTAGCCTCCACACAACCCCGTGAGGGCCGTCATCACAGAGCCGAACGTGGAGGTCTCTCCCCATGCCACATCTCTGCCCCCTGCCCGCGGTCGGCCGCCGACCAGCCGCCGCGTTCGCCGCGGCACTGGCCGTCCTGCTCGTCGCCGTACTGTCCGTCGTGTCGTCGTCCGGTCCGGCGCGCGCGGCGGCCACCCCGCAAGAAGTCACGGGGTTCGGATCCAACCCCGGCAACCTTCGCATGTTCCGTTACGTCCCCCCAGGTCTGCCCGACGGACGTCCTGTCGTCGTCGCCCTTCACGGCTGCACGCAGAACGCCGCGTCCTATGCGGCCCACACCGGCTGGCTGGGCCTGGCCGACACGTACAAGTTCTCACTGGTCCTGCCGCAGCAGCAGTCAGTGAACAACTCGAACTCCTGCTTCAACTGGTTCGAGCCCGGCGACACGCGGCGGGACTCCGGAGAGGCGCTGTCGATCAAGCAGATGGTCGACCGCGCGAAGAAGGACAGTGGCGCGAAGAGCGCCTACGCCAGCGGCCTCTCGGCGGGTGGAGGCATGGTCTCCGCCATGCTGGCGGCCTACCCCGACGTCTTCTCCGGCGGGGGGATAATCGCCGGCCTGCCCCACGGCTGCGCCAACTCGGTCTCCACCGCCTTCACCTGTATGAGCCCTGGCGTCAACAGGAGCGCCAAGGAGTGGGGAGACAGGGTCAGGGCGGCCTCTTCGTACTCCGGGCCCCGTCCGAAGGTCTCGATCTGGCAGGGCACCACGGATACGACCGTGAAACCCATGAACGCCACCGAACTGATGGAGCAGTTCACCAACGTGAACGGCACCGATCAAGTGCCGGACACCACGGACACGGTCGCCGGCTATCCGCACCGGGTGTACGGCGACACGGTGGAGACCTACGAGATCACCGGCATGGGGCACGGACACCCCGTCGACCCGGGCACCGGGCCGGCCCAGTGCGGGACCGCCGCCTCCTACGTCCTGGACGTGAACACCTGCTCCGCGTACCACCTCCTCCGCTTCTGGGACATCGACGACAGCGCCTCACCCACCCCGACACCGACCCCGACACCGACCGGCACGAGCACACCGACGCCCACGCCGACCAGCACCCAGCCCCCTTATTCCGACACGGCCGAGGGCACGGCGACCGACCACTACGTGGCACAGCGCATCACCGTGGACGAGTACAACAGGCTCGGCGCGGCCCGTGGCTACAACACCCCCTTCACCCTCTACAAGTGCGTAGCGGGCTGGACCGACAAGTCTGACTGCTCACCCATCTGACCTGCGATGCTCCGCTGGATCTCCCGTACGGCCGCGCGCCCCGCGCGATTGGCGCCGATCGTGCTGGCCGAAGGTCCGTAGCCCACCAGGTGGACGCGCGGGTCGGCGGCCGCTTTGGTGCCTTCCATACGGATGCCGCCGCCCGGCTCGCGCAGCCGCAGCGGCGCCAAGTGGTCGATCGCGGCGCGAAAGCCCGTCGCCCAGAGGATCACGTCCGCGTCGACGCGGCGTCCGTCGTCCCAGGCGACGCCGGTCGGTGTGATCCGGTCGAACATCGGCAGCCGGTCGAGGACCCCGTCGGCGCGCGCCCGGCGGATCGCGTCGTTCACGGGCAGGCCGGTCACCGACACCACACTGCGCGGCGGCAGCCCCCGACGTACGCGCTCCTCCACCATGGCGACGGCCGAGCGCCCCCAGTCCTCGTCGAACGGCCCCTCGCGGAACACCGGGGGCCGCCGGGTGACCCAGGTGGTCCCGGCCGCGTAGGGGGCGATCTCCATGAGGTGCTGGGTGCCCGACGCGCCACCGCCGACGACGATCACCCGCTGCCCCGCGAAGGCCTCCGGCCCCGGGTAGAGCGCCGTGTGCACCTGCCGCCCGCGGAACGTCTCCTGGCCGGGGTAGCGCGGCCAGAACGGCCGGTCCCAGGTGCCCGTCGCATTGATCAGCGCGCGTGTGGACCAGATGCCCGCCGAGGTCTCCACCAGCAGCCGGCCGCCCTCGCCCTCGCGCACCGCGCGCACATCGACGGGGCGCCGCACCCGCAGGCCGAAGCGGTCCTCGTACGCCGTGAAGTACTCCCCGATGACCTCTGACGACGGACGCGCGGGGTCGGCGCCCGTCAGCTCCATGCCGGGGAGTGCGTGCATGCCGTGCACCTTGCCGTACGTCAGGGAAGGCCACCGGAACTGCCAGGCGCCGCCGGGCCGGGGCGCGTGATCGAGGACCACGAAGTCCCGGTCGGGCTCGAAGCCGGCCCGCCGCAGGTGGTAGGCGCCGGACAGGCCCGCCTGGCCCGCGCCGATGACGACCACGTCAACGTCCTGCGCCGCCGCTGCGGCGGCCGTGTCACGTACCCCGATGTCGTTCACGCTTCCACTAACTGCGCCGGGGCCGGGGATCTTCCCGCGAGCGGCCGGGATACGCGGATCGGGAGACGGGATGAGGGAGGATGGCCGTATGCCCGACGCGTTCACCACCCGAGTCCTGCGGATCACCACCGGTTCGACCGAGAAGGTCCACGACCTCACCCGCGACTGCGAAGCCTTCCTGCGCGAGGCGGCGGCCGGCCGCGACGGCCTCCTGAACATCTTCGTCCCGCACGCCACGGCGGGCATCGCGGTCCTGGAGACGGGCGCCGGCAGCGACGACGACCTGCTCGCCGCGCTGCACACCCTGCTCCCCGCCGACGACCGCTGGCAGCACCGCCACGGCAGCCCCGGCCACGGCCGCGACCACGTCCTGCCCGCCCTGGTCCCGCCGCACGCGACGCTTCCGGTGGTGGCCGGGAGCCTGGAGCTGGGCACCTGGCAGTCGGTGTGCCTGGTCGACACGAACGTCGACAATCCCGACCGCAAGGTCCGGCTCAGCTTCCTGGGGTGACACGACGTCCCAGGTGAGCCGCGTCTCACCGGGGCGACGCCACTTGTCTATGCAACGAATTGCATAGAAAGATCGGCGTATGGCGCTAGAGCACGCGATCCTCGTCTCGCTGCTGGAGCAGCCGGGCTCCGGCTATGAGCTGGCCCGGCGGTTCGAGCGGTCCATCGGCTATTTCTGGACCGCCACCCACCAGCAGATCTACCGCGTCCTCAAACGCATGGAGGGCGACGGCTGGATCGACGCCCGCGAGGTGGCGCAGCAGACGCGGCCGGACAAGAAGGAGTACTCCGTCACCGCTCGGGGGCGGTCCGTCCTGGCCGAGTGGCTGCACGAGCCCATCGCGCCCGAGAGCGTCCGGCACGAGCTGGCCGTGAAGATCCGCGGCGCCGCGTTCGACGACCCGGTCGCGTTGATCCGTGAGGTCGAGCGGCACCGCGAGGCGCACGCCGACCGGCTCGCCCGCTACCTCGCGGGGGAGCTGCGCGACTTCACGGGCCCCGAGGCGCCGACGGCCCCCGACGCAGGGCAGCAGCTCCAGCACGTCGTGCTGCGCGGCGGCATCGCGTACGAACGCATGACCATCGCCTGGCTCGACGACGTGATCGCCACCCTCCACCGGCTCGGCCCCCCGGCCTGAACCGGCCCCCCTCACCTCAACTCCCGACCAGGAAAAGGCGGACACCATGGCCGACGCGCTGCTGTTCAACCCGCGCACCTACGACCCGACGCACTTCGACCCCGAGACCCGCAGGCTGCTGCGCGCGACCGTCGACTGGTTCGAGGCCCGCGGCAAGCGCAAGCTGATCGAGGACTACCGCTCCCGTGCCTGGCTGGCGGACTTCCTGGAGTTCTCCGCCAAGGAGAAGCTGTTCGCGACCTTCCTCACCCCGGCCTCCGCCGCGGGGGAGGGGCAGGGTGACCAGCGCTGGGACACCGCCCGGATCGCCGCCCTCAACGAGATCTTCGGGTTCTACGGGCTCGACTACTGGTACGCGTGGCAGGTCACCATCCTCGGCCTCGGCCCGGTCTGGCAGAGCGACAACGCCGCCGCGCGCACCCGCGCGGCCGAACTCCTCGACCAGGGAGAGGTGTTCGCCTTCGGCCTGTCCGAGAAGACGCACGGCGCCGACATCTACTCCACCGACATGCTCCTCACCCCCGACGCCGACGGCGGCTTCCGCGCCACCGGCTCCAAGCACTACATCGGCAACGGCAACGCGGCCGGTCTGGTCTCCGTCTTCGGCCGCCGTACCGACATCGAGGGCCCCGACGGCTACGTCTTCTTCGCCGCCGACAGCCGCCACCCCGCGTACCACCTCGTCAAGAACGTCGTCGACTCGTCCAAGTACGTCAGCGAGTTCCGCCTGGAGGACTACCCGGTCTCCGCCGCCGACGTCCTGCACACCGGCCGGGCCGCCTTCGACGCCGCGCTCAACACCGTCAACGTCGGCAAGTTCAACCTCTGCACCGCCTCGATCGGCATCTGCGAGCACGCTATGTACGAGGCCGTCACCCACGCCCAGGGCCGCATCCTCTACGGCCGCCCCGTCACCGCCTTCCCGCACGTGCGCCGGGAGTTGACCGACGCCTACGTCCGCCTCGTCGGCATGAAGCTGTTCAGCGACCGCGCCGTCGACTACTTCCGCTCCGCGGGCCCCGACGACCGCCGCTACCTCCTCTTCAACCCCATGACGAAGATGAAGGTGACCACGGAGGGCGAGAAGGTCATCGACCTGATGTGGGACGTCATCGCCGCCAAGGGCTTCGAGAAGGACAACTACTTCGCCCAGGCGGCCATCGAGATCCGCGGCCTGCCCAAGCTGGAGGGCACGGTCCACGTCAACCTCGCGCTGATCCTGAAGTTCATGCGCAACCACCTCCTGGACCCGGCGCCGTACGAGCCCGTACCGACCCGCCTGGACGCCGCCGACGACGACTTCCTCTTCCGGCAGGGGCCGGCCCGGGGCCTCGGCTCCGTACGGTTCCACGACTGGCGCACCGCCTACGACACCTTTGCCGAGGTGCCCAACGTCGCCCGCTTCCGCGAACAGGCCGACGCCCTGTGCGAGTTCGTGAGGACCGCCGCCCCCGACGAGGAGCAGAGCCGCGACCTGGACCTCCTCCTCGCTGTCGGCCAGCTGTTCGCGCTGGTCGTGCACGGCCAGCTGATCCTGGAGCAGGCGCGTCTGACCGGTCTCGACGAGGACGTCCTCGACGAGCTGTTCGCGGTCCTGGTACGCGACTTCTCCGCCCACGCCGTCGAACTGCACGGCAAGGACTCCGCCACCGAGGCGCAGCAGAGCTGGGCGCTGGGCGCGGTACGCCGCCCGGTCGTCGACGACGCCCGCTCGGCGCGCGTGTGGGCGACCGTCGAATCCCTGGCCGGGGCGTACGAGATGGCGCCGTAGGGCGCAGCCACACCCCGACTGTGCCCGCCCGGGCTACGGGCGGGCGCAGTCGGGGCAGCGGCCCCGGTAGGTGACCTCGGCCTCGGACACGGTGTAGCCGAACCGCTCGGAGTCCGGCAGGTCGGCCAGGGGATCGCCGCCGGGGTGCACGTCCCGGATGGTGCCGCAGTCCGAGCAGACCAGATGCTGGTGGGGGCGGTGGGCGTTCGGGTCGTAGCGCTTGGCGCGGCCGTGGGCCGTCACCTCGATCACCTCACCGAGCGAGACCAGTTCGCCGAGGGTGTTGTAGACCGTGGCGCGGGAGATCTCCGGCAGCCGGGTGGTGGCCCGCGCGAGCACCTCGTCCGCGGTGAGGTGGACGTGGTCGCCGTTGAGCACCTCGGCGACCACCCGGCGCTGAGCGGTCATCCGCCAGCCGCGTCCGCGCAGTCGTTGCAGCAGGTCACTCATGGCCACCAGCCTCACTGTGCTTCGTTCGACAAATGACTTCGGGCGGGCCTGTCTGTCGTATTGACTTGGACATGGTCCATCGTAGGATCGGATCCGGCTGTCGGCCAAGAGTCAGGGCAACAGCGGGGAAAAGTACGTGACTTGACCCGGGCCAGGTTCGTGGACGCGACCGTCCGCAGCTCCGCATCGTGATCCGCCCCGTCCGGAAGGATTCGCATGACTGAGAACCATGACGCGATCGTCACCGACCCCAAGCCGGAGGAGGTGACCGGCTGCCCGGTCGCGCACGGGCGTGCCCCGCACCCGACCCAGGGCGGCGGAAACCGCCAGTGGTGGCCGGAGCGGCTGAACCTGAAGATCCTCGCGAAGAACCCCGCCGTGGCCAACCCCCTCGGCGAGGAGTTCGACTACGCCGAGGCGTTCAAGGCCCTCGACCTGTCGGCCGTGAAGCGTGACATCGCGGAGGTCCTGACGACCTCGCAGCCCTGGTGGCCCGCGGACTTCGGCCATTACGGCCCGTTCATGATCCGGATGGCCTGGCACAGCGCGGGCACCTACCGCATCAGCGACGGCCGCGGCGGCGCCGGGGCCGGGCAGCAGCGCTTCGCGCCCCTCAACAGCTGGCCGGACAACGCCAGCCTCGACAAGGCCCGCCGTCTGCTGTGGCCGGTCAAGAAGAAGTACGGCCAGAGCATCTCGTGGGCCGACCTCATGATCCTCACCGGCAACGTGGCCCTGGAGTCGATGGGCTTCGAGACCTTCGGCTTCGCCGGTGGCCGCGAGGACGTGTGGGAGCCCGACGAGGACGTCTACTGGGGCCCCGAGACCACCTGGCTCGGCGACGAGCGCTACACCGGCGACCGCGAGCTGGAAAACCCCCTCGGCGCGGTCCAGATGGGCCTCATCTACGTCAACCCCGAGGGTCCGAACGGCAATCCGGACCCGATCGCCGCGGCCCGCGACATCCGCGAGACGTTCCGCCGGATGGCGATGAACGACGAGGAGACCGTCGCCCTGATCGCCGGTGGCCACACCTTCGGCAAGACGCACGGCGCGGGCCCGGCCGACCACGTCGGCGACGACCCCGAGGCCGCCCCGATGGAGCAGCAGGGCCTCGGCTGGAAGAGCACGTACGGCACCGGCAAGGGAGCCGACGCGATCACCAGCGGCCTTGAGGGCATCTGGACGAACACGCCGATCGCCTGGGACAACAGCTTCTTCGAGATCTTGTTCGGCTACGAGTGGGAGCTGTTCAAGAGCCCCGCGGGCGCGCACCAGTGGCGGCCGAAGGACGGCGCGGGCGCGGGCACTGTCCCCGACGCCCACGACGGGGCGAAGACCCACGCCCCGACGATGCTGACGACGGACCTCTCGCTGCGGTTCGACCCGGCCTACGAGCAGATCTCGCGCCGCTTCCTGGAGAACCCCGACGCGTTCGCGGACGCTTTCGCCCGCGCCTGGTTCAAGCTGACCCACCGCGACATGGGCCCGGTCGTGCGCTACCTCGGCCCGGAGGTCCCGGCGGAGACGCTGGTGTGGCAGGACCCCCTGCCCGAGGCCGCGCACGAGGTCATCGACGCCGCGGACATCGCCGACCTGAAGAGCCGGATCCTCGCCTCGGACCTCTCGGTGTCCCAGCTGGTGTCCACGGCGTGGGCCGCCGCCTCCTCCTTCCGCGGCAGCGACAAGCGCGGCGGCGCCAACGGCGCGCGCATCCGCCTGGAGCCGCAGAGCGGCTGGGAGGTCAACCAGCCCGACCGGCTGGCCACGGTGCTGCGCACCCTCGAAGGCATCAAGGAGACCTTCGACTCCGCGCAGAGCGGCGGCAAGCGGGTCTCGCTCGCCGACCTGATCGTGCTCGCCGGCGCCGCGGGTGTCGAGCAGGCCGCCAAGGACGCCGGGTTCGACGTCGAGGTCCCCTTCACACCGGGACGCGTCGACGCCACGCAGGAGCAGACGGACGTCGAGTCGTTCGCCGCCCTGGAGCCGACCGCCGACGGGTTCCGCAACTACCTCGGCAAGGGCAACCGCCTGCCGGCCGAGTACCTGCTGCTGGACAAGGCGAACCTGCTGACCCTGAGCGCCCCCGAGCTGACGGTCCTCGTCGGTGGCCTGCGCGTCCTCGGCGCGAACTACCAGGATTCCCAGCACGGCGTCCTCACCACCAGCCCCGGGACGCTGACCAACGACTTCTTCGTCAACCTGCTCGACCTGGGCACGGAGTGGAAGTCGACGTCCGAGGCCCAGGACACGTTCGAGGGGCGCGACATCGCCACGGGCGAGGTCAAGTGGACCGGCACCCGCGCCGACCTCGTCTTCGGGTCGAACTCCGAACTGCGGGCGCTCGCGGAGGTCTACGCCAGCGACGACGCGAAGGAGAAGTTCGTCAAGGACTTCATCGCGGCGTGGGACAAGGTCATGAACCTGGACCGGTTCGACCTGGTCTGATCCGTACGACCGTCCGCCCTGATCCGCGCGACGGTGCTGATCACGGCGTCAGGGCCGGCCCGCGCGGGCCGGCCCTGACGCCGTTCGTGCGCATGCGAGACTCATAAGGCAGCCTTATGGGGTCATAAAGCAGACCCGGCTACTTACTTAGGTTTGCCTTAGTTTAGGCTTCCCGGAGAGTACTCCTCCACCGCTCGAAGGGAACCTGAACATGCCTCGCCCTCTGCGGGTAGCCATTGTCGGAGCCGGCCCCGCCGGGATCTACGCCGCCGACGCGCTGCTGAAGTCCGCGGTGGCGGTCGAACCCGGTGTGTCGATCGACCTCTTCGAGCGCATGCCGGCGCCGTTCGGGCTGATCCGCTACGGCGTCGCGCCCGACCACCCGCGCATCAAGGGCATCATCACGGCCCTGCACCAGGTGCTCGACAAGCCCCAGGTCCGCCTCTTCGGCAACGTCGACTACCCGGGCGACATCAGCCTGGACGACCTGCGCACCTTCTACGACGCCGTGATCTTCTCCACCGGTGCGACGGCCGACCGGGCCCTGGACATACCGGGCATCGACCTCGACGGCTCCTACGGCGCCGCCGACTTCGTCTCCTGGTACGACGGTCACCCCGACGTGCCGCGGACCTGGCCGCTGGAGGCGGAGAAGGTCGCCGTCCTCGGCGTCGGCAACGTCGCGCTCGACGTGGCCCGCATCCTCGCCAAGACCGCCGACGAACTGCTGCCGACCGAGATCCCGGCCAACGTCCACGAGGGCCTCAAGGCCAACAAGGCGCTGGAGGTCCACGTCTTCGGCCGCCGCGGCCCCGCCCAGGCGAAGTTCAGCCCGATGGAGCTGCGCGAGCTGGACCACTCCCCGAACATCGAGGTCATCGTCGACCCCGAGGACATCGACTACGACGACGGGTCGATCGCCACGCGCCGCGGCAACAAGCAGGCCGACATGGTCGCCAAGACCCTGGAGAACTGGGCGATCCGCGACGTCGGCGACCGCCCGCACAAGCTCTTCCTGCACTTCTTCGAGTCGCCCGTCGAGATCCTCGGCGAGGACGGCAAGGTCGTCGGCCTGCGCACCGAGCGCACCGCCCTGGACGGCACCGGCAACGTCAAGGGCACCGGCGAGTTCAAGGACTGGGACCTCGGCGCCGTGTACCGCGCCGTCGGCTACCTCTCCGACGAACTGCCCAAGCTGCCCTGGGACGTCGCGTCGGGCACCGTCCCCGACCAGGCGGGCCGCGTGATCGAGGAGACCGGCGAGCACCTTCAGTCGACCTACGTCACCGGCTGGATCCGCCGCGGCCCCGTGGGCCTCATCGGACACACCAAGGGGGACGCCAACGAGACGGTCGCCAGCCTCCTCGATGACCACGAGAACGGCCGCCTGCACACCCCCGGCGCCCCCGCCCCGGAGGCCGTCGACGCCTTCCTCGGCGAGCGGAACGTCCGCTTCACCACATGGGAGGGCTGGTACCGCCTCGACGCCGCGGAGAAGGCGCTCGGCGAGCCGCAGGGCCGCGAGCGCGTGAAGATCGTGGAGCGCGAGGACATGCTCGACGCGAGCGGCGCGTAACGCCCCTCACTCCAGGTCGTCAGCCGAGGTGACGGACGTCGCCGAGGCTGACGACCTGCCGGTTGTGGAAGAAGTCGTCCTCGCGCAGCACCGTGATGCTGCCGGCGGGCGCCCGGAAGCTGACCGAGTGGAGCGACTCGAACGGCATCCTGATCCAGGCCGCCACGACGAACGTCAGGGCGAACCCGTGCGTCACGACGATCTGGTGGGCGGCGGGGCGGCGCAGCAGCTCGTCCATCACCGCGTAGACGCGCCGCGCGCACTCGCCCCTGGTCTCGGCACCCGTGACGCCCTCATGGTGGTTCATCCGGTCACCCTCGGCCGGCGGTGGGACGAACCGCCGGTCGAGCCACTCCTGGGACCGCCCCTCGGCCTCCCCGTAGGACTTCTCCCGCAGCCGCCGGTCCAGGACCGGCTCCACGCCGAGGAGTTCCCCCGCCGCCTGTGCCGTCTGCCGCGCGCGGCGCAGATCCGATGAGATCAGCTCCACGTCCGCGCCCTCGGGGATTTGCTCCCGCAGCGCCCGGGCGATGGAGGCCGCCGCGGTCCGGCCCGACGCGGTGAGGTGCGAGTCGTGCCAGCCGCCCACCACACGCTCGATGTGGTGGGTCGCCTCGGGGTGGGCGATGACGTACAAGCTGCGCATCGGTGCCTGCCTTTCGTGTAAGTGACCACTATGCGTAATCGATGGCTGATTCCCTGTGCTCGAAGGGGAGTTGGCGCCGAGCGGACGTACCATGACCAGTCGATCGGGGGCAGGGGTACGGCGAGGGGTTCGAGGAGCGGGGATCAGGGAGCGGGGGCGGTGCGGGGCAAGGACCCATGGAGATGGGCGTGGAAACGGACATGCACTACCGCTTGCTGGGACCGGTCGAGGCATGGCGCGAGGGGCGCCGCCTGGCGCTCGGCGGCCCCAAACCGCGGGCGCTGCTCGCCGCGCTGCTCCTCGAGCCCGGCCGGGTGGTCTCCGCCGACGCCCTGATCGACGCGATCTGGGGTGACCGGCCGCCGGACACGGCCCGGTCCCTGATCCAGTCGTACGTCTCGGCGCTGCGCCGCGCGCTGTCCGCCGACGTCATCGAGACACAACCGCCCGGATATCTGATCCACGCGGACGCGGAAGTCGTCGACCGCGTCGCGTTCGAGCGGCTCACGGCACAGGGGCGGCAGGCGGCGGCCGCCGGTGATCACGCCGGCGCCGCCCGGCTCCTGAGCGAGGCCCTCGCGCTCTGGCGAGGCCCCGCCCTCGGCGGGATAGGCGAGACGCTGCGGGCCATGGCCGACCAGCTGGAGGAGGCCCGGCAGGCGGCACTGGAGGAGCGCATCGCCGCGGACCTCGCCCAGGCGGGCCGCGAGACGGAGCTGGTCGGCGAACTCACCGCCCTCGTCGCCACCCACCCCACGCGCGAGCGGCTGCGCGGCCAACTGATGCTCGCCCTCTACCGGCTGGGCCGCCAGGCCGACGCGCTCGCGGTGTACGCGGAGGGCCGCGACGTACTCGCCGAGGAGCTGGGCATCGACCCCGGGCCGGGGCTGAGGGCGATGCACGAGGCCATCCTGCGGGCGGACGAGGACCTGCTGCCCGCGGCGGCGAGCACACCGGGCCCCACCGACGGCGAACGCGTGCCCGCCGCCCGCTCCCGCGACGAGGCCCCGATGCCCGCCCCGGCCCTTCTGCCGCCCGCCATCGGTGACTTCACCGGACGCGAGGAGCAGCTCAGCGCGGTGCAAGCCGCGCTCACGGGAGACGCTTCGCGCGAGACCATGCCGGTCGTCGCCGTGACCGGACCCGGCGGCATCGGCAAGTCCGTCCTCGGCGTCACCGCCGCCCACCGCGTCGCCGCCGCCTACCCGGACGGCCAGCTCTACGCCGAACTGCGCGGGGCCACCGACCCGGTGGCCCCGGGCGAGGTACTCGGCCGCCTGCTGCGCGCCCTCGGGGCCAACCCGCCCGAGGGAGACGCCGAACGGAGGGATCTCTTCCGGAGTCTGGTGGCGGGGCGCCGCGTCCTGCTCGTCCTCGACGACGCGGGCAGCGAGTCCCAGGTGCGCCCCTTGCTCCCGGGCAGTGCCACCTGCGGCGTGCTGATCACCGCACGCGCCCGGCTCGGCGCGCTGCCGTGCACCCACCGCACCGACCTCGACGTGCTCGACACCCAGCCCGGCGCCGACCTGCTCGCCCGGGTCGCCGGCGCCGAACGCGTACGCGACGAGCCCGACGCCGTCCGCCGCATCGTCGAGCTGTGCGGCGGACTGCCGCTGGCCCTGCGCATCGCCGGGGCCCGCCTCGCCACCCGCAGACACTGGACGGCCCGCACACTCGCCGAGAGACTCGCCGACGAACACCACCGCCTGGACGAACTCTCCGTCGGGGACCTGGAGGTCCGCGCCGGGCTCGGCCTGAGCTACCGGGCCCTGGACGCCCCGGCCCGCACCGCGCTGCGCCGCCTCGGCCTGCTCGCCGCGCCGGACGTCGCCTCCTGGGTGGTCGCCGCTCTCCTCGACGTGACGGAGACCGAGGCGGAGCGCGTCGTGGAGCAGCTGATCGACGCCCAGCTGCTGCACTGCACCGTCGTCGACCGCGCCGGACAGCCCCGGTACCGACCCCACGACCTCGTACAGGTGTACGCCGCCGAGCGCGCCGAGGCCGAGGACACCCCCGCCGAACGCTCCGCCGCCGTCGGCAGGGCGCTCGGCGCCGGGCTCTGGCTCACCGGTCGCGTCGCCTCCGCCACCCCGTCCGGCGCGGTCGAACTGCACCGCGGCTTCCTGGACTCCGGCGGCCCGGTCGGCGCCGCGTCGGACGCCATGCGCCACCTCGTGCGGCCCGTCGGGCCCGAGGCCACCCGGCGGGCGCTCGCCGACCCGTCCGCCTGGTTCGAGGCCGAGGCCGACGCGTTCGCCGCCGCCGTCGAGCGGGCCGCCGCCTACGACCTGCACACCCTGGCCTGCGAGGCCGCCGCCGCCCTGTGCTCGTCCGCGTACGCGGTGGGCAACCGCTTCGAGGCCTGGTGGCGCAGCCACGACGCGGCCCTGGCGGCCGCCCGCCGCGCCGAGGACCACTCCGGAGAGGCCCTGCTGCTCATCGGGCTCGGCCAGCTCCGCTACGAACAGGACCGGTTCGACGAGTCGCAGGACTACTTCCGCCAGGCCGCCGGGCTCTGCGCCGAACTCGGTGACGCGCGCGGCAGGGCCGCCGCCCTCGCCGGGCTCGGCAGCGCCCTGCGCGAGGCGGGTCGGCTGCGCTCCGCGCTCGACGTGCTCTCCCAGGCCGTCGAGGGCTTCCGCGGGCTCCAGGACGACCCGGGGCTCGGGCTCTCCTGTCGGTTCGCAGGCACGGTCCACCTCGAACTGGGCGAGCACGAGGAGGCGTTCGTCCTCCTCGACGAGTCCCTGCGGGCCTACCGCAGGCTCGGCAGCCGCCGCGGCGAGGCGCTCACGCTGCGCTCGCTCAGCCTCGTGCACCGCGCGCTCGGCGCGTACGAGGAGGCGCAGGAGCTGGCGGGACAAGCGGTGGACCTGCTGCGCCTCATCGGGGACCCGCTCATGTCGGCGTACGCGGTGCAGGCGAGGGCCAAGTGCCGCTTCCGCCTCGGCCATTGCGACGAGGCGGCCGCCGACCTGCGGGGCGTCCTTGAGACGTGCCGCGACCACCACGACCGCTTCGGCGAAGCGCTCGCCCTGCGCACCCTCGGCGAGTGCGAACTCGCCGCGGGCCGTCCCGACGCCGCGGAGAAGCACCTGACGGCGGCGGCCGCCCACTGGGCCGCGCTGGAGCTGCCGCTGCCCCGGGCGCGGACCCTGCGCGATCTCGCCACGGCGCGCGAGGCCGTGGGCGACCGCGCACAGGCGCTCGCGCTGCGCGCCGAGGCACGGGAGGTCTTCACCGCGTACGAGGCGCGGGAGCGGGATGAACCGGGCATGTGACCGCCGCGGCTCCCACCGCGGCCATGGAGGCACTTGCCGTGATTTTGCAGAGAACTTGCAGCGGCCCGCGCGATGCTCTACGTGTCGGCGGCACCAAGGGGTCGACAGCAACGGGGGATCTAACGGGGGAAAGGCCTTTGTTGCCTGCACGGCACGGCCCATACGACCGCGACGCCGGCCGTATGGGCCGTCCTTCGCGTCGGGCCACCGCGAGGCGGGGGACTCCGGGGGCGGGCGGCAGCCCGCCCCCGGAGCTGTGCCCGTCACTCCTGACACGAGAAGGGGCCGAGCGTGCCGTCGATCATCCTCATGAGCGATCCCCGCGTGGTCGGCATCCCGGTCCACGAATGCGGCGAGGCCCTCGTCGACCTGCGCCATCTGCCGTTCGTCGACGTCGACGAGCGCCTCGCGGACCCGGCGGGGGCCTACGCCCAGCTGCGCGAGGGCGTCGTATGGCGCCTGGCCCGCGCCGCCCGGCTGCTGCCTGAGGGGCTGCGGCTGCTGGTCACCGAGGGCTACCGCCCGCTCGACCTCCAGATCAAGTACTTCGAGGAGTACGCGGCCGAGCTGAGGCGCGCCCACCCCGACTGGTCGGCCGACCACCTGCACCGGCAGACGAGCCGCTCCCTGTCACCGCCGGAGGTGGGCCCGCACGTCGCGGGCGCCGCCGTCGACGTGACGCTGTGCACCGCCGCGGGCGTCGAACTCGACCTCGGGACACCGGTGAACGCGAGCCCCGAGGAGAGCGACGGCGCCTGCTACACCGACACCGACCGCATCTCCGCCCAGGCCCGCCGCAACCGCCGCACCCTCGGCGCCGCGCTGACCACGGCGGGCCTGGTCAACTACCCCACGGAGTGGTGGCACTGGTCCTACGGCGACCGCTATTGGGCGCATACGACCAGCGCGCCCGCCGCCCACTACGGCCCCGTGACCTTCTGCGCGCGCACGGGGCCGCAGGGCGTGACCGGCACGCTCTAGCCGAGGGGCACGTCGAGGCGGGCGCGGCGGTGGCTGAACGCGGCGATGGAGTGCGGGCCGTGATAGCTGCCCATGCCGCTCTCGCCGACGCCGCCGAAGGGCAGGTCGTGGACGCGCAGATGGGCCATCGGCAGCCCGAAGCCGAGCCCGCCGGAGGAGGTCTCCGCGGCGAGGCGCCGCCGGGTGGTCTCGTTCTCCGTGAAGCCGTAGAGGGCGAGGGGCTTGTCGCGGTCGTTGATGAAGGCGATGGCCTCGTCCAGGTCCTCGACCTCGACGAGGGGCAGGACGGGACCGAAGATCTCCTCCCGCATGACGGGGTCGTCCCCCTTCACCCCGGCCAGGACGGTCGGCGCGATGTAGACGTCGTCGCGGTCGGTGTGCCCGCCGAACACCGTCGTCCCCGAGTCGAGCAGGGCGGACACGCGGTCGAAGTGCCGCTGGTTCACCATGCGCCCGTACGCCTCGCAGGACTGCGGGTCCGGGCCGAACATGCCCTCCACGGCCTCGGCGAGGGCGACTTCGAGGGCGCGGGCGGTGGCGGGGTCGGTCAGGACGTAGTCGGGCGCGACGCACGTCTGCCCGGCGTTGCGGAACTTGGTGTCCGCCAGGCGCGCGGCCACCACGGAGACGTCGGCGTCCCGGTCGACGAAGACCGGTGACTTGCCGCCCAGTTCGAGCGTGACGGGCGTCAGATGCTCGGCGGCGGCGCGCATCACGATGCGGCCGACCGTGCCGTTGCCGGTGTAGAAGATGTGGTCGAAGCGCTGGGCGAGCAGCTCGGTGGTCTCCGGGACGCCGCCCTCGACGACGGCGACCGCCTCCGGGTCCAGGTACCGGGGCACCAGCCGGGCCATCAGCTCCGAGGTGGCGGGGGCCAGCTCGCTCGGCTTGAGGAGGACGGCGTTGCCCGCGGCGAGCGCGCCCGCGACCGGCACGAGCGAGAGCTGGACGGGATAGTTCCAGGGCGCGATGACCAGCACGGTGCCCAGTGGCTCGTACTGCGTACCCGCGGTGGAGCCCTGCGGCAGCCCGGCGAGGGATTCCTGGCCGAGCGACGTCGGGGTGAGCCACTGGGCCAGATGGGTCAGCGTGTGGTCGATCTCGCGTACGGGGAGGTCGACCTCGGCGGCGTACGCCTCGGCGCGCGGCTTGCGCAGATCGCTGTGGAGCGCGTCCGCTATCGCCTCGCGGTTCTCGGTGAACAGGGCGCGCAGCCGGGTCAGCTGCTCCTCACGCCAGGCGAGGGGGCGGGTGCGGCCGGTGGCGAAGGTGGCGCGCAGGCGGGCCACGAGGGCCGCGGTGTCTTCGGTGTCCTCCGTGCCTTGGGCGCGGTCGGTGGGTGTGACGGCGGTGTTCATCAGGAGGTTCCTCGGGTGGTGCGGAAAGGGGCGGTGCTGTGCTGGTGGGAGGAGCGGGCCTCGCCGAGCAGGCCGGTGGCGAGGGCGGCGGTCGCCGGGGCGAGCAGGCCACGGGCGCCGGGCATCGACTCCAGGCCGACGACCAGCGCGACGCAGATGTCGGCGGCCTCGGGCGGCTCGACGCCGTCCGCGGTGCCCGCCTCGGTCAACAGGGCGATCAGGAGGCGGCGCAGGTCCGAGGTGAACGACCCGCAGATCTCACCGAACAGGCGGGTCTTCCCGTCGAGCAGCTCCGTGGCGTGCGGGGAGTCCCCGGCCAGCTGGAGTACGAGGTCGAGCTTGGCGGCCAGGACGCCGTGCAGCCGCTCCCCGTAGGGGGCGTCCGCCTCGGCCGCCTCCCGGGCCCGCCGGAGCGCCTGCTCATGGAGGCGTCCGGCGAGCCGGCGGAAGGCGTCGTCCTTGCTGCGTACGTACTGGTAGACCGCTGACCGGGACACGCCCATGGCGGAGGCGATGTCGTCCATCGTGGTGCGCCGCGCGCCGTACCGCGTGAGGCAGTCGTAGGCGGCGTCGAGGACCTCGTCGAGCCGGTCGGCGCTCATGGCATCAGGCCAGCTTCTTCAGCAGCTCGGTGGCGAGCGGGGCGGAGGAGGCGGGGTTCTGGCCCGTGACGAGGTTGCGGTCGACGACCACCTTCGGGGCCCACGGCTCACCCTCCTGGAAGTCGGCTCCGGCCTCGACGAGACGGTCCTGGAGCAGCCACTTGGCCCGCTCGGCGAGACCGGCCTGGCGCTCCTCGGCGTTGGTGAAACCGGTCAGGCGGTACCCGGCGAAGGCGTTCGAACCGTCGTCCTTCGTGGCGGCGAGCAGGGCGGCCGGGGCGTGGCAGACCACACCCAGCGGCATGCCGATCTCCAGGGCGAGGGCGAGGAGCCTGCCGGAGTCGGCGTTGGTGGCGAGGTCCTCCATGGGGCCGTGGCCGCCGGGGTAGAAGACGGCGGCGTAGTCGGCGAGGTCCACGTCCTCCAGCCGGATCGGCCCCTGAAGCTCGGTGAACGCGGCGAGCGAGGCGGCGACCTTGTCCGCGCCTTCCTGGCCGCCGTTGGCCTCGGGGGCGAGGGAGCCGCGGTCGACGGTGGGCACCACGCCGCCCGGGGTGGCGACGACGATCTCGTGGCCGGCGGCCTTGAACGCCTCGTAGGGGGCGACGGCCTCCTCGGCCCAGAACCCGGTGGGGTGCTTGCTGCCGTCCGCCAGCGTCCACTGGTCGGCGCCGGTGACAACGAAAAGGATCTTCGACATGGTGGGTCTCCGGGGGGAGTGCGGTCTGACGTTCTGTGCTCAGAGCGTCAGCGTGGCGATGTATCGACCGTAGACCGATCGGACATAAGTATCCAATGCGGAAATAAATACGAGGCATCGGAAATCCGATGGGGGTTTTCGGAATAGCGTCGGGGCGAGGGCCGGGGTGCGGCCTACGTGACAGGGGGACGCGCGATGCCGGGTCGGAGCGATGAGCGGCAGGTCTCGACCCTTACCAGGGTGACCGGCGCCATCCAGCGCCTCCTCGCTCTGGACGCCACCCAGGGCGCCCGCGCGGCCGTCCCCGCGGCGCGCGAGGCCGTGCGGTCCGTGCCCGAGCTGTCCGCCGACCCCGAGCGGCTGCGAGGCCTGGACCGTGAACTGCTCGCGGAGTTGGCCGAGTTGTGCGAGGTCATCGGCTGGATCCTCTTCGACGCCGGACTCCACCGCCCCGCCCACCGGGCGAACGCGCGGGCGCTGGCCCTCGCGGAGCTGTGCGGCGACCGCTGGACGGCACGCCTCGTGCTGCTGAACCACAGCATGCTCCAGGCCCACACCGGCAGGTCCCGCGCCGCTCTGGAGACCGCTTCCCGGGTGTACGGCTCCCGTGCCCTCCCGCCCAGGGTGGAGGCCCTCGTCCTGATCCGCCGGGCCCACGCCATCGCCCTGCTCGGTGGCGACCGTGAGCCCGAGGCGCTGGTCTCCCGGGCCCGCGGCCGCTTCCTGGACGGCGTCTCCCGCCACGACCCGCCCTGGGCCTGGTGGATCGACGACACCGAACTCCTCGGTCACCAGGGCTGGGTGCTGGCCCGGCTGGGCCGCTGGGACCGGGCGATCCCGCTCCTGCGCCGGGCCGCGACGGCCCCCGGCGGCCCCGCCTACCGCGACCTGTTCGGCGCGGAACTGCTCGCGGCGCTCACGGGGGCCGGCGCCTGGCGGGAGGCCGAGGGCGTCATCGCGGACCTCGCGCCCCGCGCCGCCCGCATCGCCTCCGCCCGCACGCTCGGCTCGCTCGCCGCCACCGCGACCCGGCTGCGCGGCAGCACGACGGCCACCCCTTCGGCGCGCGACGGGGCGGCGCACCTCCTGGAGGTGCTGGGCGCCCCGCCGCCCGAGGCCCTCAGCGCCCCGGAGCGCCGGCTTTCAGCCCGTCCATGACGAGGTCCATCAGGCGCCCCGCGCGCGCCTGCCACTCGCCGTGCGGATCGATCTGCCACAGCCCGGCGATGGCCAGCAGGAAGTCGTCGGGGGTCACCCCGGACCGGATGGTGCCCGCTTTCTCGTTCGCCTCCAAAAGGACCGCCACGGCGTGCGTCAACGGTCCGTGGCCCACCCCCGCCAGGCTGCCGAGCGCGCTGGTCGCCCGGCGTATGGCGTCGGCGAGGCCCGCCTTGGCCATCGCGTACTGCACGAGGCGGTCCATCCACTCCCGCAGGGCCTGGTCGGGCGGCCGGGTGTGGAGCAGCTGGCAGGCGGCGTCGCAGACCTGCTGGACCTCGAAGCGGTAGACCTCCAGGACGAGCGCCTCGCGATTGGGGAAGTTGCGGTAGAACGTCCCCTGCCCGACGCCCGCCTTCCGCGCGATCGTGCTCAACGGCGCGTCGCTCGCCCGCGTCAGCTCCACCAGGGCCACTTCCAGGATGCGCTCGCGGTTGCGCTGCGCGTCCGAGCGCAAGGGTGCGTCCTTGTGCTGCCCCACTCGCTCTCCTCCCGCGCCTCACGGCCCGATTCGGCCTTGCTAAGCGGACACCTGTCCGCTAAGTTCGAAGGCTCATGGACAACTGTCCGCTTAGGGCCACCCTAGCGCCGGAAACGGCCGCGCGGGCCGATCTCCCGCCTCTGGTCGCCCTTCTCCTTCTCTGTACAGCGCCACCTCTCCCGAACCTCGCGCCGGGACCGCCTCGTCCGGTGCGATACGCGAAAGAAGGCTGCTCATGGCCCCATCGACGTCCAGTGCCCTCACCCTCCATATCAACGGCGAGAAGCACACACTGACCGTCGACCACCGCACCACCCTGCTCGACGCGCTGCGCGAGCGGCTCGACCTCACCGGCACCAAGAAGGGCTGCGACCAGGGCCAGTGCGGTGCCTGCACGGTGCTGATCGACGGCCGCCGCGCCGTGTCCTGTCTGCAACTCGCGGTCGCCGCCGAGGGGCGCGAGATCACCACCATCGAGGGCGTCGCCGACGGCGACCGGCTGCACCCCGTGCAGCAGGCGTTCCTCGACCTCGACGGCCTCCAGTGCGGCTACTGCACACCCGGCCAGATCTGTTCCGCCCTCGGCGTGATCGAGGAGCACGCGGCGGGCTGGCCGAGCGCCGCCACCACCGACGTGCGGCCCGAAGCGGGCGTGCCCGAACTCACCGCGGAGGAGATCCGCGAGCGGATGAGCGGCAACCTCTGCCGCTGCGGCGCGTACGTGTCGATCGTGCAGGCCGTCGCGGAGGCGGCCCGCGCCGAGAAGGAGAGCGTATGAGGGACTTCGGATACCAGCGGGCGCACGACGTGCCCGGGGCGGTCGCCCTGCTCGGCGCCGACCCCGACGCCCGCTACCTCGGCGGCGGCACGAACCTCGTCGACCTGATGAAGACCGGCGTCGAACGGCCCGCGCTCCTCGTCGACGTACGCGAACTGCCCCTGGACGGCATCGAGTCCACCGACGACGGCGGACTGCGCATCGGGGCGACCGTCACCAACAGCGACCTCGCCGCCCACCCCGAAGTGCGGCGCCGCTACCCGGCGTTGGCCGAGGCCGTCCTCGCGGGCGCCTCCGGCCAGCTGCGCAACATGGCGACCGTCGGCGGGAACCTGCTCCAGCGCACCCGCTGCGGCTACTTCACCGACCTGAGCAAGCCGTGCAACAAGCGCACCCCCGGCAGTGGTTGCTCCGCCGTCCGGGGCGAACACCACAACCACGCGATCCTCGGCGCCACCGAGCACTGCGTGGCCATCCACCCCTCCGACATGGGGGTGGCGCTCGCCGCCTTCGACGCCGTCGTCACCTACGAAACGCTCGACGGGCCGGGGGAGTTGCCGCTCACGGAGTTCTATCTTCCGGTGGGGGACACCCCGCATCTGGAGACCGCGCTGCCGCCCGGCGCGCTCATCACCGGCATCACGCTGCCGCCCGCACCGGTCGCGGCCCACTCCCGCTACCGCAAGGTGCGCGAGCGTGCCTCGTACGCGTTCGCCATCGGCTCCATAGCCGGGGCGCTCGACGTCAGGGACGGTGTCGTGCACGAGGTGCGCCTCGCCCTCGGGGCGGTCGCGTCCCGGCCCTGGCGGGCGCGGGCGGCCGAGCGGGCCCTGACCGGGGGCCCGGCGACCGCCGAGGCGTTCGCCGCCGCGGCGGACGCCGAACTGGCCGCGGCCGAGCCGCTGTCCGGCAACGCGTACAAGGTGACGCTCACGCGCAACCTCGTCGTGGCCCTGCTGACCGAACTCGCCGAGGAGGCCACCCGATGACCACGACCACCGGCCCCACCGCGGTGACGGGCTCCGTCGGCGTCGCGCACACCCGCGTCGAAGGCCGCGACAAGGTCACCGGCGCCGCGCGCTACGCCGCCGAGATCCCCTTCACCGACCTCGCCCACGGCTGGCTGGTGCTCTCCACGATCGCCCGCGGCCGCGTCACCTCCGTCGAGGCCGAACCCGCCCTCGCGATGCCCGGCGTCCTGACCGTCCTGCACCACGGGAACGCGCCGCGCATCGACGTGCACTACCAGGGGCTCATGGGCTCGCCCGACCCGGTCGTCGGGGTCTTCCAGCACGATCGGGTGCCCTTCGTGGGCTGGCCCGTGGCGCTCGTCGTCGCGGAGACGTCCGAGCAGGCCAGGGAGGCCGCCGAGACCCTGGTGGTCCACTACGCCCAGGAGCCGCACGACATCGCGTTCTTCGCGGGGCGCCCCGGCAGCTACACGCCCGAGGCCGACGGCATGCACACGGAGAAGGGCGACCTGGAGGCCCAACTCGCCGCCAGCGCCCACGTCGTGGACGCCCAGTACACCACGCCCGAAGAGCACCACAGCCCGATGGAACCGCACGCGGCGACCGCGCGCTGGGACAACGGCCGTCTCGAACTCGTCGACTCCAACCAGGGCAGCAACTGGATCGCCGACGAGCTGACGAAGGTGTTCTCCCTGGAGCCCGGCTCGGTGCGGGTCCGCTCCGAGCACGTCGGCGGGGCCTTCGGCTCCAAGGGGCTGCGGGTCCCCCAGGTCCTCGCCGCGATGGCGGCGACCGTACTCGACCGACCCGTCCGGGTCGTGCTGACCCGCCGACAGATGTTCTCCCTCGTCGGCTACCGCAGCCCCACCGCGCAGCACGTCCGGCTCGGCGCGGACCCCGACGGACAGCTGCGCGCCCTCGACCACCAAGCGCTGAACCTCAGCTCGACCGTCCATGAATTCGTCGAGCCGAGCGCGGGGTTCGCACGCCCGATGTACGACGCCGACGCGCACCGCACCCACACCCGCGTGGTGCGCCTCGACGTGCCGACGCCGACGTGGATGCGCGCCCCCGGCGAGGCCCCGGGGTCCTTCGCGCTGGAGTGCGCGCTCGACGAACTGGCCGAGAAGTGCGGCGTGGACCCCATCGCGCTGCGCCTTCGCAACGAACCGGAGGTCGGACCCGTCTCCGGGCTGCCGTTCAGCAGCCGCAACCTCGCCGCCTGCTTCGAGGAGGGCGCCCGCAGGTTCGGCTGGGCGGAGCGCGACCCGCGCCCCCGCGTGCGCCGCGAGGGACGCTGGCTGCTCGGCACCGGCATGGCCGCGGCGACCTTCCCGGTCCTCGTCGGCCCGGCGACGGCGGGCGTGACGGCCGAGGCCGACGGGACGTTCACCGTCCGCATCGCCGCCGCCGATGTCGGCACCGGCGCGCGGACCGCGCTCACACTGATCGCCGCCGACGCCCTGGAGGTGGCGCCCGAGCGCGTCCGGGTCCAGGTCGCCGACAGCGACTTCGGCTTCGCGATGATCGCGGGCGGCTCGATGGGCACCCGGTCCTGGGGCTGGGCGGTCACGGCCGCCGCGCGCGAACTGCGGGACAAGCTCGTCCCCGGTGGCGACATCCCCGCCGAGGGCATCACCGCGAAGGCCGACACCGGCGCCCTGCTCGGCACACTCACGCAGAAGGAACGTCACTCCTACGGCGCGCAGTTCGCCGAGGTCGCCGTGGACGTCGCCACCGGCGAGGTGCGCGTACGCCGCATGCTCGGCATCTTCGCCGCGGGCCGGATCATCAACCCGCTGACCGCGCGCGGCCAGCTGACCGGCGGAATGACCTGGGGCCTTTCCATGGCGCTGCACGAGGAGGCGGTCAGGGACCAGGCCACGGGCGCACCCGTGGGCCCCGACCTCGCGGGCTACCACGTCGCCGCGCACGCCGACGTGCCGCACATCGAGGCGGACTGGGTGGACGACCCGGACCCCGACGACCCGGTCGGGATCAAGGGCATCGGCGAGATCGGCATCGTGGGCGCCGCGGCAGCGATCGCCAACGCCGTCTGGCACGCGACGGGCGTCCGTCACCGGCACCTGCCGATCCGCCCGGACCGTGTCATCGAGGACGGTGTGAGCGAGGACCGGGTGACCGCGGCGGGCGGCGGCAGTGCTTGACATCGCCGACGACCTGAACCGCTGGGTCCAGGAGGGCCGGGACTTCGCGGTCGCCACCGTCGTGCGCGTCGGCGGCAGCGCACCGCGGGGTCCCGGCGCGGCCCTCGCCGTCGACGGCGAGGGCACGGCCATCGGCTCGGTCTCCGGCGGCTGCGTGGAAGGGGCGGTGTACGACCTGTGCGTCCAGGCCCTCCACGCGGGCGAGGTGGTGGTCGAGCGGTTCGGGTACAGCGACGAGGACGCCTTCGCGGTCGGCCTGACCTGCGGCGGTGTCATCGAGGTGCTGGTCGCCCCGGTGGCCGCGGACGCGCCGAACAGGGCGCTGCTCGCCACCGCCCTCGCGGCCGCCGCCCACGGTGAGCCGGCCGCGCTCGCCCGGATCACCGCGGGCCCCGCCGACCTGCTCGGCAAGGCGATCGTCGTGCACGGCGACGGCACGATCGAGGGGAGCCTCGGCGGGCATCCGGAGCTGGACCGCACGGCGGCGGGGGAGAGCCGCGCCCTGTTGGCGGCCGGCCGCACCGGCGAGTTCGTCGTCTCGGAGAGCGGGTCGCGCTGCGGGAGCGCCCTGACCTTCCTCGTCGAGTCGAGCGTGCTGCCGCCCCGCATGATCGTGTTCGGGGCGATCGACTTCGCCGCGGCCCTGGTCCGCGCAGGCAAGTTCCTCGGCTATCACGTCACGGTCTGCGACGCCCGCCCGGTCTTCGCGACGGCGGTTCGCTTCCCCGAGGCGGACGACATCGTGGTCGAGTGGCCGCACCGCTACCTGGAGCGCACCGCCACGGACAGCCGCACGGCCTTGTGCGTGCTCACCCACGACGCCAAGTTCGACGTGCCGCTGCTCGCCGCGGCGCTGCGGCTGCCCGTCGCGTTCGTCGGCGCGATGGGCAGCCGCCGCACCCACGAGGACCGCGACCGCAGGCTCCGCGACATCGGTGTCACCGAGGACGAACTGGCCAGGCTGCACTCGCCGATCGGCCTCGACCTCGGCGCCCGTACGCCCGAGGAGACCGCCCTGTCGATCGCGGCGGAGATCGTCGCGGTCCGACAGGGCGGCACGGGACTGCCGCTCACCGGCTCACGGACGCCGATCCACCACGAGGCGCCCGCGAGCCGCCTTCAGCGGGCGGCCAGTTCGTAGAAGCCCCTGCCGAACGTGGCCGCCACCAGACGGTCGTGCCCCGCGTCGTACTCGATGTCGTCGACCGGGACCGCGGGCAGGCCCCGCCCGAGCCGCGACCACGTCGGCTTGCCGGACCGGGACGTGAACACGCCCTGGTCGGTGCCGACGTGCAGCCGCCCGCCGTGCCCGAGGACGAGGTCGTTCACGGGCGCGTCCGGCAGATTGCCCGAGAGGTCCTGCCAGCTCCTGCCGCCATCCGAACTGCCGTATACATGGGCCTTGTTGGAACCGGAGCGGTAGGCGGAGTGGGTGGTGTACACGCGGTCGGGGTCGCGCGGGTCGACCACCACGCGGGTCACCCAGGAGCGGCCCTCGGCCAGCTTCGTCCAGTGCGCGCCCAGGTCCTCGGTCACCCAGACCCGGCCGTCGTCGGTGCCCGCGTAGACCGTGCGGCCGTCACCCGCCGGCGCGATCGACGTGATCGTTCCGTAGTTGGTGTAGAGCGGGTCGGGGCCGGGCCCGCCGGACAGGTCGGGGCTGATGGGCCGCCAGGTCGCGCCGCCGTCGGTGGAGCGGTTCACCACCTCCGAGCCGTAGTAGAGGACCTTAGGGTCCTTCGGGTCGAAGACGACGGGTGTGAACCAGTTGCGGCGCTTGAACGTCGTCCTGTCCGCGAAGTACGTCAGGGTGTCGCCGCCGTCGGTGGAGCGGAAGCAGTTGCCGTACTGGTAGCAGGCGAAGACGTTGTGCACGTCGGTGGGGTTGATCAGGTTCTCCTCACCGTCCCCGCCGAGGTACTCGTTGAAGCGCTCCCCGCCCCAGGAGCGCAGCGAGCCGTTGTCCTGCGCGCCGCCGGATATCCGTGCGGTGTCCTGCGGGCTGATGGCCGCGCTGTAGAGCTGGGTGTACGGCTCGTGCCTGGCCTTGACCCAGCCGCCGTCGCCGTTCGCGTCGGAGCGGTAGACGCCGCCGTCGTTGCCGAGATAGACACGACCCGGCCGGCGCGGGTCCCACACCATCGCGTGCTGGTCGACGTGGATGCTGGTGTCGTCGGCGCTCCAGGTGGCGCCGCCGTCCTTCGTGGTCATCAGGGGCACGCCCGCGACCTGTACGTGGTCCGCGTCCTTCGGGTCGGTCCACACCTTGCCGAACCACCAGCCGAACGACGACTGCGACGCGGTCAGCCGCTGATCGGCCGGGGTGCGCCGCCAGTGGTCGCCGCCGTCGGTGGACGCGTAGAAGCCCTCGAAGGGCCCGCTGGTCCTGTTGACGATCGCGTACGCCTTCTCGCCCGCGACGGCGAGGCCGATGCGCCCCACGTCCGGTCCTCGCCCGGGGAGGCCTGCGCCGAGCCGCCGCCAGGACCTGCCGTCGTCGTCGCTGCGGAAGATCCCGGAGCCCACACCGCCGTAGGTGCGCAGCTCGGGCGTGCGGCGGTGGTCCCAGAGCACGGCGTACAGCCGCTTGCCCCGGACGATGATCTCAGTGGCTCCGGTGAACTCGTTGGCGCCGGACAGGATGCGCCGCCAGGTCTTGCCGCCGTTCTCCGTGCGGTAGACGCCACGGTCGCCGCCGCCGTTGTAGAGCGAACCGGCCGCGGCCACGTAGACGCGGCGCGGGTCGCGGGGATCGACCGTGATCGCGCTGATGGCGCCGGAGTCGCGCAGGCCGATCCGCCGCCAGTGCCGGCCGCCGTCGGCGCTGCGGTAGAGGCCGGTGCCTTCGTACGTGATGCTGCCGCCGCCGGGGTTGGGCTCGCCGGTGCCCGCGTACAGGGCGCCGTCCGGGCCGGTGGCGACCGCGCCCATGGCTTGGGTCCAGCCGTCGGGCCAGGCGGACTTGAACGTCCGCCCCGCATCCGTGCTGCGCCAGATCCCGCCGCTGGCAGCGGCGGCGTACAGGGTGTCGGCCCGCTTCGGGTCGAGGGCCAGCGACACGATCCGGCCGCCGATGTTGGTGGGGCCGAGGGCCTTCCAGCGGCCGCCGGTGGTGGGCAGTTCGCGTGCCTGCGCGGCGGCGTTCTCGTGGGCGTGCCGGGGGAGCGGCTCTCCCGGCACGGTCTTTTGCAGATAGCGGTACTCGGCCGGTGCGGCGGGCCCGCGGACGGGGCGGTACACGTCGCCCGGCCCCGGCGGCGCCGCGCTCGCCGGTGCGGTTGCCAGGAGGACTACGCCCGCGAGCGGGGCGAGGACCAGATGAAGCAGGCGTCTTCGCATAAGCACCCTCTTCGTCGGCATGGCCAGGACAAGCCGTGCCGACGTTACGAGAGGGTGCGGAGGAACAGTAGGGCGGAAGTTGGCCGTTGTGGACCGAGCGCGCGCGAGGGGCGCTGGACGCCGCCCGCGGCCCCGGCCGCCTCACGAGCCCGGCAACTCCCGCCGCTCCAGGGGAGAGGTCGCCGGACCCTGAAGAACCTCCCCGTCGGTGCCGAAGCGCGAGCCGTGGCACGGGCATTCCCACGTGGTCTCCGCCTGGTTGAAGGCGACCAGGCACCCCAGGTGCGTGCAGCGGGCGGAGACGGCGTGGAGCGCGCCGCTCTCGTCGCGGTGCACCGCGCAGCGGCGCCCGTCGATCCGCACCACCGCACCCGAGCCCGCCGGGATCTCGTCCACCGAGTCGACATGGGTGCGCAGCCGGTCCCCGACGAAGTGCTTGGCGACCTCGGCCTGCTGGCTCAGCAGGGCCGGAGCCTCGCGCACGGTGCTGAGCAGCCGGCGCGGGTCGTACAGGTCGGCCCACGGCGACTTCTGTCCGTCGATCAGCCGGGCGAGCAGGCTCCCGGCCATGACGCCGCCGCTCATGCCCCAGCCGCCGAACCCCGTGGCCACGTAGGTGTGGCGGGCCCCGGGATGGAAGGGCCCGACCATGGGGACACCGTCGGTCACGGAATTGTCCTGGGCCGCCCACCGGTAGGCCGTCTCCGCGACGTCGAAGTGCTCCCGCATCCACGCGTCCAGCGCCCGGAAGCCGGCGGCGGCGTCGCCCGTGCCCGGGGTGAACCCCTCGCCCGTCACGATGAGGAGACGCCCGCCGTCGTCCCCGTACGGCGCGGTGCGCACCGAGCGCTTGCCTTCCTCCTGCGTGATGTACATGCCGCCGGGGTCCTGCCCGGGGGCCAGCGGCGCGGCGACGACGAGTTCGCGGTTGGCCGACAGCCTGGCGAAGAGCAGAGCGCGGTCGAAGACGGGGTAGTGGGTGGCGACGACGACCGCCTTCGCGGTGACCGTGTGCCCGGACTCCGCGGTCACCCTGCACGGGGATCCCTCGCGCAGGCCGGTCACCCGGGTCCGCTCGTGAATGACACCGCCCCGCGTCCGGAGATCCTCGGCGAGCGCCAGCAGATAGGCGCGGGGATGGAACTGCGCCTGGTCCTCGACGCGCACCGCGCCCGCCACGGCGAAGGGCAGATCGGTGACCTCCGTGTATCGCGCGGGCAGACCGGCCTCGCGGGCCGCGTCGGCCTCCGCGCGCAGTTCGTCGGTGCCGTCCGCGCGGGTGGTGTACGTGTAGGCGGGCGCGCGCTCCAGTTGGCAGTCGACGCCGATCTCGGCGCACACGGCCGCCACGTGCTCCACCGCCTCCTGCTGGGACCGCGCGTACAGGTGGGCGGCCTCCGGGCCGCGGGTGCGGCGCAGCCGCTCGTACACGAGGGTGTGCAGGGAGGACAGCTTGGCGGTGGTGTAGCCCGTCACGCCCGCGGCGATGCGGTCGGCTTCCAGGACGGCGACCGTCCGCCCGGTGCGGGCCACCTCCCACGCCGTGCTGAGCCCCGCGATGCCGCCGCCCACCACGGCGACGTCCACCTCGATGTCCTGTGCCAGGGGTGGATACGACGTCGGGTCGCTGGTGTCCATCCAGTACGACTCGGGCCGGCCCGGCAGTGGCCCGGTACGAGGTGTGACGGCCATGGTGGCTCCCTGGTCTCGGGATTCGTGGGTCGTGGTCTCGGGGTTCGTGCGGGTTCCCCGATCCCCACCGGGTCAACCCGGTGGGGATCTTGCCCACAGGCTACGCAAAAGGGGCATAGCGTGCTTCTGGGGTGGCCGGTCCTACAGCCAGTCGCGGGGCAGCGTCTCGTTCCACGTACGGGAGAAGACGCGGCGCTCACCCTCGTAGCCGTCGAGGGTCGCGTCGACGAGGAAGTTCTCCTCGTCGCACCGCAGCACCGTGCGGGTCCGCACACTCACCTCCCAGTCGTCGCGCGCGAACCGCATCGTCCACTCCGACTCGCCGGCCACCGACGTGAAGTCGTCACCCGTGGAGGTGTACCGCTCGAAGGCGCGGCAGCCGACGTCGAGGCCGATCTCCTCGAAGCGGACGGTGCCGCGGTCCTTGACGATCTCCAGCGCGGAGTTGTAGCCGACCAGGTCGCGCCGGACCTCCCAGCGCTGGTCCGGCGGCGAGAGCCGGGTGGTGGCCAGCGGCTCCGCGCCCTCGGGCTCGTCGAAGGGGCGCTGCGGCGCGTTGTCCGGCTCGGCGACCGGCCGCACCGGCAGCCGCAGCGCGCTGGAGCCCTCGTACACGCTGAGCAGGACGGGCCGGGGCGGGGGCCAGGCGAGCGGCCAGTACGACGTGGACAGCGAGAGCCGGATGCGGTGGCCGGCCGGGAAGGACTGGGCCACGCTGTTGAGCTGGAGGGTCGCGCGGTAGCGGCGCCCCGGCTCCAGGGGTTCGGGCTGCCCGGTGCCGTCCCTGTGGGTCAGGTTGAGTACGCCGTACGTCACCCGGGTGGCCCGCCCGTCCGGGGCGACGTCGGAGATGCGGGCGGCGACCGTGGCCACCGGTTCGCTGACCGACAGATCCAGGTCGACGCGGGGGGAGCCGAGGATCTCGACCGGCTCGGTCAGCTCGGGGGAGTCGAAGACCAGGGAGCCACCGTCCTCCTCTCGCTGGTCGTAGGGCAGGTCGGGCGGGGCGTTGTAGGAGGCCCACTTCCCCGCGAACTGGCCGACCGACAGCGGGGACTGGACGGTCATGGCCTCACCGGCGGCGTCCTGTCCCGCCACCGGCTCACTCTGCGCCGGGTCACCCTGCCAGGCGATGCGGTGACGCATCAGGGGGTGCGAGACCTCCTCGATGTGCGGCGAAGGCCAGTCCGGTTCGCCGACCCAGCGGCCCGGCCGCTCCTCGTAGGAGGTCGACGGCGGCACGCTGTCCTGCATCCAGGCCCGCAGCATCGGGCCCTCCATGACGCCGTTGTCCTCGCCCTTGAGCCAGTGGTCCCACCAGCGCACCACTTCCTGGAGATAGCCGATGGCGGGGCCGGGCTCACCCAGGTGCGGATACTTGTGCGACCAGGGGCCGATCAGACCCTTGCGCGGCACGTCCAGATGGCCGAGCAGCCGCGTCACGGCGTTGGAGTAGCCGTCCGCCCAGCCGCTGGAGGCCAGGACGGGGCAGCGGACGTCCTCGTAGTTCTCGCAGACCGAGGCGTGCTTCCAGTAGTCGTCGCGGCGCTGATGGCGCAGCCACTCCAGGACCCAGGGGCGTGCCTGGTCCATCCGCTCGTGCCACATCTCGCGCCAGCGCTCGCCGACCACCGCCGGGTCGGGCGGACAGGTGGCGTAGGCGAACATGGTGCCGGCCTCGGCGAGGTTGTCCGACAGCATCGCGCCGCCCATGTAGTGCATGTCGTCGGCGTACCGGTCGTCCGTGAACGAGGAGATGACGATGGCCTTCAGGCTCGGCGGCCGCCGAGCGGCGACCTGAAGAGCGGCGAACGCGCCCCAGGAGATGCCCATCATGCCGGTCGACCCGTCGCACCAGGGCTGCTCGGCCAGCCAGGCGAGCACTTCCTCGGCGTCGGTCTGCTCCCGCTCCAGGTACTCGTCCCGCAGGACGCCCTCGGACTCGCCCGTGCCGCGCACGTCCACGCGCACGCACGCGTAGCCGTGCCCCGCGATGTAGGGGTGATGGATCGAGTCGCGCACGGAACTCAGATCGCGCTTGCGGTACGGGATGTACTCCAGGACGGCCGGTACGGGCGCGTCGTCCGAGGACGTCGGGCGCCAGATCCGCGCCGAGAGCCGGGTGCCGTCGGACATCGGTACGACGACGTGTTCTTCCTCTTTGGTCGCGTACGGGAGATTGCCCACGTAACGCATGGGGCCGTGCCATCCTCTCGGTCGGTTCCTCCGCCGGGACAGGCGGAGTCCTGGGGGTTCTGTCCGCTCGTGCTAGGGCCTGTCCGGCGGATCAGGCCGTACTTGGGTGGCGGTCACCTTTCTGCGCCGCAGATCGGCGTGCCAGGCCCCGCGGCCCGCGGCATGATCCGCCGGACAGGCCCTAGTCGTTGGTCTGGTCGCGGCCGCCGGGCTCCGTGTCGTCGAAGGTGAGCCCGAGCGCGGCCACGCACCGGTCGTACTTGCGGCGCAGGTCCTCCTCGCTGTCGCCCCCGGTGTAGATGTGGGCCAGCTCGAAGCTGTAACTGTCCTGGTGACCGGAGTCGGACAGCCGCTGCCCCTCCTCGACGTTGACCTCGATCCGCACGTTCCCGATCTCGCGCTCGATGCGGTCGATGTCCTCACGCGTGGGCACGTTGTGCACCACGCCGTCGGCGAACCACCGGTAGTACCACTTGGCGGACGTCGCGCAGGGCCCTTCGCGATGGGGGATCGCCGGGTCCTCGTCGAAGGCGAGGCTGACCATGCAGTGGTGGTTCGGCACGCCGTCGACGTACTCGAACAGCTCCGCGTGCGACTGCGAGTGCCGCGGGTTGATCTCCAGCAGGTTCAGCTCGTCGGTACCGGGATCGTAGAAGTACTCGATGCTGAAGGTCGCGTTGTCCATGCCTATCTGCCGCATCACGCGCACGGAGACGTCGTGCAGCCGCCGCACGACCGGTTCCGGCAGGGTGGAGGGGTACTGGTGGCGCAGGAAGCACGAGGAGTCCGGGTAGTTGATGGAGTCGAGGACGCCGTAGACGGTGACCTCCCCCCGGTGGACGTATCCCTCGACCGCGACCTGGATCCCCGACAGCGCCTCCTCGGCGAGACAGACCTGGGCGCCGATCCCGTCCATCTCCGCGGGCAGCTCGATCTGGTCGAGGATGTGCTCGAAGGGGCGCCCGACCGTACCGATCCCCTCCTTGATCCTCGCCACGGCCGCGTCGAACTCGTCCTGGTCCTTCACGCTGTAGGCCAGCTTCGAGGAGTACGACAGGGCGGGCTTGAGCCACATGGGGAAGCGCACGCCCTCGGGAGGCCGCGGGGACTCGGCGTCCAGATCGACGCGGCCGAACCGGGGGTGCTCGTCGACCACCTTCTGCTGCTCAAGGCGGCTCCAGTACTTGTGCTCGCACTTGACGACCGACTCAAGGCTGGTGCTGCGGGTGCCGTACTGGGCGCCCAGCATCGGCACAAGGGTGCTCCCGGGGAAGTCCCAGTAGCTCACGATCGCGTCGATCTCGCCGTCGAACCCGTCGAGGACCTCCCGCGCCTTCGCGAGCAGGTCCGGCACGGAGACCTCGCCGCCCTGTAGCTCGTCGATCGTGAGCAGCGGATGGAAGCGATAGTCCCGCGCGTGCGGGATGGCGTGAAGTGTGGGCAGATTGGCCTCGTCCAGGCCGATCACGAATACGTTCTTTTGGCGTGCAGCCACAGATGCTCCCTCGTTCTTGTCCGGCGGTTCTCGTCCGGCTCTTCTCCGACGTCAGGGCGGCTGTGTACCCGCAGGCCGGACACGCACACGTTTTCGGCCATCAGGAGCGGGGAGCCATGAGGGCGGGGAGCCATGAGGGGTGGGGAGAGGAACCGACCCGGGAGGAGAACCATGGCCGACCGACACGGCCGCGACCGTGCCGTCGTGCAAGCCCTGCTCGACGCCCACGGCCGCACCTACGCCGAGGAGGCGGGCATCCGGCTGCGCGACACTCCGCAGCCGCTGTACCAGCTGCTCGTCCTGTCCGTACTGCTGAGCGCCCGCATCCGCAGCGCCGCGGCCGTGGGTGCCGCCAAAGAACTGTTCGACGCCGGTCTGCGCGACCCGCGGCGCATGTCCGGGGCGACGTGGCAGCAGCGGGTCGACGCGCTGGGCCGCGGCGGGTACCGCCGCTACGACGAGAGCACCTCCACCCGCCTGGGGGACGGCGCCGAGCTGATTCTGCGGGAGTACGGGGGCGACCTGCGCCGCCTGCGGGACGCGGCGGACGACGACGCCGCGCTGCGCCGCCTGCTCCAGACGGTGCCCGGCCTCGGCCCGACGGGCGCGGACATCTTCCTGCGCGAGGTGCAGCGGGTGTGGCCGGAGGTGGCACCCCGCCTGGGCGGCAAAGCCCTGCAAGGCGCGCACCGGCTCGGCCTGCCCGACGACGAGGAGGAACTGCTGCGCCTCGCCGGGAACGCGGACCCGGCGGCCCTGTCGGCGGCGCTCGTCCGCGCCGCCCTGGACAAGTCCGTCGCCGATGAACTGACGGGCGATGACCTACCGAACGGATGACCTATCGGGCGAGGCCTGACCTGCGGCGGGCGGAGTTCGCCGCAGGTCACACCGGCAGCAGCCGCGCGATCAGCTCGCCGAGCTGCCGGGCGTTGCGGCACTCGTGCATCTCGACCAGTTCCGCGTACGCGTACGCCGCCGAGTCACCGGTCGACCACTGCGCGCGCCGCTCGGGATTGAGCCAGTGCACCCGGCGGGCCCGCCCGGCGATCTGTCGCAGCGCCGGCAGATTGGGGTCCCTCATGTTCGTACGGGCGTCGCCGAGGACGAGGACCACGGTGCGCGGGCCGACCGCGTCGAGGTGGCGCTCGGCGAACTCGCCGAGGGACGTGCCGTAGTCACTGCTGCCGTGCCAGTCCGTCACGGCCGCCTCGCCGAGGATGCGGGCGCCGAGGCCCGCCGGGTCCGCGGAGCCGCGCGCGAGCAGCCCGGTCACCTCGTCGACACGGTTGACGAAAGCGAACACGCGCACCTTGCTGAACTGGTCGTGCAGCGCCTGCACCAGCAGCATCGTGAAGTTCGCGAAGCCCGCCACCGAACCGGACACATCGCACAGCAGTACGAGTTCGAGCCGCGCGGGACGGCGACGGCGCAGCACGGGCCGCATCGGCACACCACCGGTCGACAGCGAGCCGCGCAGCGTGCGCCGCAGGTCGATGGTGCCGTGCGCGGCATGCCTGCGGCGGGCGGCCAGCCGGGTCGCGAGCTTGCGGGCCAACGGATGAACGGCCCTGCGGAGTTCGTCCAGCTGGGCGCGGCCCGCGACCAGGAAGTCGACCCGGTCGGCGGTGGTCTCGACGGCCCGGCGGGCGACCTCCTCCGTGCCGCGCCGCTCGGCGACCCGCCGACGCGCCTCGGCCCGCACCCGCTCCCGGAACCCCTCGATGCGGCGCCGGATCTCATCGGGCTCCAGGCGGTCCGTGAACGCGGCGGCTCCCGGGCCCTCGCCGGTGGAGCCCGCGCGGAGAGCGGCGAGGACACGCGCGAGAAGCGTCTCGGGCCGCAGCCTGCTGAGCGTCTGGTGGGAGGACCAGCCGTCCGAGCCCTGCCCCGAGCCGTACCGGCCGAAGCCGTCCACCGCTTCGCGCGCCAACTGCCCGAGCAGCGCCCGGTCGTCGGCCGCGAGCGCGGCGACCAACCGCTCACGTAGCGCCTCCCGGTCGGCCTCGGCGCTCCTGTCCTGCGACGCGCTCCTGTCCGCCGACGCGCTCCTGTCCACCGGCCCGCCCACGCCCAGCGGGAAGTAGAGATCGAAGACGGGGTCGAAGACCGCCCGCTGGCTCTCCTGGTGCAGCAGCGCGGCCGCCAGTCCCTCCCTGACGCGTTCGCGGTCGGTGAGACCGAGCGCCGCCAGGGCGGCCGCCGCGTCGACGGTCTCACCGGGGCCGATGCGCAGGCCGTGGGAGCGCAGCGCCTTGACGAGCCCGGCGAGCCTGCCGGTGACCCCCTCGGCGTCGGCCGTCAGGGGGCCGGGAAGCGACGTCACACGGCGTCCAGATCCAGCTTCGCGACCGCCTTCAGCACATCGTCCTGGTGCTTGAGGAGGACGCCGAGGCTGTCGCGTACGACCGTCTCGTCCAGGGTGTCGGCGCCGAGCGCGAGCAGGGTGCGCGCCCAGTCGACGGTCTCGGCGACCGAGGGCGCCTTCCGCAGGTCCATGGCGCGCAACGCGCCCACCACCCGCACCACCGAATCGGCGAGCGCCTCGTCCAGGCCCGGCACCTTCATCCGGACGATGCGGCGCTCCAACTCCTCATCGGGGAAGCCGATATGGAGGAAGAGGCAGCGGCGGCGCAGCGCCTCGGACAGTTCCCGGCTCGCGTTGGAGGTGAGGACCACGAACGGGCGGCGCTCCGCGCTGATCGTGCCCAGCTCCGGGACCGTGACCTGGAAGTCGCTGAGGACTTCGAGGAGCAGGCCCTCCACCTCGACGTCCGCCTTGTCCGTCTCGTCGATCAGGAGCACCTTCGGATCACCGCCGCGGATCGCCGTGAGCAGCGGGCGGGAGAGCAGGAACTCCTCGCTGAAGATGTCCGTGCGCGTCTCGTCCCACGACTCGTCGCGCCCGGCGGTGATGCGGAGCAACTGCTTGGCGTGGTTCCACTCGTAGAGCGCGCGGGACTCGTCGACGCCCTCGTAGCACTGGAGCCGGACGAGGCGCGCGCCCGTGACCTGGGCGACGGCCTTCGCCAACTCCGTCTTGCCGACGCCCGCGGGGCCCTCCACCAGCAGTGGCTTGCCGAGCCGGTCGGCCAGGAAGACGGTCGTGGCGACCGCGGGCGAGGCCAGATACCCGGTCTCGGCCAAGCGGGCCGCGACGTCGTCGACGGATGTGAAGTACCCGGTCGTCATGGAGGTACCTGATCAGTTCCGGCCGCCGCCCACAACACGCGGCGGCGGTTTGGGGCGCACGTCACGTCCAGGGTCGCTGCTGCCCGGGAAGCGATGCCGACCCCGCGCGAGCGACAGAGGTAAATGGGTTACGCTTATTTCATCGATCTTGTGATCAAGAGCAGAGGAGCCTGTCATGACCCGTCCGAGCAGCGCCCACGGTTACCGGTCCCGCGCCGCACGCCTCCTGGGCCGGCCCCTCACCCTCGGCGATCTGACGCTGCGCAACCGCATCGCGATGGCCGCGGTGACCCGGCGCTTCTCACCGGGCGGCGTGCCGGGCGAGGACGTCGCCGCGTACTACGCGCGGCGGGCGGCGGGAGGCGCCGGCCTGATCGTCACGGAGGGCACCTACATAGGACGGGACGCGGCTGCGGCGTACGACCGGGTGCCGCACTTCCACGGCGAGAGGGCCCTGGCCGGCTGGGCGCGGGTGGCCGAGCGGGTGCACGAGGCGGGCGGCCGCATCATGCCCCAGCTGTGGCATACGGGCGTGGTCCGCACCGACACCGTCCCGCCGCTCGGCGTCCCCGCCGAGGGTCCTTCGGGGATCGGCCTCGACGGCCGTCCGCACGGCAGGGCCATGACGCTCGACGACATCGACGCGGTCGTGGAGGCCTTCGCGGAGGCCGCCGCCACCGCCGAGCGCATCGGCTTCGACGGCGTCGAACTGCACGGCGCCCACGGCTATCTGATCGACGCCTTCCTGTGGCACGGCACCAATACCCGCGGCGACGCCTACGGCGGGGACCACGCCTCCCGTGCCCGGTTCGCCGCCGAGGTCGTCGCCGCCGTACGCGCGGCGGTCTCACCCGGCTTCCCGGTCGTCCTGCGCCTCTCGCAGTGGAAGACCGACCACTACGACGCCCGCCTCGCCGAGAACCCCGCCGAACTGGAGCATTTGCTCGCACCCCTCGCGGCGGCGGGCGTGGACGCCTTCCACGCCTCGACGCGGCGCTACTGGCTCCCCGAGTTCGACGGCAGCGATCTGAACCTCGCGGGCTGGGCGAAGAAGCTCACCGGCAAGCCGTCGATCACCGTGGGCTCCGTCGGGCTCGACCAGCAGTTCGCCGGGGCGCCCGGGCGCACCCAGCGCTCCGGCGTCACCGGTATCGATCCGCTCCTGGACCGGCTGGAGCGCGACGAGTTCGACGTCGTCGCCGTCGCCCGCGCGCTGGTCGCCGACCCCGAGTGGCCCGCCAAGGCGCTCACCGGCCGGTTGGACGAGGCGGTGCCGTACGACGCCGCACGCCTCGACGCCCTGGTGTGAGAGGGGCGCGGGACCTGGCGTGAAAGAGTGGGTCGGCCCTTTCGAACCCCGGAGAGTGATCCGCCATGACCTGGCCCGCGACCGCGCGCTACCGCCTGGAGCCCGCGCCCGGCGGCCTCGGACTCGTCCAGGACCTGCTCAACACCGTCGCCGCCGGTACACCCCCGCACCCCGACCTGCTCGACGGCCTCGCCGAGGCGCGGGCATGGGCGCACGAGGCCGCCGTTGAGTGGGCGGCGGCGACCGGACTGCCCGCGCCGCACCTCACCCTCGACGCCGAGGGGCTGCGCGAACTGCGGACGTTCCGCGAGACGCTGGGGAAGCTCGTCGCGCGGCAGGGGGAGGGGCGGAGCCAGGAGAGCGGTGAGGGGGCCGGGGCGCTCGGGCCGGGCGTGGCGTACTCCGGTGAGGCGGCGCTGCGGCTCGGTGAGGACGGTGTCGTACGCCTGGAGCCGTGCGGCACCGGCTGGCGCCACCTGGTCGCACTGGCCCTCGCGGCGGCGTACGACGGGCGGCGCGCCGACACGGCGCGCCGCCTCAAGACCTGCCGCAACCCGCTCTGCCGGGTCGCGTTCTACGACCGCTCCCGCAACAACAGCGGAGTCTGGCACGACGTCAAGACATGCGGGAACGCGGCGAACCTGCGGGCCTACCGGGCCCGCCGCCGCGAACAGGAGACCTGACGCGACCTGCGCCAGGAGGCCTCCTGAAGGCGCTCAGGACTCGATGGGCGTCAGGACGAACAGGGGGATCTCGCGGGTCGTCTTCTTCTGGTAGTCGTCGTAGTCGGGCCATACCGCGACCGCCCGCTCCCACCAGACGCGCCGCTCCTCACCGGTGGCGACGCGCGCGCGGTAGTCCTTCTTCACCGGGCCGTCCTGAAGCTCGACATGCGGCTGGGCGACGAGGTTGTGGTACCAGGACGGGTGCGCGGGGTCGCCGCCCTTGGACGCCACTACCGCGTACTCCCCTTCGTGCTCGACGCGCATCAGGGGGTTCTTGCGGAGCTTCCCGCTCCTGGCGCCGACCGACGTCAGCACGATGACGGGCTTGCCCCGCAGGGTCGTGCCGTCCGTGCCGCCGGAACTCTCGTAGAGGTCGACCTGCTTGCTCGACCAATCCCATGTACCGGGCTCGTACTCTCCAGTCAGAGGCATGACCTGTACAACGACGCGTGCCGACCGATTGTTCCCGCCCCCCGCCCGGATTGCCCACACCAGCCATGCGTTAAAAAGGCATCAACGGTCCATCGGTATCAAGGTTCATCCGTATCGAGGTCCATCGGTATCAAGGTTCATCGAGGCGGCAGGTGCGGCATGGCGGGGCAGGACATACCGCAGGAGTATCTCGACGGCTACGCCCATATCCTCGCCGCCGCCTCCTCGACAGGGCGGCGGCTCACCCGCGACGAACTGGCGTCGCGGCGCGTGCTGGGGGAGCGGGCCGCCGAGGCCGGCCTCGGCCTCAGGGCCCTGATCGGCGCCCACCTCGCGGCGACCCGCGCCCACTGGCCCGCCGAGCGGGCGCTCTCCGTCGACAGCGCGCTGGCCGCCGCCGAACAGGCCGTGGACGCCTTCGCCGAGGGCTACGAACGCGCCCAGCGCCTGGCCGTCCGCCAGGAGGAGGCGGCCCGGCGCGAGTTCATCGACGATTTGCTCTACGGACGCAGCGACCTCGGCCTGCTCGCCGAACGCGCGGAACGCTTCGGGCTGCGCCTCTCCTTCGAACACGCCGTCGCCGTCGCCGAGGGCCCGAACGGATACGAGGAGGGGCACGCGGTCCCCCGTAAGGTCGAGCGGGCCCTGATCGGCCGGTTCGGCGACCGCAGCATCCTGCTCACCACCAAGGACGGCCGCCTGGTGTGCATCGCCCCGGGCGACCAGGACGAGGTCCTGGCCTTCTTCGCCAAGCATGCCTACGCCGCCACCGACGGCGGCCGCGTCGCCATCGGCCGCCCGCAGCCCGGCCCCGGCGGCGTCGTCCAGTCGTACGAGGAAGCGCTCAACGCCCTGGACCTCGCGGAGCGCCTGGAGCTCGACGACCCCGTGCTGCACGCGGCCGACCTGCTCGTCTACCCCGTCCTGACCCGCGACCGCCAGGCCATGGCCGACCTCGTGCTCAACACGCTCGGCCCGCTGGAGCGGGCCCGCGGCGGAGCGCAGCCGCTCATCGACACGCTCGCCGCGTACTTCGACTCGGGGTGCGTGGCCGCGGAGGCCGCCCGCCGTCTCGCGCTGAGCGTGCGCGCCCTGACCTACCGGCTGGAACGCATCCACAAGCTCACCGGCGCCAACCCCTCGGACCCCGTGCACCGTTACACCCTTCAGACCGCGGTGATCGGCGCGCGCCTGCTCGACTGGCCCTCGAAGCGGTTCTGGGGGCACGGCCGCCCCGACCTCAGCCCAGCCGCGGAATCTCGATCGCCGGGCAGCGGTCCATGACCATGTCCAGACCCGCCGCGCGCGTCCGTTCGTACGTCGCCTCGTCGATGACGCCGAGCTGGAACCACACGGCCCGCGCGCCGGCCGCGACCGCCTCGTCGGCGACCTGGCCCGCCAGGCCGCTGTTGACGAACACATCGACCACATCGACCTCGAACGGCACGGCGGACAGGGACGGATACCCCTGCTCGCCGTGGACCGTCTCGGCCTTGGGATGGATCGGCACGACACGCTTGCCGAAGCTTTGCAGGACGGCCGCGACGCCGTACGCCGGCCGGTCGCGATTGCCGGACAGGCCCACGACCGCCCAGGTGTCGCCCAGCTCCGTCAGGATCTTGCGCACCGTCTCCTGGTCGCCGTACATGACCTGCCTCCTCGGGGTTCGCGGCCGGATGCCGTCAGGGGCCGCGGGTCAGACGTTCACGCCGAAGTCCGTCGCGATGCCCCGCAGTCCACTGGCATAACCCTGGCCGACCGCGCGGAATTTCCACTCGGCGCCGTGGCGGTACAGCTCGCCGAAGACCATGGCGGTCTCCGTCGACGCGTCCTCGGAGAGGTCGTAGCGCGCGATCTCGACGCCGTCCGCCTGGTTCACCACGCGGATGAAGGCGTTGCGGACCTGGCCGAAGCTCTGGCCGCGGTTCTCGGCGTCGTGGATCGACACCGGGAAGACGATCTTCGTGATCTGGGCGGGCACCTGCGCGAGGTTCACCTTCACGGCCTCGTCGTCGCCCTCGCCCTCACCGGTGAGGTTGTCGCCGGTGTGCTCGACCGAACCGTCCGGACTCGTCAGGTTGTTGTAGAAGATGAAGTGCTGGTCGGAGACGACCTTGCCGGAGTCGTCGCAGAGCAGCGCGCTGGCATCCAGGTCGTAGTCCGTGCCCGTCGTGGTGCGCACGTCCCAGCCCAGACCGACCAGTACGGCGGTCAGGCCCGGGGCCTCCTTGCTGAGTGAGACGTTGCCGCCCTTGGCCAGGGAAACTCCCACGATGTCCTCCTGAGGTCCGAGTTACGCGTTCCGGGTGATAGCTCCGTAGAATCTACAGGAATGTAGAAGCTGGCGGGGTGGTCCGGGCCCGTTACGATATGGCGCTCCCGGCCGCCGAGGAGCGCGAAGAGGCTGGAGGGAGCCCCGGCATGGAGCATCACGACAAGCGCGAGGAGCGCCCGCAGAGGCTGCGCCGCCGCGCGCAGGGCGAGCTGGAGCAGCAGGTGCTCGCCGCGCTGCACGCCGCCCGCGGCCCGGTCGGCGCCGCCTGGGTGCAGGAGCGGATCGGCGGCGACCTCGCCTACACGACCGTGATGACGATCCTGACCCGCCTCCTCGCGAAGAACGTGGTGACCCGGGAGCGCGCGGGCCGGTCCTTCGCGTGGACGCCGGCCTCGGACGAGGCGGGGCTCGCCGCGTTCCGCATGCGCAAGGTGCTCGACGGCGAGAGCGACCGGGAGGCGGTCCTCGCCAGCTTCGTCACGACGCTCACCGCCGACGACGAGCAGCTCCTGCGGGAGCTGCTCGGGCGGGCGGGCGCCGAGACGGACGACTGACACCCGATGGGAGCTACCGCCTGATGGGCGTCTTCGTCTTCCTGCCGCTCGTGCTGCCGCTGACCGCCTGGCCGGTCGCCCGCCTCGCCGAACAGCATCTCCATCCGCGTACCGCCACGCGCGTGCTCACCGCCGTCGCCGGGGTGATGGCCGTGTGCAGCACGCTCTGCCTGGCGCTGCTCATGGTCGTCGGCACCGCCCAGCTGCCGGGCAACCCCCTGCCCGACGGCTGGTCCGACCCCGAGGTGCGGGCCGCCGTGCCCTACGACGAGATCGCGGGGAGGGCCGCCATTCCCGCGCTGCTCGCCGTGTGCGCCGCGTGCGCGCGCACCCTGTGGCGGCACGCGCGCGTACGGCGCCGGGGCCACCGCGCCCTCGAAGGCCTGCCCGGCACGTCCGTCGCCGTGCTGCCCGACGACGTGTCGTACGCCTACGCCCTGCCCTCGCGCCGCGGCGGCCGTGTCGTGGTCACCACCGGCATGCTGGCCCGGCTCGCGGCCCCGGAGCGGCGCGCGCTGTTCGCGCACGAGCGGGCCCATCTGGCCGCGCGCCACCACCGGCACCTGCTGGTCACGCGGTTGGCGGCCCGCGCCAATCCGTTCCTGCGGCCGCTGCGCACCTCGGTGGCCTTCACCGCGGAACGGTGGGCCGACGAGGAGGCGGCGCGGGCCGTGCGGGACCGGCGGACCGTCGCCCGCGCGATCGGCAAGGCCGCCCTCGTCTCGCGGGGCGCGCCCGCGCCGGCCCTCGCGGGGTTCGCCGCGCCGGGCCCCGTGCCGCGCCGCGTCGCCGCGCTGCTCGCCCCGCCGCCCGCGGCCCGCACGCGCCCCTCCCTGTTCACGGCGGTGGGACTCGCCCTGTGGTGCGCGGCGTTCGGCACCGTCGTGTCCGCGATGTCCTCGGCGAACTCCGCGGTCACGATGGTCCTCATCCTGCGCGCTGCCACGCCGCTCTGAACGGCTGTACGCAGTGGCTCCTATAGGTCGAACTCGTGCGGGGGCAGTTCGAGCGCGAAGCACGCTTCGCGCACCACGGCCTGCTCGTCCTTGTCGAAGTCGCCGTCGGCGCCGCCGATGACGATGCCTATCTGGATGACCGCGCGGGCCTCCGCGGGCTTCTTCTTCGCCTTGGCGACCTCCTGGAGGACGCTCACCTTGCCGAAGGCGAAGTCGGCGGTCAGCTTGTCGACATAGGCGTCGAAGCGGCGGCGCAGGTCGTCCGCCGGGAAGTTCTGCAACACCTCGTTCGAGCCGATGAGCTGGGCCACGCGGTGGCGCTCGGACGGGTCCACCGTGCCGTCGGCGGCCGCCACCAGGGCGCACATGGCCATGCTCGCGTCGCGGAAGGCGCCGCTCTTGAGATCGTTCTTCTTCGCCATCAGCTGGGTCTGCATCGTCGATGCGGATTCCTTGACGCGGTCCCACAGGGCCATGGAGAACTCCATACACGTATCGATAAATCAGTTTCTACAGCGGTGTAGAAACTACACTGCTGTAGAAACTACACCAGGGCGGTGACAGGCCCGGGTGGCGGGTTCACCCTTGCCCGGCGCCGGGCTGGAGCATCTGACCGGCCGCCAGTTCGCGGTACAGCGGGCTGTGGGAGAGCAGTTCCTCGTGACCTCCGCGAGCGGTGGCGCGACCGCCGTCGAGGACGACGATCTGGTCGGCGTGCTGCACGGTGGAGAGCCGGTGCGCGATCACCAGCAGGGCGCATTCACGCGCGACGTCCTTCATCACCGTGGTGAGGGCGGTCTCGTTGATCGCGTCGAGGTGGGAGGTCGGCTCGTCGAGCAGGAGCAGTCCGGGGCGGGCGAGCAGGGCGCGGGCCAGGGCGACGCGCTGGCGCTCGCCCCCCGAGAGGGTGTTGCCGCGGTCGCCGAGCAGACCGGCCAGACCGCCCGGCAACCGCCGTACGACGTCGTCGAGTTGCGCGAGTTCGATGACGCGCCGCACCTCGGCGTCGCTGGCGTCGGGTACGGCGTAGGTGATGTTGTCGCGCAGGGTGCCGTGGACGACGTGGGTGTTCTGATCGACCACGGCGATCCGCTCGCGGCATTCCGCGCGGGTCAGTTCGGTGGCGGGCCGCCCGTCGAAGAGGAGTACTCCGGAGTCCGGTTCGTAGAACCTGGCCACCAGAGCGAACACCGTGCTCTTCCCCGCACCCGACCGGCCGACCAGGGCCGTCTGACTCCGGTGGGGGACAGGGAAGGTGACGCCGCGCAGCACCGGCCGGCCGGGGGTGTAGCCGAAGGTGAGGTCCCGCAGAGCGAGGGCGGGCTCCTCGTGCGAAGGGGCGTGCGTGGGCGCCTCGCACGTGCGCGCCCGTACCGCCGGGCTGCCGGGGTGCGCGGGCTCCACGGGGAGATCCAGGGCCTGTTCGATGCGCTGGTAGGCGCCCATGCCGCGCTGGATCAGACCGACGGCGCGGAAGACCGACGACAGGGGCAGGACGAGGTAGGAGGCGTACAGCAGGAAGGCCACGAGGTCGCCGAGGGAGTTGGCGTGGCCGGCGACCCGCAGGCCGCCGATGACCAGGACGAGCAGGAAGGAACCCTGGACCGCCAGCTCGACCGCCGGGCTCATCACGGACGCGAGCTTCGCGGCCCGTACCCCCGCGTCGTGGGCGGAGTCGATGCGTTCGCCGACGCGCCGCGCCTCGCGGTCCTCGGCACGGTGGACGCGGACCATGGGCAGGGCGCCGAGCGCGCGCTCGAGGTCGGCGGCGATCGCGCCGACGGAACTCTGCATGTGCTCGGAGGCGGCGCGGATGCCCTTCAGCAGCGAGGCCACGACCGCGGCGGCGGTGGCCACGGTCAGGGCGACCAGGACGAGCAGCAGCGGGTCGATCCACATCATCAGGGCGATCGCTCCGGCGGCGACGAGGGCTCCCGTGACGAGGTCGACCAGGGCTTGGGAGACCACTTCCCTGAGCAGGGTGGTGTCGGTGGTCACGCGGGAGATCAGGTCGCCGGTGCGATGGTGGTCGTACTCCCGCATCTCCAGCCGCAGCAGTCGTGCGACGAGGCCGTGGCGGAGCTGCCGTACGACCCTTTCGCCCATGCGTTCCAGGACGAAGCGGCCCATCGCGCCGGTGGCGGCTTCGCTGATGAACAGCACGGCCAGGAGGATCAGCAGGGGCCAGAACGGCCGCCCCCGGTCGCCCGCGTCCACGATCTGCTTGGCGACGAGGGGCTGGGCGAGCCCGAGCACGGAGCCGACGAGGGTCAGCACGGTGGCCACGAGGATGGAGGGCCGGTGTCCTGTGGTGAGCCGGTACATGGTGGCGACCGCCGCCCGGGTCGAACGATCCGGTTCCTGTGGCGGCCGGTCCGGCTCCTGTGGTGACCGATCCGGCCCCTGCGTCCGGGAGTCCGTCATGGGCGGGACTGGTGGGGTCGGCGCTTCGCGGTCCGGGGCTCCACCGTGAGCAGCCGTGCGAAGTAGTCGTCGGGCGCGTCCTCGCCGATGGGCCGGCCCTCCGCCTCGATCCACGCGTGCGCGTTGAAGGGAGGCACCACGCTCGCCCCCGTGCACCACGTGGGCCAACTGCCCGTCAGCCGGCACAGCAGGGCGGCGCCCAACGAGCGGGGCAGACAGCCTTTCGGACCGGCGCAGAGCAGGCTGACCGCGCACATCGCGTCCCGCGCGCTCTTCGCCTGCGCGGCGGTGGCCGGGGCGGCTCCGCGGCGTACGACATCGAGGACGGCGCGGATCCGGCGCGGCGACAGCGAGGAGAGCACGACGGCGGGCAGCAGCACGAGCCGGGCGGCCAGACGCCGGGTGAAGGGAACGCCCGCGGGCCGTTCCAGGGCGCTCGGTGTCGTCATGAGGCCAGTCCCGACTCCCGCAGTTCCCGCACGAGAGCCGTGACGTCCTGTGTGGCGCGGGCCCGGTCGATGTCGAACTCCGTGACGAGCGCGTCGACGGCCGCCGCCTCCTCGCCACCGTCGAGGAGGGTCTTCACGACCAGGGTGCCGGTGGGATTCAGCTCCCAGTAGTCGCCGCTGCGCTGGTCCAGCAGAACTGTGCCGTAGTCGGTCTCCGCGGTGGAGACATCGGGGCCGAACCGCAGTGCCATAGCTGGTAACTGCCTTTCTCCGGGGGCGGCTTATCGGGTACGGGCGGGGGAGAGGCCCCGCAGCCACACTTCGGCGGCGATGGTGGAGTAGAGGATCGCGTCGCGCAGCCCGGGCGCGGAGGGCCGCTGCGCGAGGCGGCGCAGCGCGTCACCGTCGACCAGGCCGAGCTGTTCCAGCCTGGAGTCCTCCCACAGGGCCAGCAGGTCGGCGCGGTGCCTGCGCAGTCCGTCGGCGGCGTCCATGGCGGCCGCCGCCTTGGTGGTGCGCCGCAGACACTCCTCGGGCACGATGCCGCGCATCGCGGCGGTGAGGACGGGCTTGTACGACCAGGGCGTGACGCGTTCCTGCGGCCGGATCGCGAGGCACGCCTCGATGACGCGGTCGTCGAGGAACGGCGACGCCATCGGCACGCCGGCGCGGGCCGCCATGCGGTCCCATTGGCGGATGACGCGCGTGCAGGACCGGATCGCTTCCAGGTCGGTGTGCATACCGCGGTCCGGGTGCAGCGGCGTGACCGCCGCGGCGGCCTCCCGCAGCGCCCGCTGGACGACGCGTTCGGCGTCGGGCGTCACCCAGTCGAACAGCCGCGGCGGCATCCCCCAGGCGAGACTGGTGGTGACCGAGTCGGGGAGCGGGTCGCGAAGGTGACCGGCGGCATCGGCGAGGAACCTCCCGTACGAGCGGGATTCGGCCAGCGCCCGGACCGTGGCACCGAGCGGCCACTGCCACAGGGCCCGGAAGCCACGCAGCTGCCGCAGTGCGAACAGCGGTTCCGTGCGCGCGAGTCGGTGGTAGTACGCCTCGGAGCACCAGGCCACATGATCGCCGCCGATACCCGTGATGTGCAGTCGGCTGCCCCGCTCCGCCATTCCCGGCAGATGGTGCAGCACCCGCGAACGGTCCATGACGCCGATGGTCGGCTCGTCCAGCAGGTCATCGATGTCAAGGAGACCGTCGTAGACCAGAGGTGAGGCGTCCGCCTCCCACACCACGTGCTCGACATCCGGCAGGTGTTTCGCCGCCCGCTCGGCCCAGTGCAGATCGGTGTCGGCCGGATCGCGCCCCGGCCAGGTGCTGGCCACCACCTTGGCGGGGGACCGGTCGGCCAGGAAGCAGATGGAGGTCGAGTCCAGGCCCCCCGACAGGTCGCAACTGACCACACCGCCTTGCCGGGTGCGGGCGTCGACGGCCGTGGTGAGGGCCTCGCGGACCAGCGGGGCGCCGTCGGCGAGCGTACGGACGGGTTCGGGCGGGCTCCACCAGCGCGAGTGGCGTGCGGTTCGGCCGTCCGCGGCGACGATCAGCGCGTCCTGCGGTGGAACCGCGGTGACGGCCCGCCAGTGGGACGTTTCGAAGAGTGGATAGGGAACCGGCCACAGCAGCCCGACGGCGAGCTGCTCCTCGTCGGGATCGTGGCCGAGGGCGGCGGCGAGGACGTCGGCGCGGGTGGCGGCCACGCGCACTCCGTCCACGGCGGCGTGGAAGACCAGTCGGAGGCCGGACGCGGTGCCCTGCACCCGGAGTTGCTGGTCCATAGCGGCGACGAGGTGGAAGCTGCCGGGCAGGGAGCGGGCCAGCGCGTCCAGTTCGGCCAGGTCGCGCAACCGTCCTGCTCGGGCCTCCAGTTCGGTGGTGTCCACGGGGCAGCAGCCGATGACGGCCAGGGCGGTGCGGCCGGCGCTCGCCGTGACGATCTCCTGGTCGTCCCAGTGACCGACCAGCCACGGTCGGCCCGAGGGGTGCTTGAGGGTCCGCGTTCCGGGGTGGGCGAGGGACCGGGCCACGGCGGCCGCGTCCGCACGGTCACTGAAGACCGTGAAGTGCGCGTCGCCGGGGCCCGTCCCCGCACTCTCGTGCAGTTCAGTCATGACGTCGGGTCAGGGACCGTCGGTCGTCAGTTCTTGCTCAGGATGAGTCGGTCGTTGCCGGAGCGCCGCAGCAGCCCGGTCTTCTTCCGGAACGTCCCGAGCCGGACGAGTCCCGGCGCTTCGTAGGCCTTCTTCATGACTTCTCCTCAGGTAGAGGATGGGCGGCCGCTTCCCTGGTCGACGGTGCGCGAGGGCTCCGTCGGCCGATCCGGGGCTCATCGGGAACCCCGGGTGAGGACGTGGTCGCAGCTACCAAATAGCTGCACAGCCGGAACGCACGGCAAGACCAAGACAGAAAGTACGACAATACGAACAACGCATATGCGGCTGTGTGGCCACATTGCTACTTGTGGGTTTCGTCAGGGGTGCCGCACGATCCGACAACGCATGTACGAACAAGGTCAAAAAACGTTTCGACCTGCACACCAAAGGCCGGTGGACGGTCCTGCCGCGGACATGGGGAGGGCCCACGGCCGGGGGGCGCCGCCGGGGCGCATTCGGCTCCTTTGTTCGCGCTCCATCTTTTTCCGTCACCTCGGTCGCCGGGGCTCCGCGGCGGAGGTGCGAACTTCCGCGAGCTGCGCCACGAGCCCGCGCAACAACGCGTCGAGGCCCGCGTCGAACGCCTGCTCGGCACGCGCCGCCTTGTCGTGCTCGTGCTGGTGCGTGGCGTGCAGGGCGGCAGTGAGAGCCGGGACCCGGGGCCCTTGTCCCGAGGGGTCGATCATCGGCGGGGGCGCGACGAGGTCGAGCGCGGAGCCGAGCACGAAGGACTCCACGCTCGTCAGGACCGTCACCAGACGCTCGGACGGCCAGCCACCGCGGGCCAGCGCCTCCACCACCGACTCGTACATCGCGAGCATCGCCGGGGAACCGATCGTCGTCGTGACGAGGAGATCGATGGCCCGCGGGTGGCGCGCGAACGCGTCGCGGTACGAGCGCGCCCACGCGGCCACCGCGTCGGGCCAGGGCAGCACGGCGAACACGGAGACGTCGATCTCCTCGACGACCAGGCGCCGCACGCTCTCGATGACGGCGGCGCGGCCGTCCACGTGGTTGTACAGCGAGGCGGCCCGCACACCGAGCCGGCCGGCGAGCCGCGGCAGGCTGAACGCGCCGGCGCCCGCGGTGTCGATCATGGCAAGCGCCTCTCGCGCGATCAGGTCGGCGCTCAGCACCGGCCTGCTCGGGCGCCCCCTGCCCGCCCCTTCGCGACCTCTTCCCATGCCCTCTGCCCGCGCCCTCTTCTCCCGTGACCTCTTCCCAGGCACTTCCCTCGCAGAGTACGGTCCTGCCAGCCCGGACTAAAGGGTTTAGTTTTCTCGGCGATTCCACCCCCGTCGGCGCTTTCGACCCCGGGAGCACGCGCGTGACCGCACCCACTTCCCCCTTACCGCCACCCACCGCCACCCCCCAGGGTCTGAGCGACGCGGCCGTCGGCACCGGCGATCTGGTCTTCTTCGTCGTGGCGGCCGCGGCCCCGCTCACGGTCATGGCGGGCGTGGCCCCGCTGGCCATCGGCATGGCGGGACCCGCGGCGCCGCTCGGCTATCTCCTCTCGGGGCTGCTGCTGATCGTCTTCGCCGCCGGGTTCACGGCCATGAGCCGGTACGTGCGCAACGCCGGCGCTTTCTACGCGTACATCGGCAGGGGGCTCGGCCGCCCGACGGGAGCCGGATCCGCGTACGTCGCGCTCTTCTCGTACAACGCGATCGAGGTGGGCCTGCTCGCCGCCTTCGGATGGTTCACGGAATCGGGCTTCGAGGACCTCACCGCAGTCCATGTGCCCTGGTGGATCTGGGCGTTGGCCGGGCTGGGCGCCATCGGCGTGCTCGGCTATCTCAAAGTCACCCTCAGCGCCAAGGTCCTCGGCGCCGCCCTGGTCCTCGAAGTGCTGGTGCTGCTCGTCTTCGAAGCTGGCGTCCTCGCGCACGGCGGCGGTCCGCGCGGCCTCGACCTCGGGGCGCTGTCGCCCGCCCATCTCGGCGAGTCCGGGGTCGGCGGCATGTTCGTCCTCGCCATCGGCGCCTTCGTCGGCTTCGAGGCGACCGCGATCTACGCGGAGGAGGCGCGGCGACCGGAGCGGACCGTGCCGCGCGCCACCTACATCGCCGTGGCGTTCCTCGCGCTCTTCTACACCTTCACCGTCTGGATGATCATCAACGCGTACGGCAGTGATCGCGCCCAGGCGGTCGCGGACGGCAAGGGCGGCGCCGACATGGTGTTCTCCGCCACCGAGCGGTTCAGCGGAGCCTGGGCCGCCGACTCCATGCACGTACTGATCATCACCAGTGCCTTCGCCGCCACGCTCGCCTTCCACAACGGAGCCGCCCGCTACTTCTACGCGCTCGGCAGGGAGGGCCTCCTCCCGGGCCGCCTCGGCACCGTCTCCGTGAAGACACGGGCCCCGGCCGCGGCGGTCGTCACGCAGTCGGCCCTGGCGCTCACCGTGATCGTCGTGACGGTGGTCAGCGGGGCCGATCCGTACACCGTCACGTTCCTGTGGAGCAGCGGCTCCGGCATCCTCGGCGTGATGCTCATGCAGGCCCTCGCCGCCCTCGCCGTGTACGGGTTCTTCCGCCGCGACCGGCGCGCCCTGCCAGCGTGGCGGGTGGTCGTCGCCCCGTTGCTCGCCTGCGCGGGCCTCGCCGTCATGATCGTCCTCGTCTGCGCCCACCTCGACCTGCTCACCGGCGCCTCCGCAGGCGTGAACACGGCCCTGATCATCCCGCTGCCGGCGCTGTTCGTCATCGGCGCCGCGCTGGCCCTTCGTATGAAGACGCGCGATCCGGTCGCGTACGAGCGGCTGACGACGGTGGACGGCGAGCACGTCTGAACCCCCGGCCCACCCCGGCCCACCCCGGTCCCCCCGGCCCGAGCGAACGCGAGCAAGGAGAAGACGTGACGACCCTGGTCTTCCTCGGCCCCACCCGCACCGGCAGCCACCCCGGCCACGACGCCACGGCGCTCGCCGTGCGCGACGGCAAGGTCCTCGCGCTCGGCGACGAGGCCCGCGCCCTCGTCACCACCGCCGACGAGGTCGTCGACATCGGGGACGGGCTGCTGATGGCCGCCTTCGGAGACGGTCACGCCCACCCGCTCCTCGGCGGTCTGGAGAGCTTCGGACCACAGATCAAGGAACTCGCGTCCATCGCGGCGGTCGTCTCCGAAGTCGCGCGATGGGCCGAGGAGCACCCGCGGGCCGAGTGGATCGTCGGCGCCTCCTACGACCCCGCGCTCGCGCCCGACGGGGAGTTCGACGCCCGCTGGCTGGACGCGGCGGTACCCGACCGGCCCGTCGTGCTGCGCGCCCACGACTACCACACCGTCTGGTGCAACACCGAGGCGCTGCGCCGGGCCGGGGTGAGCGAGCGGACCCCGGAGCCGCGCCTCGGCCGGATCGTGCGCCGCCCCGACGGCACCCCTCTGGGGACGCTGCGCGAATGGCACGCCTGCGACCTCGTGCTCGACCAGGTCCCCTCGCGCGCGACGGACGACCTCGTCGAGGCGGTGCGCCGCGCCGGGCACGCGTACGCGCGCGCGGGCATCACCTGGGTCCAGGACGCCTGGGTCGAACCGGAGATGGCGGACGCCTATCTCGCCGCCGCCCGGCGTGACGCCCTGGCCTTCCGCGTCGACCTCGCCCAGCGCGCGGACCCCGACCGCTGGCGCGCGCAGCTCAAGCCGTTCGCCGAGACACGCGCGCGAGTGGCCGCGGAGGGCGGCGAGCTGCTGACCGCGCGGACGGTGAAGTTCTTCAGCGACGGCGTCGTCGAGGGCGGCACCGCCGCCATGCTCGCCCCCTATCTGGACGCGCCCCACAGCTGCGGCATGCCCGTGTGGGAGCCCCGAGCGCTCGCCGACGCGGTGCGGGCCTTCGACGCCCTGGGCTTCCGGACGCACATCCACGCGATCGGTGACGCGGGCGTACGCGCCTCGCTCGACGCGATCGAGTCCGCGATCGACGCCAATCCCGCCTGGGACCGGCGCCCGGTCATCACTCACGTACAGGTGGTCGACCCCGCCGACCTGCCCCGGTTCGCACCCCTCGGCGTCATCGCCAACTTCGAACCCCTCTGGGCGCAGCCCGACCCGCTCCAGACCGAGCTGTCCGTACCGCGGATCGGCGCGCGCCGGGCGGCCCTCCAGTACCCCATGGGCGAGCTGGCGCGGGACGGCGTCCGCCTGTCCTTCGGCAGCGACTGGCCCGTCAGTTCGCACGTACCGCTGGAAGGAATCCAAGTGGCCGTCACCAGGCGCACGTTCACGGGGGAGCCGGAAGAGGGCTGGATCCCCCACCAGCGGCTCACCGTCGAACAGGCACTCACGGCGGCCACCACCGGGGTCGCCCACCAGGCGGGCGCGGACGACCGGCTGCACCTCGCGCCGGGCGCCCCCGCCGACCTGGTCCTGCTCTCCGCCGACCCGCGCGCCGTCGACCCCATGGCGATCCGCCACGCGCGCGTGCTGGGCACCTGGCTGGGAGGCCGCCCCACGTACCGGGCGGCGGCTACGCGTGCGCCGCGGGCGCGGTGACCGGCAGGACGATGGCCGTGGCGGCCACCCCCGCGCGCACGATCCACTGCCCCGAGAACACCTTCAGTTCGACGCCCTCCACCACGGGCCCCTCCACGAGCAGCCGCGCGGAGAACGTCCCGTCCGGGTCCAGCTCCACCCGGGCCTCCTCGAAGCCGAGCCAGCGCCCGGTGAGCGGGAACCACGTCTTGTAGACGGACTCCTTGGCGCTGAACAGCAGCCGGTCCCAGGGCGTGTCCGGGTACCGGGCGCCGAGTGCGGCGAGCGCCGCCCGCTCCGTCTCGTCGGCGATCATCTTCAGGACGTCCGGGTCGCGCAGCGGCGCGGCGGGCTCCGCGTCGATGCCGAGCGAGGTCACCTCACCGGCCCGCGCCACGACCGCCGCGCGGTACCCGTCGCAGTGCGTCATGCTCCCGACGACGCCGGCCGGCCAGCGGGGCGCGCCCCGCTGGCCCGGCAGGATCGGGGCGGGCGGTACGCCGATGCGGCCGAGCGCGGCGCGGGCGCAGTGCCGCACGGTGGTGAACTCGTCGCGCCGCTTGGCCACCGCGTTCGCCACCACCGCCTCCTCCTCCGGGAAGAGCACGGCGTCGGCCGGGTCGTGATGGGTCTCGACGACGGTGACCGGCACGGCGGCCAGCAAGGAGACCAAGGGGCCGGAGGCTTCCGGCACTTGGGGCACGGGTATCGAGGGTGACGTCACGAGGGATCACCGTACCCGGCGCACGGCACGCGCGCGTGGACAGTGACCTGCGCCACCCGGCTCCGCTCCCGGCTGCGGACGGCCCCCGCACCCGGTTCCGCTCCCGGCTGCGGACGGCCCCCACGCAGCGCCTACGCTGGTCAGATGCAGGACGAATACCGCACAGTGGCCCGCGAGGGCGTGCACGAGACCGAGGTCAACCGCTCGCGCTTCCTGTGCGCCCTGGCACCCGCGGCCACCGAGCGGGAGGCCCAGGACTTCGTCGCGCGCATCCGCAAGGAGCACCCGACGGCCAGCCACAACTGCTTCGCGTACGTCATCGGGGCCGACGCGGCGATCCAGAAGGCCAGTGACGACGGCGAGCCCGGCGGCACCGCGGGCGTCCCGATGCTCCAGATGCTCACCCGCCGCGACATGCGGTACGTCGCCGCGGTCGTGACCCGCTACTACGGAGGCGTCAAGCTCGGCGCGGGCGGACTCATCCGTGCGTACGGAGGCGCGGTCGGCGAGGCACTCGACGCTCTCGGCACCGTCACCCGCCGCCGCTTCCGCCTCGCCACCGTCACCGTCGACCACCAGCGGGCGGGCAAGGTCCAGAACGATCTTCGGGCGGCCGGCCGTGCGGTGCGTGACGTTCGTTACGGCGACGCGGTCACCATCGAGATCGGCCTCCCGGACGCCGACGTGGACGCCTTCCGGGGCTGGCTGGCCGACGCCACCGCGGGCAGCGCGGTGTTGGAGCTGGGAGGAGAGGCGTACGGCGACGCCTGACGCGCGCCGCCCCCGCGCGGCCGGGGCCCAGGACGGCGGCGGTTACGGAAGGAGCCGCCCGTGATGTCCGACCCGCCCGTTAGTCTCGGGGATCATGAGGCTGCTGCACACGTCCGACTGGCATCTGGGCCGCTCGTTCCACCGCGTGAACATGCTGGACGCCCAGGCCGCGTTCATCGCTCACCTGGTGGCGACCGCCCGCGAGCGCGAGGTCGACGCCGTCCTGGTGGCCGGGGACGTGTACGACAGGGCGGTGCCGCCGCTCGCCGCGGTCGAGCTGTTCGACGACGCCCTGCACCGGCTCGCGGACCTCGGCGTGCCGACGGTGATGATCTCCGGGAACCACGACTCGGCACGCCGCCTCGGCGTCGGCGCGGGCCTCATCGGCCGCGCGGGCATCCACCTGCGCACCGACCCCGCCGCCTGCGCGGAGCCCGTCATCCTCGCCGACGACCACGGGGACGTGGCCTTCTACGGCCTGCCCTACCTCGAACCCGCTCTGGTCAAGGAGGAGTTCGCGGTGGCCAAGGCAGGGCACGAGGCGGTCATCGGGGCCGCCATGGACCGGGTGCGCGCCGACCTCGCCACCCGCGCGCGGGGCACCCGTTCCGTCGTCCTCGCCCACGCCTTCGTCAGCGGCGGGCAGATCAGCGACAGCGAGCGGGACATCACCGTCGGCGGGGTCGCCGCGGTCCCCGCCGCGGTCTTCGAGGGCGTCGACTACGCGGCGCTCGGTCACCTGCACGGCAGCCAGACGCTCACCGCGCGCGTGCGCTACTCCGGCTCCCCGCTGCCGTACTCCTTCTCCGAAGCCGACCACCGCAAGAGCATGTGGCTCGTCGACCTCGGACCCGAGGGCAAGATCGAGGCCGAGCGCGTCGACTGCCCGGTACCGCGCGCGCTCGCCCGCATCCGCGGCACCCTCGACGAACTCCTCGACGACCCCGGCCTCGCCCGCCACGAGGAGGCGTGGGTCGAGGCCACCCTCACCGACGCGGTCCGCCCCGACGACCCCATGGCCCGCCTCTGCGAGCGCTTCCCGCACACGCTCAGCCTCGTCTTCGACCCCGCCCGGGCACCGGAGGACCCGGACGTCTCGTACGCCCAGCGCCTCCAGGGCCGCAGCGACCAGCAGGTCGCCGAGGACTTCGTGGCCCATGTGCGCGGTGCCGGGCCCGACGCGCACGAGCAGGCGGTGCTGCGCTCCGCCCTCGACGCGGTCCGCGTCGACGACACCCTGCACGAGGTCGCCCGATGAGACTCCACCGGCTCCGGATCACCGCCTTCGGGCCCTTCGGCACCACCCAGGACATCGACTTCGACGACCTCTCCGCCGCCGGGATCTTCCTGCTGCACGGCCCGACCGGCGCGGGCAAGACCTCCGTCCTCGACGCCGTCTGCTACGCCCTGTACGGATCGGTGCCCGGGGCACGCCAGGGCAGCGGGCAGGGCATGACGCTCCGCAGCGACCACGCCCCGCAGGGCACGCGCACCGAGGTGAGCCTCGAACTGACCGTCGCCGGGCGCCGTTTGGAGATCACCCGCCAGCCACCCTGGGCACGCCCCAAGAAGCGCGGCACGGGCACGACCACGGAGAAGGCGCAGAGCTGGCTCCGCGAGAGCACTCCGGAAGGCGGCTGGAAGGACCTGAGCCGCTCCCACCAGGAGATCGGCGAGGAGATCAGCCAACTGCTCGGCATGAGCAAGGAGCAGTTCTGCCAGGTCGTACTGCTTCCCCAGGGCGACTTCGCGCGCTTCCTGCGCGCGGACGCGGAGGCGCGGGGCAAGCTGCTCGGGCGCCTCTTCGACACCCGTAGGTTCGCCGCCGTCGAACAGCGCCTCGCCGAGCAGCGGCGCACCACAGAGGCCGAGGTCAAGGACGGCGACGCGGCGCTCCTCGCCGACGCCCACCGCATGCAGCAGGCCGCGGCGGACGACGGCCGGGACGCCGAACTGCCCCTTCCCGACCTCGCGCCCGGCGACCCGGGCCTCGCCACCGAGGTCCTCACCTGGGCCGCCGTCGCCCGCGCGGGAGCGCGCGAACGCCTCGACATCGCGCACTGCGCGCTCACCGCCGCCGAATCGGCGCAGGCCGCCGCGGAGCGCCGACTCGGTGACGTACGCGAACTCGACCGGCTCCAGAGCCGGTTCGCCGAGGCACAGGAGCGCGCCGCGCGGCTCCACGCGCGCGCGGAGGAGCAGCGGGAGTGCGAGCAGCGCCTGGAGCGGGCGCGCAAGGCCGAGAAGGTCGCCCCCGCACTCGGGCTGCGCGACGCTGCCGAGGCGGAGCACCGCAGGGCCGCGCAGGAGGAGGCACGCGCGCGTGGCCGCCTCCCCGAGACCTTCGAGTCCGCGGGGGCGTCCAATCTCGCCGCCGCCGCGCGCAAGGCCGCCGAGGAGCTGGGCGGCCTGGGAGCGGCCCGGCGCGCCGAGCAGCGGCTCACCGATATCACCGCCGAGCGCGCCGCCCTGGGCCGACAGGAGCGCGCCGACGACGAGATCTCGCGAGACGCGGCGGGCTGGCTGGAGAGCTGGGAGACCACACGGGGCGCCCTCCAGGAGCGCATCGAATCCGCCCAGGAGGCCGCGACCCGCGCCGAGCGGCTCGCGGGGCGCCTCGAACCTGCCCGGACCCGGCTGGACGCGGCCCGCCGCCGCGACCGGCTCGTCCAGGACGCGGCGGCGGCACAGGACCGGGCCCTGACGGCCCGCGAGCACGCCACCAGTACGCACGAAGACTGGCTCGCCCTCAAGGAACAGCGCCTCACCGGCATCGCGGCCGAACTCGCCGCGCACCTGACGGACGGCGAACCGTGCGCGGTGTGCGGGGCGACGGAACACCCCGACCCCACCCGCAAGACCGCCGGGCACGTGGACCGCGGCGCGGAGGAGGAAGCGCTCGCCGCCCACCGCGCGGCGCTGGAGTCCCGCACGGCCGCCGAGCGCGAACTGAGCGACGTACAGGCCTCGCTGGCGGCGGCGACAGCGGCCGCACGAGGCAGTGGCACGGGGGCGGACGAGCCGGGGAACACCGACCCGGCCGTCGATGAACTCTCCGCGGCGGTAGAGGAGCTGCGCCGCTCCCACGCCGAAGCACGCGACCGGGCCTCCGGGCTGCACGCCGCCCGCGAGGCGCTCGCGCGGGCCGAGCGGGAGTACGACCGCAGGGTCGCCGAGCAGCAGGAGGCCGCACGCCGCGCGGCATCGAGGGCCACCCTGCGCGAGGCCCTCGACCGCGAACAGGAGTCCCTGGAGGCGGAGTTGGCCCACGCGCGCGGGGCCACCGGCAGCGTCGCGGCCCGCGCCGCCCAGCTGGAGCGGCAGACGGCCCTGCTCACAGAGGCCGCGGACGCCGCCCGCGCCGCGGACGAGACGGCCGAACGCCTCAAGGCGGCGGACGCGCGACTCGCCGACGCGGCTTTCCGCGCCGGGTTCGACACGCCGGTGGCCGCGGCCGAGGCCCTGCTCGACGACGCCCGGCACCGCGACCTCCAGCACCGCATCGACGCCTGGCGGAACGAGGAGGCCGCGGTGCGCGCCGTCCTCGCCGAACCGGACACGGCCGCCGCCGCGCGGCGGCCACCCGCCGACCTGCCGGCGGCGCGGGCCGAGGCCGAGACCGCGGGGCGGCGCCTTCGGGCCGCCGCGTCCGCGCGCGACGCCGCGGCCCGGCGCTGCGCCGAACTCGACCGGCTCTCCGCCCGCACCGTCGAGGGGACGCGCAGACTGGCCCCACTGCGCGCCGCGTACGACCGGGTGGCGCGGATGGCCGGCCTCACCGCGGGCACCTCGGCGGACAACGAACGCAGGATGCGCCTGGAGTCGTACGTACTGGCCGCCCGCCTCGAACAGGTGGCCGCTGCCGCGACGGTCCGGCTGCGACGGATGTCGTCGGGGCGGTACACCCTCGTGCACTCCGACGACCGTACGGGACGCGGCCGTTCCGGCCTCGGCCTGCACGTGGTCGACGCGTGGACCGGCCGCGAGCGCGACACGGCGACGCTCTCGGGCGGCGAGACCTTCTTCGCCTCCCTCGCACTCGCGCTCGGCCTCGCCGACGTGGTCACGGACGAGGCGGGCGGCGTACGCCTCGACACGCTCTTCATCGACGAGGGCTTCGGCAGCCTGGACGACCAGACCCTGGACGAGGTCCTCGACGTCCTGGACTCCCTGCGCGAGCGCGACCGCAGCGTCGGAATCGTCAGCCACGTCGCTGACCTGCGGCGACGCGTGCACGCGCAGCTGGAGGTGGTGAAGGGGCGGGGCGGATCGTCCGTACGGCAGCGGGGTGGGGTCTGAGGGCTCAGAACTGAGTACGGCTACTCATGCGCGAGGTGTGAGCGCCGTCTACCTTCGCGATATGCCTGCAAAGTCACCCACTTCCGGCAGTAGGGGGCCGGTCTGCTGCCTGCTGTTCACTGCCCTGCCGCTCGTCTGGTTGGTCGCCGCTCCCATCCTGCCGGAGCGGGTCTCTTGGTTTCCGTTCTGGTTGGGTGCTGTGATCTGGAATGGGACGGGCGGCCAAGGCGGTGTCAGCGGCCTGTTCGGCTGACGGCCTCCCCAAGGTGACGCCCGGCCCGCCCTGACGGTGGGTGAACTCCTCAGTAGGAGGCGTTCTTCCTGCCGCGCGGGTGCGCGCTGCTGCGTCGCGCCGTGGCGACGAGGCAGGCTACGACGGCGCCTGTCAGTCCTCCGAAGAGCAGGCCGCCGACGGGGTCGGTGTCATCGGCCCACGAGAGGGCGACCGCGACGGCGCACCATGCCACGCCGACGGCCAGGGCGACGCGGTCACCGTTGATCGTGCGCCATACGGACCGTCGGTGGGACCGCTTCGTCAGCCAGATCTCGACGAGGACGAAGACGGCGATGAGCGCGAGCCAGAGGAACGTCATCGGGATACACCTTTCTCCGCGTGGATGTCAGCGGCAGTAGCCGTCGCCCTGCTTGCCCGAGTACTCGCCGGGCTTCCCGTAGCTCTTGATCTTCAGGCACTTCTTGTGGGACTGGGCGATGTTGGCCATCGTGGTGATCGCGGCAACGGTGATGCCGGCGGCGGTGGTGAACCCGGCGGGTATCGACGCGATGATGGTGGCGGCGAGCCCGCCTCCAAGAGCGATCTTCCGGGTTTCGCTCTTGTTGAAGTAGACCGTTCCGCTGACGATGCCCCAGGTGTAGTGGGGGTCGGCGACCACGGGGAAGGCTGTGGTGCTGTTGGTGTCGATGCGCTGCACCAAGGTGCCGCCTTCCAGCTTGTAGCTGGTGGCGACGTCCTCGCCGTTGGCGTCCTTGGCCCAAGGCGCCGAGATGGTGCCCTTGAGCACGGTGGAGCCCTCGCCGCTGTCCTGGAAGATGTCGTAGCCGCCGCTGTCGTTGGCGGCCAGGTGCGTCCCGGTCGGCATCTGGAGGTCAAAACGCTGCTCGGTGGGAGCGTTCTTGTCCTTGAGCGTGACGAGCGTACGGGCACCGCCCTCGGTGGTGGGCTGGACGGCGAGGTCGGTGGAGTCGGCGGCGTCGGGATAGACGATGGTCCCGGAGCCCGCCCTGACGCCCTCGACGCTCTTCGTTCGAGACAGGCCGAGCCCGAATGCCGTGCCGTCAGGAGCCGTGGTTGTCACGTTTCCGGTGGCGTCTTCGGGGGCTTGCACGGTCACGGTGCCGCTCTCGGTCTTCGTGACGCTCCGCGCGGCCGCGCCGTGTGCGGCGGAGGAGGCGGCCAAGTCCTGCGTACCAGTGACCCGTTCGATGCCTGCGGCTGCTTCCTGGCCGCGCTGGTCCAGAGTCTCGGCGGAGGCCGTCGGGGCGATCGCGATGACGAGCGAGGTGGCGGTCACTGCGGCGACCAGGCCGGTCGCGGTGCGCTGACGGTGATTCATGATGCCCTTTCGGGATGGCGTTTCCTATGCGTCGGCGCATGAAGCCGGGTGGAAGCTCCCGCGCCGAGATGATCTTGAAGGACCTGTGTCATATGCCGCAACCGAGATGAACAGTGTTTATCGGATCTAAATAAGAAATGGGACCAAAGTCCCTCATGAGGGACTTTGGTCCCGACAGTGCGCCGCCGGGCACGCGGGGGCGCGACGGCCACGCGATAACCGGAAGACGGACATGATCGCTCAGAGGTCGGGAAACCCGCATGGCAGCCCTTCGGAGATCCGAGAGCGAAAGGGAGAGTGCCATGGACGCCGAACGCAAGCACCTGCGAGGCGAAGCCGGACTGAACATCTTGGCCGTCGAACAGACCTGGAATTTCGAGGGTGAACTGAGTGATGTGACGGAGGCGCGCGAGTGCGCGGACGTCTTCCTCCGTGATCTGGCGTGTGTGAAGCCGCAGTCCTCACCGGAGGCGCACGACGATGTGCTGCTCGCGGTCACCGAGCTGGCCTCGAACGCCTTCACCTACGCACCCGGGCCGTTCAGCCTCCGTCTGTGCGCGATGGCCGACACCGTCGAGATCGCCCTGACCGATACCAACCCCACAGCGCCGAAGCCCCGTTTCGCCGATCTCACGGGTTGCGGCGGCATTGGGTGGCACCTGATCAACGCCCTGGCCGAGCAGACCATCACCGTGCCGGAAGGGGAGGGCAAGACCGTGCACGCCTTCCTCCCCTGGTGATCGCCCTGGTGCGCGTGCCGAAAATTCGGCAATTCGGAAGACTTTTTACGTGTGAGGTGGTGGAAGCAGGGCAGACGATGCCCGCAGAGGCGGCACGCAACAATCTGAGAGGGAACGGGACGCATGATCACGGTGGCATTCGAAGAGCAGGTGCAGGCGCGCGCTGCGGAGAAGGCTGATGAGCGTGCGTACGTGGATCCGGCATCCGTCGCGCCCAAGGACGCTCGGGCGATCTCCAAGCGGTTCTTCGACCGGCTGGGCGAGCTGGAGGAGGGCACGCACGAGTACCAGTACGTGCGCAACTGCCTGATCGAGATGAATCTGTCCCTCGTGCAGTACGCGGCCTCACGTTTCAAGCACCGTGGTGCGCAGGAGATGGAGGACATCGTCCAGGTCGGCACGATCGGGCTGATCAAGGCGATCGACCGGTTCGAGCTGAGCCGCGAGGTGGAGTTCACCTCGTTCGCCGTCCCCTACATCACCGGTGAGATCAAACGGTTCTTCCGCGACACCAGCTGGGCCGTCCACGTGCCGCGCCGTCTCCAGGAAGCCCGTATCGAACTGTCGAAGGCGACCGAGGAGCTGCGCACGCGGCTGGGCCGCTGGCCCTCGACGGCGGAACTCGCCGAGCTGATGCAGCTGACACCGGCCGAGGTCTCCGAAGCCCAGCGGGCGTCCAACGGCTATGCCTCTGTCTCGTTGGACGCCGCCATCAGCGGCAAGGACGATGAATCCGACACGGCCCTGGCCGACTTCGTCGGAGTGGAGGAGGACCGCTTCGAGCTGGTCGACAACTTCCACGCCCTGGCCCCCCTCATCGCCCAGCTCGACGACCGCGACCGCCAGGTCATCCACCTGCGCTTCGTCGAGGAGAAGTCCCAGGCGCAGATCGGCGAGATCCTGGGCTGCTCGCAGATGCACGTCTCCCGCCTCATCAGCAGGATCGTCGCCAAGCTCCGCACCGGACTGGCCACCGACTGACGGCACGACCCTGTTCGACCGCTGCACCGACCCGCTCGGCCACGGCGGGCTTCCGGTGATCCGGGCCCCTGCCACCGAACCAATCATGCCCAACTGTCGTTGGGATTCGGCCAATTGATCCACCCGGCATCTCGCACGAATGTACGTTGTCCGCAGTGCGGTGGACCTGGCAGTCATGCTGGGAACACGGTCTGAGACGTGCGTACGTCCACACGGGGGTGTTCGGCATAGAGGTCAATTGGAAACTCCTGAGTCCGAGTCTCGACGGCCAGTTGGTGGTCCCGGGCGATGAGCAGTACGAGTGGGTCCGCAAGCCTTCATCGCACGCTTCGACGGCGTTCGCCCGCAGGCAGTGGCCCTGTGCCGGCACGCTCATGACGTCCGCGAGGTGATCGCGTTCGCCCGGCGGCACAGCGTCGGTATCGCCATACGCAGCGGTGGCCACTGCTTCGCCGGGAATTCGTCAACGGACGGTGTGATCGTCGATGTGACGCCGATGGACGACGTGCGCGTCGACGGCGAAACGGCGAGAGTCGGAGCAGGGACGCGTATCGGCGCGCTCTCGCGGGCCTTGCAGGAGCACGGTGTGACGGTCCCGTCCGGCTCCTGCCCCAGCGTCGGCATCGGCGGCACCACGCTCGGTGGCGGACTCGGGGTGCTCGGCCGCGTGCACGGGCTGACCTGCGACCACATGCTCGCAGCCGAAGTGGTGCTCGCGGACGGGCGAGTGGTGGAGACCGACAGTGAACGTGAGCCCGACCTGTTCTGGGCGCTGCGCGGCGCGGGCGGGGGAAATTTCGGCATCGTGACGTCGTTCCGGTTCCGCACGCGCACGGCTCCGAGGATGACCAACTTCTCCTACGTCTGGGACATCCGCCATGCGGCGACGGTCATCGACGCGTGGCAGCGTTGGGCGCCCGTGGCGCCCGACGAGATGGCAGCCGGACTCGCCCTGACCGCCACCGACGACGTGCGCGAGCCACCGTTCGTCGAGGTGTACGGTGCGATGCTCGGCAACGAGTCGGACGCCCTGCGCCTGCTTGAGCAGCTGGTGGAACGGGTCGGCGCCGTGCCGCGCAGCACCTCGTGCAAGGAACTGTCGTACCGCGAGACGGCCGACTTCCAGGCCGGGCTGCTCAGCGCCGCCAACGAGGTCGTCCCGACCCCGCGGGGGCCGGTCGAGCGGCAGGGGCACCGCTTCACCAAGTCCGAGTTCTTCAGCCGTCCGCTGCCCGCCGAGGCGGTCGAACGGCTGGTGTCCGTCTTCGTGCAGGACCGCAGACCCGGGGAGTATCGCGGACTCGAATGGGCGCCCTGGGGCGGTCAGTACTGCCGCGTGCCCGCCCACGCGAGCGCGTTCGTCCATCGTGACCAGTCGTACTCGCTCAAGCACGCCGTACTGGTCGACGGGGAGGCTTCCGGTCACGACAAGCACGCGGCGCACACCTGGGTGACCCGGTCCTGGGGGGCGGTTCACCCCTGGGGGCCCGCGCCGTCTACCCGAACTTCCCCGATCCGGAGACTCCGGACTGGCAACGTGCCTACCACGGAGCCAACTTCGAGCGTCTCACTCGGGTGAAGGCCCGGTTCGACCCCGAGAACGTCTTCCGGTTCCCGCACTCCATTCCCGTAGCCTGACGCGTTCACACGGGGACGGTCCGCAGCGCAAGCAGCACGGAGAGCAAAGGAAGTAGTCATGTTACGGCAGCTCCGCGGCCATAGCCCCACGGTCCACCCCGAAGCCCGGGTAGCACCCACCGCGGTCGTATCCGGCGCCGTGACCATCGGCCCCGGGGCCGTGGTCCTCGACGGTGAATGAACCCCAGCAGGTCGGCTCTCGTCTCTCCCACCGCACCGCTCGACGCGATCAGGCCGGCGATGGCCAGGGCGGTCGCCACGTACCAGCGGCCGACGGGCTTCTCCTTGCGGAGCAGATAGGCGACGATGCCGGTGGCGACGGGCACCGTGGCCACCGTGACGATCGAGCCCATGGCGACACCGAGCCGACTTATCCCGCTGAAGTAGCACCCCTGGTAGAGGGCGACCGAAGCCCCGAGCAGCAGCGTGGTGCCCGGGAGCGACCGTGCCACCGTGAACCTGCTGCGCCTGTGGAACGCCACGGCCAGCAGGAAGAGCCCTCCCACCAGCACGCGGGTGGCTCCCACCGCTGCTGGATGCGCGTCCGGCCCCAAGGCTCGCGCCACACCGCTTGTGCCGAAGAGAGTGGATCCGGCGAGAACCGCCAGAACAGCTGTTGAATGCGTAGACACCCGTTGTTTCATGCGACGTTGACTCTTCACTCCGGTCATGGTGACCGGCTCCCCGAGATTATTGATCACATAGTGCTACGACGTCGCCGTGCAGTCTTGTACGAAATTGATGCGCCGCTCCACATGCCGCTGGGGGCGAAATGCCGGACACTTCCCTTATGGGAGTCGGCATCAGGGGCGACATCGCAGTCCGTGTACGTCGCGCGGGCCATGGTCGGCGCGGTCAGGGTGCTGGGCGTGCTTGAGGTCCCGTACTGGCTGTGGCTGGCGTTCGCCGCGACGGTGGTCGTGTCGTTGGTGGTGGATCTGCTGGCCCACCGCACCGCGCATGTCATCGGGTTCAAGGAAGCCGCCGCCTGGAGCGGCCTGTGGGTCGGCCTCGCCCTGATCTTCGGAGCTGTCGTCTTCCTCGTCCTCGGCTCCACCGCCGGCACCGAGTACACGACGGCCTGGCTGCTGGAGAAGAGCCTCTCCGTCGACAACCTCTTCGTCTTCGCGGTGATCTTCGCCTACTTCAAGGTGCCCCGCGCCTACCAGCACCGCGTGCTGTTCTTCGGTGTCATCGGGGCACTTGTCTTCCGGGGGATCTTCCTCTCCCTCGGCGTGGCCGTGGTCAGCCGTTTCACCGCGGTGCTCTTCGTCTTCGCCGCCGTGCTCTTCTACAGCACCTACAAACTCCTCAAGGATGAAGAGGAGAGCTTCGATCCGGGCAAGAGCTTCGCGGTGCGGATGCTCCGCAAACTCATCCCCGTACGGGACGAGTACGCCGGGGCGAAGTTCTTCGTCAAGGAAGCCGGCAAGAGGATGGCGACTCCGCTGCTCGCGGTGGTCGCGGCGATCGAGGCCGCCGACCTGATCTTCGCCGTCGACAGCGTCCCCGCCGTTCTCGCCGTCAGCGACGACGCCTTCATCGTCTACACCAGCAACGCGTTCGCCATCCTCGGCCTACGAGCCCTCTACTTCATGCTCGCCGGCCTGCTGGACCGCTTCCACTATCTGAGCAAGGGCCTGGCGATCATTCTCGCCTTCATCGGCGTCAAGCTCATCCTCCAGGCATCCCACAAGCTGATCAGCCCGAGCATCCCGGAGATTGCCTCGCCGATCAGCCTCGCGGTCATCGTCGTCGTCCTGGCGGCCTCCGTGGTGCTCAGCCTCAGAAGACCCGCCCCGGCGGGCGCCACGGAACGGACCGACCCGGAGCCCCCCGCCGATCCGCCGCGTCGGGACGCTTGAACCGGATCGATGCGCTTTCAGCGCCCCAGCGGGCGCCTCGTCAGGGGAGAGGAGTAGACGACGCTCGTCGTCACCGACCCCAGCGCGCCGATCCGCCCCGAGACCTCCTCCAGGTGGTTCATCGAACGCGCGGCGACCTTGATGACGAAACAGTCGTCGCCCGTGACGTGGTGCGCCTCCAAGATCTCCGGAGTCGCCTCCACCAGGTCGTGGAACGGCTTGTAGTTCCCGGTCGGATAGCGCAGCCGTACGAACGCGAGGATGGGCAGACCGAGCCGCTCCGGGTCGACCACGGCCGCGTAGCCCTGGATGACCCCCGCTTCCTCCAGGCGCCGCACGCGCTCGGTGACGGCGCTCGGGGACATCGAGACGGCGCGCGCCAGCTCGGCGTAGCTGGCTCGGCCCTCGCGCTGGAGGACGTCGAGGATGCGCCAGTCGGTGGCGTCCGTGGAATAACCGGTCATGCCCGAGAGGAAACAGGGAAATCCCCGGCCGATCAAGAGGGATGCCGGGGATCGCTGCTTCCGGCTTCCGGTCGGCAGCCATAGATTTTCTGTCATGAACAACACGAACGCGCAGGTCAGCGCCCCTTCCTCCGTATCGTCCGGCGCGAGCGCCGACGCCACGAATTCGGTCCTGCGGGTCCCGCCGGCCTCCCCGGCCGCGGCCGCCGCCTATTTCGGGGCGAGCCTCGCTTTCCACGCCGATGTCTCGGACGTGGCGTCCGCGCTGGCCGCCGACGGCGATCCCGGCTTCGTCGTGATCGACACGCGTTCCACCGCCTCCTGGGACCAGGGCCACGTCCCGGGTGCGCTCCACCTGCCCACCGCGCTCATCCCGGAGCAGGCCGAGGCGCTCCTCGACAAGTCGGTGCCGGTGGTGACCTACTGCTGGGGACCCGGTTGCAACGGCGCGAGCCGCGCGGCCCTCGCCCTCGCCCAACTGGGCTTCCAGGTCAAGGAGATGCTGGGCGGCTTCGAGTACTGGGTGCGGGAAGGCTTCGCGTTCGAGACCTGGCAGGGCCCGGAAAGGCGCACCCCGGACGCGCTCACGGCACCCGTCGACGGGAACGACTGCGGCTGCTGACGGCACCGGCGCCGACGCCGTGGTGAGCACTCAGCCCCCATGGAAATGCCGTGCGCGGCACAGCCTCGGCGCCCATCATGAGGAGTCATGCCGCACCTGCCGCCTCCCTCGCCCGCCCAACTCCGCCGCGATCCCCTTCCGCTGCGCGGCCGTACCGCTCTCGTCACCGGCGCCAGCCGACGCGTCGGCATCGGGTACGCGGTGGCGCGTCGGCTCGCCGCCTATGGAGCCGGGGTGTATCTGCACCACCACGTGCCCCACGACGCCGCCATGCCCTGGGGCGCCGACCGGCCGGACGACCTCGTCGAGGGAGTGCGTGAGGCGCTCGGCGACCCGGACGCGACGGTGTGTGCGGGACCCGGCGACCTGGCGGAGCCCTCCGCGCCGGCCGAGCTGATCGGCACGGCGGCCGACGCGCTCGGCGGACGGCTCGACATCCTCGTCGCCCACCACGCGCTGAGCGGCGCCGACGGCTCCCTCGACGCCGTCGACGCCGCCATGCTCGACGCCCACTGGGCGGTCGACACCCGCTCCGTGATCCTGCTCGTCCAGGCGTACGCCCGGCTGCGCGCCCGGTCGGCGCCCCGGACTCCCGGCGGGCGCGTGCTGCTGATGACCTCCGGGCAGGACATCGCGAGCGGCATGCCGGACGAGATCGCGTACGCCCTACAGAAAGGCGCGCTGGCCTCGGTGACCCGCTCGCTCGCCACCGGCCTCGCCGACCTCGCCACCACCGTGAACTGCGTCAACCCGGGCCCCGTGGACACCGACTACCTCACCGGCGAGGCCTACGCGCAGGTCGAGGCCCGCTTCCTCCGAGGGCGGCTTCCGCCGCTGACGGACTTTAGGGCGGCGGCGCGGGTGCGCGCGTAAGCGCCGGCCCCGCCGCCCCTCCCCTTCACAGTGCGGACAGTTCGTCCACCAGGTCGTCCAGGCCGAGCGAACCCTGGGAGAGCGCCGCCATGTGCCACGCCTTGGCGTCGAACGCGTCGCCGTGGCGGCGGCGCGCGTTCTCACGGCCGAGGAGCCAGGCACGCTCACCCAGCTTGTAGCCGATCGCCTGCCCGGGAATCGTGAGGTAACGCGTCAGCTCGCTCGCGACGTAGTCCGTCGGGCGGCTGCAATGCGCGTCGCAGAACTCCTGCGCCAGGTCCGGCGTCCAGCGCTCACCCGGGTGGAAGGGGGAGTCCGCCGGGATCTCCAGCTCCAGGTGCATGCCGATGTCGACGATCACCCGCAGCGCGCGCATCATCTGGGCGTCCAGATAGCCGAGCCTGCGCTCCGGCTCCGTGAGGAACCCCAGCTCGTCCATGAGCCGCTCCGCGTACAGCGCCCAGCCCTCGGCGTTGGCGCTGACGATGCCCACGGTCGCCTGGTAGCGGGAGAGGTTCTCCGCGACGTGCGCCCACTGCGCCAGCTGGAGGTGATGGCCGGGCACGCCCTCGTGGTACCAGGTGGAGACGAGGTCGTAGACGGGGAAGCTGGTGTCACCCATGGTCGGCAGCCAGGTGCGGCCGGGGCGCGAGAAGTCCTCGGACGGGCCCGTGTAGTAAGGGGCGGCGGCGCCGCCCGGCGGGGCGATGTGCGACTCCACCTTCCGTACCCGCGCGGCGAGTTCGAAGTGCGTGCCGTCCAGCGCCTCGATCGCCTCGTCCATCAGTTCCTGGAGCCAGACCCGCACCTCCTCCACGCCCTCGATGCGGGTCCCGTGCTCGTCGAGGTGGGCGAGCGCCACCCACGGCGTGGCCGCGCCCGGCAGGATCTTCTCGGCCTCGGTCCGCATCTCCGCGAGCAGCCGGTGGAACTCCGACCAGCCGTACGCGTACGCCTCGTCGAGATCCAGGTCGGCGCCGTTGAAGTAGCGGGCGAGGACCGCGTAGCGCTCGCGGCCCACGGTGTCGGGGGAGCCCTCGATCGAGGGGGCGTAGACCTCCCGCATCCAGTCGCGCAGCGCCACGACGGAGGCCGTGGCGGCACGCGCCGCGGTGTCCAGCTCGGCGCGGAGCGCGTCCGGGCCCGCGGAGGCGAACTCCTCGAACCAGCCCCGGCCGCCCGCCCCGGGCTCCTCGCCCGCCCACTCCGTGAGCTGCTCGATGAACGTGGCCGTGGGACGCGGCGGGCCGAACAGCTTGCGGTCGAGACCGAGTTCGAGCGAGGCGCGATAGCCCTCGAACGCGGCCGGCACGGCCCGCAGCCGTTCGGCGATCGCCGCCCAGTCCTCCTCGGTCTCCATGGGCGTCACGGTGAAGATCTCGCGCACCGCGTGCGGAACCGTATGCAGATTGCCGACCCAGCGCAGCTCCTCACCCGTGTCGTGCAAGGCGAGTTCGGCGGTGAGCCGCTCCCGCAGCAGCCGTCCGCAACGGCGCTCGATCTCGCTGTCGGCCCCCGGCCGGGCTTCGGCCTCGTCGAGCCGGACCAGGGTCGTCCGCGCCAGCCGGGCGACGGCGTCCCGGCCCGCGGGCGAGGTGTCGGGCAGCTTGCCGCTGCTCTCCCGCACGCCGAGATAGGTGCCGATGATGGGGTCCAGGGCGATGAGTTCGTCGACGTAGGTGTCGGCGACCTCGCGAGGCAGGGGGCCGGTGTTCGGAAGCGGGTTCTTCATGGCTGACATGCGGACATCCTCGTACGAGGGGAGGGTGCGCGTCACCATGATTCAGCGGAGGTTTCGTGCGGGGCGATCCTCACGGGGCGGCAGCTGCGAACCGGCGGGCGTCGCATCCAGGCGGGCCGTGATCACCAGCGTGCCCTCCTCGATCTGGTAGTCGAGCGGCAGGCCGAGCCCGCGCATCGCGGCGACCATGCCGGTGTTGGACGCCTGCGTCACCGCGTACACGCTCTCGCAACCCGCCTCGACCGCCAACGACACGAGGCGACGCAGGAGTTGGCCGCCGATGCCGCGCCGCTGCCAGCCGTCCTCGACGAGCAGTGCGATCTCGGTCTCGTCGCCGTCCCAGAGCAGATGGCCGATGCCGACGATCCGGCCGGAGGCGGTCTGCACCGCGAGGGTGCGGCCGAACCGCGGGCTGAGCAGGTGGCCGAGGTAGCGGTCGGCGTCCCGCACCGGACCGTGGTAGCGCATGCTCAGCGTGCGCCGCGAGCAGCGGTCGTGCATGGCCTTGGCGGCCCCGACATCGGCCGTGTCGGCCCGGCGCAGGGTGATGGAGTTGCCCTCGGGCAGCGTCAGCACGTCCTGGCCGCGCGGAATGCGCGGGCCGAGCCGCGTGTCGAGTTCCACCAGCGCACGCGCGCGGGCGAACTCCGTGGGAGTGAACGGCAGATACGGCCGCTCCACGCTGATCACTTCGCCCTCCGGACCCTTGAGGCGCAGCACGGTCCCCTCCAGTACGCCGTCGCCCGGGACCGTCTCCTCGGCCGCCGCCCCGTCCCCGCGCCCGACCGCCCGCGCCCCGGCGGGCAGTGACCGGATGGTGCAGCGGCCCAGGAGCTGCCGCAGCGCCAGCGGCAGCTCCGCCGCATCCAGGGCGGTACGGGTGGCCAGGCCCAGGATGCGGGTGGGGGCGTCCACCAGGTCGTGGGTGTCGGCGCGTTCGATCCAGGTCCCGGTGCCGCCCGCCCGTGAGATCGACCGGGTGATCTCCGCGGCGTCCAGCGCCTCGGGAGCGCGCAACAGGAACTCGTCGACCGTGCCCTCGGCCAACGGATGTGCCTGGAGGCTCAGGATGTCCACCCGCCGGCCGGCGAGCGCCACGCACAGCGCCGCCAGCGAACCCGGCTCGTCTCGTACGGTCGTACGCATCCGCCACAGCGTCGTCGCCCCGGACGGGCCGGGGGAGGGCTCGCCCGGGGTCGCGGAGGCGGTGGGCCCGGCCTGCTCCGCGACAGCGGGCGGCCGGGCATCGGTATCGTGCGGACCCGGCGGGGCGTGGTTGTGGCGCCGCGCCCACCAGATGTGGAACCCGGCCGTGGCGAGCAGCACCACGGCCGAGATCACGAGCAGGGCGGGCCCGTCCGGGCCGTGTCCGATCGAGTTCGCCACGGCGTCCGCCACCGCGACGGCGGTGAACAGGGCGGCCAGTTCGACCACGTCGCGCCGCCAGTGGTGAACGGGGCGGCCGTGCTTGGTCCGTGTCACGTCAGGCATCTCAGCTCTCATACGGACACTCTGGGGGACCGGTGTTGCCTGATCGCGAACGCCTTGTGACTGATGGGTTAAGAGGCTATCCGCCCTCTTCGCACCCTTTCGTACCTACTCTCGGCCCGCGCCGCCCGGTTACTGCCCCACCCGGCCGGGCCGCAGGACACGCGTGTACAGCACGCCCCCGCCTTCCTGCCGCAGGCGCACGGTGAGGTCGCCGCTGCCCCCGTCGATGTCGACCTCGCCGAAGTACTGCGGGGTCTCGGCCGGTGAGGTGTTCGCCCGGGTCGGAGCCTTGATGAACTTCTGCTCGGGTCCGAACGTCCCGTCGAGCTTCGTCGCGGGGAAGCCTCCCGCGGCCAGTGGTCCGGACACGAACTCCCAGAACGGCGCGAAGTCCTTGAACGCGGCACGCGACGGGGCGTAGTGCTGTGCCGAGGTGTAGTGCACGTCGGCCGTGAGCCACAGCGTGCCCGTAATTCTGCGGTGCTTGATGTGCCGCAGGAGATCGGCGATCTGGAGTTCGCGGCCCAGCGGGGCGCCGGGGTCGCCCTGCGCCACGGCCTCGAAGTTCACCCTGCCGTCGGGTACGACGAGACCCAGCGGCATGTCCGACGCGATCACCTTCCACACCGCCCGGGAGCGCGACAGCTCCCGCTTCAGCCAGGCGAGCTGACGGGCCCCCAGGATGCCGGTGGCGTCCTCGGTCTGCCTGTTCGGGGAGTTGGCGTTCCGGTACGAGCGCATGTCCAGCACGAACACGTCCAGGAGCGGGCCGTGCCGCAGCACCCGGTACACCCGCCCGTCCTCGTCGCCCGGCGGCAGCGTCGAGAGGGGGTAGTACTCGCTGAACGCCCGCAAGGAGCGCCCTGCCAGCACGTCGACGTTCTTCTCGGTGTAGCGGGCGTCGTCCAGGATCTGTCCCGGGTACCAATTGTTGCGCACCTCGTGGTCGTCCCACTGGACGATCGACGGCACCTGGGCGTTGAACCGCCGTACGTTCTCGTCGAGCAGGTTGTAGCGGAACGCGCCGCGGAACTCGGCCAGGGACTCGGCGACCTTGGACTTCTCCTCCGTCGTGACGTTCCGCCACACCGAGCCGTCGGGGAGGGTGACGCTCGGCAGGATCGGCCCGTCGGCGTAGATGGTGTCGCCGCTGCACAGGAAGAAGTCGGGGTCGCGGCGGCGCATCTCCTCGAACACACGGAAGCCGCCGCGGTCCGGGTTGATGCCCCAGCCCTGCCCGGCGATGTCCCCCGACCACAGGAAGCGCACCCCCTCCTTGCGGCCCTTCGGCGTCGTACGGAACGTTCCGGTGACCGGCTCTCCGGTGCGCCGCGGGTCGTCGGGGTCGGCCAGCAGCACCCGGTAGTGGATCTGCTCCCCCGCGGGCAGCCCGCGCAGCCTGGTCGTGCCCGTGAAGTCCGTGCCCGGACCGAGCAACGGCCCCTGCCAGCGGCGTGCGTTGCGGAACGACTCCGTGGCCGAGGTCTCCACGATCATCCGGGCCGGACGGTCGGACCGCACCCAGACGAGCCCCGCGTGCGCGGTCACGTCCCCCGCCTGGATGCCCCACCGGGCTCTCGGGCGTCCCGACAGCGCGAACGAGGGCGCTGCCGCCCCCGCCAGCGCCGGTACGGCGAGCGCCGCCGGTACGGCGAGCGATCCGCGCAGCACGCTGCGGCGACGGGGGGCGGGACTCGGCTGACGTTGTGACATGACTGCGCCTCCAGTTGACGGGTGCGACCAGTGGGCGGGTGCCTGACCAGCCTCGGCCGATGGTCGCAGGTCTGTGGACGGATGCCCGGGGCCGTTTGTACCAGGACGTACGGCCGATGGCCGCGTGATCATCCTCTGCCTAGGCTCAGGACCGCGGCAAGCAACCGGGCGAGCCGCGCAGAAGGGGGACTCCCGTGCCTGTCAACGGTCAGAGCCACATCCGTATCGCCCGTCCCTCCCGTGACCTGGCGGCCGCGGAGCGCTTCTGGGTCGACGGGCTCGGACTGAAGGTGGTCTACCGGGCGGAGGGCGGCGACGCTCCCGGGGAGCACGAACTGCTCATGGTCGGCTGGCCGGACGCGTCCTGGCACCTCGAACTCGTCCACGAGGCCGCGGCCCCGGTCCAGCCGCGCCCCACCGAGGAGGACCTGCTCGTCGTCTACGTCGACGGCGAGGTCCCCGAGGAACTGCCGGCACGCCTCGAGGAGCACGGCGGCAAGCGGGTCCAGTCGCCCAACCCCTACTGGAACGAGTGGGGCGTCACGGTCGAGGACCCCGACGGCTATGGTCTGGTGCTCTGCACGCGCGCGTGGTCCAACGCCTGAACCCCTTGCGCCCCTTGGACGGCGTCGGCCAGCAGCCGGACGCCCTCGGTGATCCGGGCGGGCGTCAGGTGCGCGTACCCGAGGACGAGGCTCACACCGGGCCCGGCCGGTGTTCCGTAGTCACTGAGTGGGCGGAGCGCGACCCCGGCCGCCGCGGCCCGCTCCAGGAAGACGTCCTGGGGCCCCCAGCGGCTGCCGGGCAGCCGGGCGATGACGTGCAGGCCCGCCGCGATCCCGGTCACGCGCACGCCCGGCAGATGCTCACGCAGCGCCGCGACAAGAGCGTCCCTGCGGTCCCGGTAGGCGCGCTGGCAGCGGCGCAGCTGCCGGTCGTAGTCGCCCCGTTCGACGAAGCGGGCCAGGAGTGCCTGGTCCAGCGCCGGATTGCCCAGGTCCATCACGCGCTTGCGCTCGACGACCTCTTCGGCGAGGCCGTCCGGCACCAGGAGCCAGCCCAGGCGCAGGCCCGGGGCGAGTGACTTGCTCACCGAGCCGGTGTAGGCGACGCGTTCGGGGTCGAGGCCCTGCAAGGCCCCCACGGGGGCACGGTCGTAGCGGAAGTCCCCGTCGTAGTCGTCCTCGATGACGAGACCGTCCACCGACCGCGCCCAGTCCAGGAGTCCGGCACGCCGCCTCGCGGAGTAGCCGATCCCGGAGGGGAACTGGTGGGCGGGCGTGGTGACGACCGCGCGTACGTCCCGTTCCCGCAGCGCCCGCAGGTCCACGCCCTCGTCGTCCACGGGGATGCCCACCGGGGTGATGCCCGCGGCGGCGAGCAGCGTCTCGTGCTCGGGGCTCCCGGGGGACTCGACGCCGACCGTTGTCCGCCCACGCGCGCGGAGTGCCAGCGCCAGCAGCGTCATGGCCTGCGCCACTCCGGAGCACACGATGACGCGCTCGGGGTCCGCGACCACACCCCGGCGCCGCACCAGCAGGTCCGCGAGGACCGTACGCAGGTGCGGCAGCCCGCGGGGGTCGGGGTAGCCCAGCATGTGGTGCGGCAGTTCGGCGAGTACCTGGCGGTGGGCGGCGGCCCAGGCCGCGCGGGGGAACAGCGAGAGGTCGGGCACGCCGGGGAGGAAGTCCACGCGCGCGTGTCCGGGCCGGGGTGCGCGATCGCGCACCGGGGGCGCCGCGGCCCGCGCCGCCGCGCCCACCCAGGTCCCCGCCCCCCGGTCGCTGCGCAGATAGCCCTCGGCGGTCAACTGTTCGTACGCCTCGGTGATCAGGCCGCGCGAGACGCCGAGGTCGGCGGCGAGTTCACGGCTGGACGGGAGCCGTGTGCCCGGTGCGAGCCGCCCTGATCTGACGGCCTCCCGCAGGGCCGAGCGCAGGCTGCGGCCGCGGCTGCGCGCGGGAGCGGAGACCGCCGGGAGCAGCAACTCCCAGGCCGTGCCGGCGTGTGGACCGCTCACCGGGCCCTGTCCCACAGGATTCACCTCGCTGGAGAGGGGAGCGGGGAAGTGGTCCCCGAACCAGCTGTGGAAGTGGACCTTAATGCGGGCCGCCCGGCTTCCTAGCGTCGGGGCATGAACGCGAACTCCACACGCGGCGCGCTGCTCGCGGCCCTCGCCTGCCTCCTCGTCGGCGGCTCCTTCACCGCGAACAGCCTGCTGGGCGACTATCCGTACAGCGGGGGCCAGTTCGTCCGCTACGGACTGGCCTTCCTGCTCCTGCTGCCCTTGCTGGGAAAGGGCGGGACCGCCGCCCTGCGACGTCTGCCACGGCGCGCGTGGGGCCGCCTCGCGCTCCTGGCGGCTGTGGGGATGGTCGGATTCAACATGGCCATCCTGGCCGCGGAACGGTCGGCGGAACCCGCCGTACCGGGTGTCTTCGTAGGATGCGCCCCGGTGATCGTTGCCCTCCTGGTACCGCTCCTGGAACGTCGTACCCCTCAACGCACTGTCATCCAGGGGGCGCTCTTCGTCGCCGTCGGCGCCTTCGTCGTCCAGGGGTGGGGGCGCACCGACGGCCTGGGGCTCCTCTTCTCGGTCGGCGCGCTCGCCGGGGAGGTCGGGTTCGCGGTGCTCGCGGTTCCCGTGGTGCGTCCGCTCGGCCCCAGGCTGCTCGCGGCGACCGTGTGCGCGCTCGCCGCCGTCGAGTCGGCCGCCCTCGGTGTCGTCCTCGACGGAAGCGAGTTCGTGCGCTGGCCGGACCGGACCGAGGGCGCCGCCCTGCTGTGGCAGGCGGTCGTCGTCACCGTCGTCGGCTTCGTGCTCTGGTATACGGGGCTCCAGCGCATCGGCGCCGAGCGGGCCACGATCTTCTCGGGCCTCATCCCGGTCGCCGCGGCGTGCACCGCGCCCCTGGTCGGCACGGGCACGTACGGGGCGGCCCAGGCCGTCGGCAGCGCCCTGGTCGGACTCGGCGTGGCCGTCGGCTCCGGTGTCCTGCGCCGGCGCCCGTCAGCGACAGTTACCCGGTAGTAGGCCCTGCCTCAAGAGGAGGGCCGTTCTTCCTTCGGGACGGGCCACGGTGTGCCGAGCGCCGCACCGTTTTCTTCTGGACAGCGGATGCCCCGTGAGCTGGGATGGAGGGGTGGCTACCGACAGCGTGACCGACCTCTTCGAACAGCACCGCCCCGTCCTGATGGGTGTCGCCTACCGCATGCTCGGCCGGGTGGCGGACGCCGAGGACGTCGTCCAGGAAGCCTGGCTCCGCTGGTCCGCCGCCGACCACGACCAAGTGCGCGAACCCCGCGCCTACTTGGTGCGCGTCACCACACGCCTCGCCATCGACCGCCTCCGCCACGTGCAGTCCCGGCGCGAGGCGTACGTAGGGCCGTGGCTCCCCGAGCCCTACGCCACCGACTTCGGCCCGACCGTCCCCGACACGGCCGAGCGGGCCGTGCTCGCGGAGTCCGTCTCCCTGGCGGTCCTCGTCGTCCTCGAGTCCCTCTCACCCCTGGAGCGCGCCGTCTTCGTGCTGCGGGAGGCGTTCGGTTTCCCGTTCGCCGAGATCGCGCTCACGCTGGACCGCACCGAGGCCGCGGTGCGCCAGCTCGCCGGGCGGGCCCGCAAGCACGTCGAGGCGGGCCGCCCCCGCTACGAGGTGGACCCGGCCGAGCGCCGCGATCTGACCGAGCGGTTCCTGGCCGCGGCGGCGGAGGGCGACCTCGACGGGCTGATGTCGCTGCTCGCGCCGGACGTCCGCCTGGTCGGCGACAGCGGCGGCAAGGCCAAGGCCCCGGTGCGCGTCCTGGAGAGCGCCGACAAGGTGGGCCGCTTCCTGCACGGCATCGCGGGCAAGGGCATCGCCCCGGGGGCCGAGCTGGAATTCCGCTTCGTCGAACTCAACGGCGCCGAGTCCCTGCTCCTGCTGGCCGACGGCAAGCCCGACAGTGTGGTCCAGGTGGACGTCGTCGACGGCCGCATCCAGAGCATCTACATCATCCGTAATCCGGACAAGCTCGTGACGCTCGCTCGGTAGAGCAGCGACGAAAAGACGGCCCAAACCGCACAATTCCACAGAAAGAAACCCCCACCGCTCGGTGGGGGTTTCTTTCTGCGGAATTCCGGCGTCCCCGCACGCGCGCGTGGCCGATTACGCCTGCTTGGCCGCGTGCGAACACCGCGTGAATGCTCTGTGGCGTCGCTCCTGTGCGGGCTGTAACGGATCGAGGATTGGTCTTGACCAAGGGTGGGTGCAGGCCTATGGTCGCAGGGATAGTGCAGGAACCTTTAATAAACAAGGGCGCTAAAAAGCCGCCGGTGACGGCGATTGCGGAGGACAGGGTGGGGACCACGCAGCTCGAAACGGTGCCGGAGCCGAAGTACTGGCACCTGAAGACCGTGCTCAGTGAGGCGCTCGACTCCGAGTTCGCCGTGGGGGAGATCCTGCCCAACGAGCGTGAGCTGGCCGCCCGCTTCGGCGTCGCCCGCGCCACCCTCCGTCAGGCGCTCGAACAGCTTGAGCTGGAAGGCCGGCTCCAGCGCCGCCGCGGTGTCGGTACGACCGTGGCGCCGCCGCGCATGGGGGTGCCCGTGGGGTCCGCGCAGGGCGCCTGGCCGGGCGCGGCCGGTGACGCCTGGCAGCCCGCGGACTGCGCCCCGGGGACCCCGCCCGCGGCTGTCGCCCGGATGCTGGAGACCCACCCCGACGAACAGGTGCACATCGTGCGCCGCACCCGCGTCTCGCAGGGCCAGCCCGTCGCCGCCGAACTGCTGTACGTCCCGATGTCGTCCGTCGCCGAACTGACCGGCATGGACGCCCCCTCCGGCGCCGCCCGCGCGCGCGTGGTCCTGCGCGAGCTGGCGCGGCACGGCCTCGAAGGGCAGGACAGGGCCGTCGAGCTGGGCTCGGCCCGCGCGGACGACGCCAAGGCGCTCGACCGCCTGCCCGGAGCCCCCGTCCTCGTCGTGACGACCCGCTTCCTCGCCGAGGGCCGTACGGCCGCGGTCTCCGTGGCGACGTACCGCGCGGACACCTGCCGGCTCACCTTCGGCGACTCGGGCGGCGTGGAGATCCACCACGGTCCGCAGCGCCAGGCCTCCTGACATCGGCTGCCCCGCGGCGCACCGCACCGCGCCGCGCGTGGCCGACTTGGCCTCAGAGCTTCACCGCCGGGCGGTGACGGTGCCCTCCACGGCGAACAGCTGCTCGTCGACGTGGTCGAGAGCCAGCCGCAGCGCCCCCGTCGCCACCGCCGCCTCGCCGAGCACCGACAGCGCGACACGGGGCGGCCGCAGGCAGTAGCGCGCCAACTCCCGGCGCAGCGGCTCCAGCACGCCGTCCAGGCCCGCCGCCCAGCCGCCCACGACGACCAGTTCGGGATCGAGGGCGAGCACCAGCGCCGCCACATCGTGCACGAGACGCTGGATGAAACGGTTCACCGCCGCCCGGGCCCGCTCGTCGCCCTCCCGGGCGTGCGCGAAGACCTCGGCGACGGCCTGCTCGTCCAAGGGGTGCAGCGGCTCGCCCGTGGTGGACAGCAGCGTCTCCGGAGTGACCTCACGGCCCAGCAGGTGCAGCGCCCCGATCTCGCCCGCCGCGCCGCCGTAGCCGCGGTGCAGCCTGCCGCCGATCAGCGACCCGGCCCCCGGGCTCAGCCCCGCGAGGACGAAGACCATGTCGTCGGTGTCGGTCGCCGCGCCCTTCCAGTGCTCGGCCACGGCCGCCGCGTTCGCGTCGTTCTCCACGAGCACCGGGCACTTGAAGGAGCGGCGCAGCCGCTCACCGAGCTGGAGCCCCGTCCACTCGGGCAGCGCCGTGCTCAACCGCACCGTGCCATCCGCCTCCAGGATGCCGGGGCTGCCCACCCCGACCGCGCGCAGCGAGCTGCGGGCGATTCCTGCGCGGCGCAGCAGATCGGCGACCGTGGTGCGCAGGCGTTCGAGCCGCTCGTCCGCCGGGGCGTCCTCGCAGACGTCCTTGGACGCCGTCCCGAGGATCGTGCCGTCCAGATCCGACAGGACGGCGGCCACGCGGTGCGGCCCGACCTCCAGACCCAGCAGATGACCCGCCTCCGCCCGGAAGCGGAACTTCCGCGCGGGCCGCCCCTGGCGCCGGGCGCCGCTGTCCTCGGGCGCGGACTCCACCACGAGCCCGGCCTCGATGAGACCCTCCACGACCCCCTCCACGGTGGGCCGCGAGAGCCCGGTCACCCGGGCGATCTCCGTGAGCGTCGCCAAGTCCGTGGCGCGCAGCGCGTGCAGCACCACCGCGGAGTTGATCCGCCGCAACAGAGAGGGGTCCCCGCCGGTCAGCTGCCCCAACGTCCGTCCTCCCAGCGTGTGCGCATGATGGCCGGATCGTACTCGTAGGACGGGGCGGCGGCGAGTGCCGGGCCCGCATTCGCCCTGCGTACGGCCCTCATCGCGGCGAGACGAGCCCGGATGCGTCCGCGGCGATGCCCGCCTGTGGCCGGTCGCGCGCGCCCAGCACGGCGAGGAGCGGGGCAACACGCGGGGCGCGGGCCGCGCTCGACCGGGCGGTGCTCCCCGAGCGGGAGGCGCGGGTGCCGCGGGGTGGCCTCGATGCCGTCGAGCAGTGGGCCGTCGAGCAGATGCATGTGGATATCCATGGCGATCACGTGGGGCCGCAGCTCGCGGACGAGGGGCTTGTCGTCGGCGAGGAGGACGGTGACGGGCATCCGGCAAGCGTAGATCACGCCGGGGGAAGGTCGACGTGCACCTGCCATGCGCCGTCGCGGGGGCCGGTGGTGGCCCGAGCGCTGGGGGCCGATCTCCGGTGCACAGGGCTACGGGCCGACGTCCTCGAAGAAGCGGGCCACGTCCGCCTCCGTCACCTGCTCCAGCGCGGCGGGCGACCAGCGCGGCCTGCGGTCCTTGTCGACGACCTGCGCCCTGATGCCCTCGGGCAGGTCGGGCGAGCCGAGCGCGGCACAGGACACGCGGTACTCCTGGTCGAGAACGGCTTCCAGGGACGGCAGTTCACGCGCCCGGCGCAGCGCGGCGAGCGTGACCTTGAGGGAGGTCGGGGACTTCGTGAGGATCGTCTCGGCCGTCTGCTTCGCGTGCCGGTCGCCGCAGGCGTGCAGCCGGTCGACGATCTCCTCGACGGTGTCGGCGGCGTAGCAGTGGTCGATCCACTCGCGGTGCGCGGCGAGTTCACCCGCCGGGGCCGCGGCGGCGTACCGCCGTACGGCGTCGGACGCCTCGCTGTCGGCGAGGGCCGCGGTGAACTCCGCCAGCCGCTCCGAGGGCACGTAGTGGTCGGCGAGGCCGCACAGCAGCGCGTCGCCCGCGCCCACCGCCGTGCCGGTCAGCGCGAGGTGCGTGCCGAGTTCGCCCGGGGTGCGCGTGAGGAGGTAGGTGCCGCCCACATCGGGCACGAAGCCGATGCCGGTCTCGGGCATCGCGACCCGCGAGCGCTCGGTGACCACCCGTACGCTGCCGTGCGCCGACACGCCCACGCCGCCGCCCATCACGATGCCGTCCATGACGGCGACGTACGGCTTGGGGAAGCGGGCGATGCGGGCGTTGAGGCGGTACTCGTCGTGCCAGAACGCCGCCGACGCGCCCCCGCCGCCCGCCCTGACGTCGTCGTGGATGGAGCGGATGTCGCCGCCCGCGCACAGCCCGCGCTCCCCGGCCCCGGTGAGGACGACCGCCGTCACCGACTCGTCGGCCTGCCAGGCGCTCAGGGCCTCGTCCATCAGCCGGACCATGGCGTGGTCGAGGGCGTTGATGGCGCGCGGCCGGTTCAGGACGATGTGCCCCGCGCCGCCCTCGCGGCGGAGCAGGACGGGCGCGTCGTCGGGGGAGGCGTTCATGCTGCGGTGGCTCCGTTCACTTGAGGCGCGGTGCGAAGGAGACCGTAACCTCCGGGTCAGGCCGGGGGCGCGTGGGGGCCGCTGCTCAGAACGTCAGCCCGGAGGCGCGTGCGGGCCGCTGCCCTGGAACACGGCCAGGATCCGCTCGGCCGCCGAGGTGGCCGTCAACGTCCCCTCCCGTACGCGCTGCTCCAGCTCAGGGGCGACGCGCTGCACGTCCGCGTGGCCCAGGAGCCTGCCGAGCAGTTCGTCCCGCACCACCGCCCACGTCCAGTCGACCTGCTGATCGCGGCGCTTGGCCGCCAGCCCGCCCGTCGAGTCGAGCAGCGCCCGGTGCTGTTCGATCCGCTCCCAGAGCGTGTCGAGGCCGCTCGACTCCCGGGCGCTGCACGTGAGCACCGGAGGCGTCCACGCGGCGTCGGCGGGGTGCATCAGGCGCAGCGCGCCCGCCAGTTCGCGCGCGGCCGAGCGGGCGTCCCGCTCGTGCGGTCCGTCCGCCTTGTTCACGGCGATGACGTCCGCCAGCTCCAGGACGCCCTTCTTGATGCCCTGAAGCTGGTCGCCCGTGCGGGCGAGGGTCAGCAGGAGGAACGTGTCGACCATGTTCGCGACCGTCGTCTCGGACTGGCCGACGCCCACGGTCTCCACCAGCACCACGTCGTAACCCGCCGCCTCCATCACCACGATCGACTCCCGGGTCGCCTTGGCGACCCCGCCGAGCGTCCCGGCGGACGGGGACGGGCGTACGAACGCGGCGGGATCCAGCGAAAGCCGCTCCATCCGGGTCTTGTCACCCAGGATGGAGCCGCCCGTGCGCGTCGACGAAGGGTCGACGGCGAGGACGGCGACCCGGTGGCCGAGCGAGGTGAGCATCGTGCCGAGCGCGTCGATGAACGTGGACTTGCCCACGCCCGGCACACCGCTGATGCCGACCCGCCGCGCCCGCCCGCTGTGCGGAAGCAGCTCGGTCAGCAACTGCTGGGCGAGCGCGCGGTGCTGGGGGCGCGTGGACTCGACGAGGGTGATGGCGCGCGCGACATACGCGCGCTTCCCGTCGAGGACGCCCTTCACATACGTATCGATGTCGATCGTCACAGGCAGCGGGCTCACCGGCTCACAGGTCGTGGCCGAGATCGGCCGCCAGTCGGGTCACCAGGTCGTACGCCGCGTCCGGGATCACCGTGCCCGGCGGGAAGACGGCCGTGGCACCCGCGTCGTGCAGCGCCTCGACGTCCTGCGGGGGAATCACCCCACCCACGACGATCATGATGTCCTCGCGGCCCTCCGCGGCCAGTTCCTCACGCAGCGCCGGTACGAGGGTCAGGTGCCCGGCGGCCAGCGAGGAGACGCCCACGATGTGCACGTCGGCCTCGACGGCCTGGCGGGCGACCTCCGCCGGGGTCTGGAAGAGCGGGCCGACGTCCACGTCGAAGCCGAGGTCGGCGAAGGCGCTGGCGATGACCTTCTGGCCGCGGTCGTGCCCGTCCTGGCCCATCTTGGCGACCAGGATGCGCGGGCGGCGCCCCTCGGCCTCGTCGAAGGCGTCCACCAGCGTGCGCGTGCGCTCGACGGACGGGGACTGGCCTGCTTCGGTGCGGTACACACCGGAGATCGTACGGATCTGGCCCGCGTGCCGCCCGTACACGCTCTCCAACGCGTCGGAGATCTCACCGACCGTGGCCTTCGCCCGCGCCGCGTCGACCGCGAGCGCGAGCAGATTGCCCTCAAGACCCGGGCCCGAACCGCGCTCGGCCGCCGCGGTGAGCGCGCGCAGCGCGTCCTGGCACGCCGTGTCGTCACGCTCCGCGCGCAGGCGGCGCAGCTTGGCGATCTGCTGGGTGCGGACCGAGGAGTTGTCGACCTTCAGGACCTCGATCTGCTCGTCGGTCTCCACCCGGTACTTGTTGACGCCGATGACCGGCTGACGACCCGAGTCGATGCGGGCCTGCGTGCGCGCGGCGGCCTCCTCCACGCGCAGCTTCGGGATGCCCGCGTCGATGGCCTGCGCCATGCCGCCGGCCGCCTCGACCTCCTCGATGTGCTGCCAGGCGCGGCGTGCGAGGTCGTACGTCAGCTTCTCGACGTACGCGCTGCCGCCCCATGGGTCGATCGTCCGCGTCGTCCCCGACTCCTGCTGGATCAGGAGCTGGGTGTTGCGGGCGATGCGCGCGGAGAAGTCGGTCGGCAGGGCGAGCGCCTCGTCCAGGGCGTTCGTGTGCAGGGACTGGGTGTGCCCCTGCGTCGCCGCCATCGCCTCGACGCACGTACGCGTGACGTTGTTGAACACGTCCTGCGCGGTCAGTGACCAGCCCGACGTCTGCGAATGGGTGCGCAGGGACAGCGACTTGGCGCTCTTCGGGTCGAACTGCTTGACCAGCTTCGCCCACAGCAGGCGCGCCGCGCGGAGCTTGGCGACCTCCATGAAGAAGTTCATGCCGATCGCCCAGAAGAACGAGAGCCGGGGCGCGAACGCGTCGACGTCCAGGCCCGCCTCCTGCCCGGCGCGCAGATACTCGACCCCGTCGGCCAGCGTGTACGCCAGCTCCAAGTCGGCCGTCGCACCCGCCTCCTGGATGTGATAGCCGGAGATCGAGATGGAGTTGTAGCGTGGCATCTTCTGCGACGTGTACGCGAAGATGTCGGAGATGATCCGCATCGAGGGCTTCGGCGGATAGATATAGGTGTTGCGGACCATGAACTCTTTGAGAATGTCGTTCTGAATGGTCCCGGCCAGCTTCTCGGGCGGCACGCCCTGTTCCTCGGCCGCCACGATGTACAGCGCCAGTACGGGAAGCACGGCGCCGTTCATCGTCATCGACACCGTCATCTTGTCCAGCGGGATGCCGTCGAAGAGCTGACGCATGTCGTAGATGGAGTCGATGGCCACGCCCGCCATGCCGACGTCGCCGGTGACGCGCGGGTGATCACTGTCGTACCCGCGGTGCGTCGGCAGGTCGAAGGCGACCGAGAGACCCTTCTGGCCTGCCGCCAGATTGCGCCGGTAGAAGGCGTTGGACTCCTCGGCCGTGGAGAAGCCCGCGTACTGCCGGATCGTCCAGGGCTGGTTCACGTACATCGTCGGGTAGGGGCCGCGCAGGTACGGGGCGACGCCGGGATAGGTGTCCAGGAAGTCCAGGCCCTCCAGGTCGGCGCCCGTGTACAGCGGCTTGACCGCGATGCCCTCGGGCGTCTCCCACAGCAGGTCGCTCTCGGACTTGCCCGTGGACTCCTTCACCGCGGTGCGCCACTGCTCGTACGAGCCCTCCGCGCCCGCGCCGGAACCCAGGTCGACGGAGGAGAAATCGGGGATGCGCATTACGCCACTCCCATACGGTCGAGGGTGGAGGAGAGCACGGTCACGGCGTCGCAACCGGCGAAGACGTACGAGTCGACGCCGTCGTACTCGCCGCGACCAGCGAGGAACACATGGTCGGCGCCCGCCTCCTTGAGCACCCGGGCGACCGCCTCGGCCTGCTCGGCGTAGAGCGCGTCGCTGGAACACAGGCACGCCACCGGAGCGCCGCTCGCCGTGAAGGCGCCGGCGGCCGTCGCCGCGTCCACCGTCGCCGGTTCGTGCACGGTCTCGATGCCGCCCGCCTGGAAGAGGTTCGCGGCGAAACCGGCCCGGGCGGTGTGCGCGGCGGCGGGTCCGAGCGCGGCGAGGAACACCTTGGGGCGCGCGCCGGTCGCCTTGAGGTGGGCGTCCGATCGGGCGCGCAGCGCTTCGTACGCCTCGTCGCGACGCACCCGGGGCAGCCCACCGGCCGGTGTGGCGGGCGCGGCCTCGCGCTCGACGGGACGCTCCGCCAGATGGGGGAACTCGCTGACCCCGGTGATCGGTTCGCGGCGCCGGGCGAGCTTCGCGCTGCGCTCGGCCCAGGTGGCGGCGAGACGCTCGCCGACCATCCCGGAGCGCAGCGCCGTCGCCTGGCCGCCCACGCGCTCGATCTCCTGGAAGAACTCCCAGCCCGCGTGGGCGAGTTCGTCGGTGAGCCGCTCCACGTACCAGGACCCGCCCGCCGGGTCGATCACGCGGGCCAAATGGGATTCCTCGATCAGGATCGTGGAAGTGTTGCGGGCGATACGGCGCGCGAACGCGTCCGGCAGGCCCAGGGAGTGGTCGAACGGCAGCACGGTGACGGCATCCGCGCCACCGACGCCCGCGCCGAGGCAGGCCACCGTCGTACGCAGCATGTTCACCCACGGGTCGCGGCGGGTCATCATCACCGGCGACGTCACGGCGTGCTGCCGCTGCGCGCCCGCGCCGGCCGCCCCGCACACCTCGGCGACACGCGCCCAAAGACGCCGCGCCGCACGGAGCTTGGCGATCGTGAGGAACTGGTCGGCGGTCGCGGCGTAGCGGAACTCCAGTTGCGCACACGCCTCTTCGACCGTCAGCCCGGCCGCGGTGAGTTCCCGCAGATAGGCGACGCCCGTGGCGAGGGAGGCGCCCAGCTCCTGCGCGGCCGAACCGCCCGCCTCGTGATACGGCAGCGCGTCCACCGCCAGGGCCCGCAGCGCCGGGTACTCGCGAGCGCACAGCCGGGCAAGATCGACGGCTTCCGCCGGGTCCAACGCCTCACCGGACCGGGCCTCGTGGCCGAGCGCGTCCGCGCCGAACGTGCCGCGTGCGGACTCCTTCGGGACGCCCGCGGCCTCGTACAGACGGAGCAGCTCGCGCGCCGCGGGGCCGAATTCGGCGCCCGCGTCGAGCGCGACCGGGGCGAGATCCAGATAGACGCCGTCCAGCGTCCGCGCGAGGCCGGAGACCGGCACGCCGTGCGCGCCCACGCCCAGCCACAGCGAGGTGACGCCGTTCTCCAGGTCGGCGAGCACGGCTTCGTTCATGCGGGCGGGGTCGGCGCTCGCGTGCCGCTGCCGCACGTCCCAGCCCGCGGCGGCGCTGCCGCCAGGGGTGCCGCCCCGTACGAAGGGGGCGAAGCCGGGGTGTCCGGCGGCGGGCGCGGTGTCGCGCGCGGTGTACAGGGGCCGGGTGGTGAGCCCGTCCTCGAGAGCGGTGGAGAGCGCTTCCTCGGCGGCCGTGCCCGATACGTCCTTACCCGACTTGCGCAGCACGCCTTCCACAAGGCGGTGCCACTGCTCATGGGTCGCATCAGGGAACTCGGCGGCCAGGGAAAGCCCGTCGTCAGGCAGGACCGTCATGCCCCGATGCTAGGGCGCAACCCCTGGCACGCGGTGCCATCAGGGGCTGTGACCTTGCCCTCTTCTGATCGGTCTTGATCTCGAACGAGCGGGCGGCTAGTGCCGCGCCCGCCGCGCCCGCCGTGCGCCCAGGGACGCAGGCCGCCCCGAACCGGCCCGAGGCGCCTCTCTGGAATAGAGCCCCGTGAGACCTTCGAGTGAAGTTCCGGTCCCGATGGGCGGGAGGGGCCCGCCAGTATCGCGTCAGGGAGGGGCGTCGACGCGTCAACGTCGCGTTATCGAGGGTCGGTTGGCACTGCGTGCCGGGCATAACGTCTACGTACACCTTCTCTCCACCGGAGGAACCCCATGGCGAAGCTTCTGCGCGACGAGGACCCCGAGCCCTGCGAACGCGGCCCGGCCGGGCCGCTGTTCGTTCCCGTCCGGCCGGGGCCCGCGGGGTGTGTGGCCCGTCTGTTCCGCACACCCGTCGGCGAGCGCACCGCCGTCGCCTTCACCACCGCGCAGCGCCTGAGGGCGGCCCTCGGCCTCCGGCAGGCGTGGATCAGGCTCTCCGAACCGGCACTGCGTGCCCTTGCCGCGCCGCTCGGCGTCAGCGGCATCACCGTCGACCCCCGGCTGGCCGCCCATCCCGTCGGTCCGGCACCGGCACCGGCTCCGGCACCGGTACGGCTCGGCGAGCGGCGTGCCGCCGCCCGGCACGGCCAGGACCCGCTGGCGGTGGGCGCGCCGCGGGCGAGCGGCCCGGCGTCCTTCGCGGGCGCGCCCACCCCGTGGACCGGCTGAGGACGAGGCGAAGAGAGAACCTGCCATGACCACGCTGCACGTACCCCCGTTCCCGGCCCCGGCCCGGACGTCATCCCCGGCCGCTGCCTCTACGACGGCCGCCACCGCCACCGCTCCGCCCGACGAGACCCTCTCCGTCTGGCCCGCGTCCACCACCCCGCTCGCCCACGGTGACCTCGCCGTCGGCGGTGTGCCGCTCACCGAGGTCGCCGAGCGCTTCGGCACCCCCGCCTACCTCCTCGACGAGGGCGACGTGCGCGCCCGCTGCCGCGGTTACCTGCACGCCTTCGAGGACGCCGAGGTCCTCTACGCCGCCAAGGCGTTCCTGTGCCGCGCGATGGCGCACTGGATCGCCGAGGAGGGCCTCGGCCTGGACGTCTGCTCGGCCGGGGAGCTGGAGCTGGCCGTCACCACGGGCTTCCCCGCGGACCGCATCGTGCTGCACGGCAACGCCAAGAGCCCCGACGACCTGCGGGCCGCCCTCAGGCTCGGCGTCGGCCGCATCGTCATCGACAGCGCCTCGGAGATCGCGCGACTGGCCGCCGCCGTACCGCAGGGCAGCCGCCAGAAGGTGATGGTCCGGGTGGTGCCGGGCATCATGGCGGGCGCCCACGCCAAGATCCGCACGGGCACGGACGACCAGAAGTTCGGCCTGTCCCTCACGGACGGCTCGGCGCAGCACGCCATCACCCGCATCCTCGGCCAGCCGGCCCTCGACCTGGTGGGCCTGCACTGCCATCTGGGTTCGCAGATCACCGCCGAGAAGCCCTTCCTGTGCGCGGTGCGCCGCCTGGTGGGGCTCATGGCGCGGATCAAGGACCAGCACGGCGTCACCCTCCCCGAACTGGACCTCGGCGGCGGGCACGGCATCGCGTACCGCCCCGGCGAGGACGCCCTCGACATCGCCTCCCTCGCCCGCAAGGTGCGCGCCGAGCTGGTCGAGAGCTGCGCGGCGGCGGGGCTGACCGTGCCCCGGCTCATCGTGGAACCGGGCCGGGCGATCGCCGGCCCGGCCGGGGTGGCGCTCTACCGGGTGCTCGCGGTCAAGCGGACCGGCGGGCAGATCTTCGTCGCGGTGGACGGCGGCATGAGCGACAACCCGCGGCCCGCGCTGTACGGGGTGCGGTACGCGCCCCGTCTCATCGGACGGCGCTCCGCCGCCGGGCCGCAGCCGATGACAGTGGTGGGGAGGCACTGCGAGGCGGGCGACGTCCTCGCTTCGGATGTGCCGCTCCCCGACGACGTACGCCCCGGTGACCTGCTCGCCGTGCCGGTGGCAGGGGCGTACCACCTGTCGATGGCGTCCGGCTACAACCTCGTGGGCCGTCCGCCCGTGGTCGCGGTGGCCGGCGGGCACGCCAGGCTGCTGGTGCGCCGCGAATCACTGGAGGACTACCGCAGCAGGGACGTGGGCCTGTAGTCGTCGCGGAACGCGTCGGCCCCGGGGCATCGCGCCCCGGGGCCGCCGTATGCGCTGCGGGTCTCAGAGAATGGCGCCCGGCGTGTAGGCCGCGGCCTCCGGGTGGTCCTTCAGGAGCGCCTCGATCTGCGCGACGACCGTGGCGACCTGGTCGCTCGCCGCCCCGGTGAAGGACAGCTTGTCGGCCATCAGCTCGTCGAGCTGGGCGCGGTCCAGCGGGATGCGGGAGTCCGCCGCGAGCTTGTCGAGCAGTTCATTGCGCTCGGCGCCCTGCTCGCGCATGGCGAGCGCGGAGGCGACCGCGTTCTCCTTGATGGCCTCGTGGGCCTCCTCGCGGCCGACGCCCGCGCGCACCGAGGCCATCAGGACCTTGGTGGTGGCGAGGAAGGGGAGGTAGCGGTCCAGCTCGCGCGCGACGACCGCCGGGAAGGCGCCGAACTCGTCGAGCACCGTCAGGAAGGTCTCCAGCAGGCCGTCGAGCGCGAAGAACGCGTCGGGCAGCGCGACCCGGCGCACGACCGAGCAGGAGACGTCGCCCTCGTTCCACTGGTCGCCCGCCAGCTCGCCGGTCATCGAGGCGTAGCCGCGCAGGATGACGGTGAGGCCGTTGACGCGCTCGCAGGAGCGGGTGTTCATCTTGTGCGGCATCGCGGACGAGCCGACCTGGCCCGGCTTGAAGCCCTCGGTGACCAGCTCGTGCCCGGCCATCAGCCGGATCGTCTTGGCGATCGAGGACGGCGCGGCGGCGACCTGCACCAGCGCGGTGACGACCTCGTAGTCCAGCGAGCGCGGGTAGACCTGGCCGACCGAGGTGAACGCGCGGTCGAAACCGAGGTGCCCGGCGATGCGGTCCTCCAGCTCGGTGAGCTTGCCCGCGTCGCCGCCGAGCAGGTCGAGCATGTCCTGGGCGGTGCCGACCGGGCCCTTGATGCCGCGCAGCGGGTAGCGGCCGAGGAGGTCGTCGAGGCGGCGGTAGGCCACGAGCAGCTCGTCGGCGCCGGTCGCGAAGCGCTTGCCCAGCGTCGTCGCCTGCGCGGCCACGTTGTGGGAGCGGCCCGCCATGACCAGCTCGGCGTACTCACCGGCGAGCTTGCCGAGCCGGGCGAGGACCGCGACGGTACGGGAGCGGATCAGCTCCAGGGAGAGCCGGATCTGGAGCTGCTCGACGTTCTCGGTGAGGTCGCGCGAGGTCATGCCCTTGTGCACGTGCTCATGTCCGGCGAGGGCGTTGAACTCCTCGATACGGGCCTTCACGTCGTGGCGCGTGACCTTCTCGCGCTCGGCGATGGAGGCCAGGTCGACCTGGTCGAGGACGCGCTCGTAGTCGGCGATGGCGGCGTCCGGAACCTCGATCCCGAGGTCCTTCTGCGCACGCAGCACGGCGAGCCAGAGCTGACGCTCCAGCTTCACCTTCTGCTCGGGCGACCAGAGGGTGGCTAGCTCGGCGGAGGCGTAACGTCCCGCGAGGACGTTCGGGATACGGGGCTTTGCAGGCGCAGCAGTCACGTGTACGGATTCTACTGGGCATTCATGCAGGCCAGCGCCACGGCCCCGTTCGTCGGAAGCTACGAGGGTCCAGGGTGGCGCCGCTAGGGGAGCGGGCCGTCCCACGGCAGGAGGTCGGGGCGCTTGGGCGGGCGGCCGTCACCGGAGGAGCGGCCGGTCAGGCGGCGGCCGATCCACGGCACCAGGTGCTGCCGGGCGAACCGGGCGTCGGCGACGCGCCGCGCCGCCCAGTTGAGGGGCACCGCCGCGTCGAGCGGGGTCTGCCAGTCCTCCTCCGGCGGGTAGCCGAGGGCCTGCCACACGGCCTCGGCGATCCTGCGGTGCCCCTCGGCGGTGGGGTGCAGCCGATCCACGTCCCACAGGCGCTGATCGCCGAGGACAGGTACGCCGTAGAGGTTCACGACGATCGCGTCATGCCGGGAGGCGAGGTCGTCGATGTGTGTGTACAGCTCCTCCATGCGCGGCCGGAACCGTTCCATCACCGGGCCGTTGCGGCCCGGGCTGCGCATCAGGACGAGCTGCTTGCAGGAGGGGGCGAGGCGTTCGACGGCCTCTTCGAGGAGGTCCCGTACGCGCTTCATGTCGCACTTGGGCCGCAGCGTGTCGTTGAGCCCGCCCACCAGCGTGACCACGTCGGCCCGCATCGCGGCCGCCACGTCCACCTGCTCGGCGACGATCTGCCCGATGAGCTTGCCGCGCACCGCGAGGTTCGCGTAGCGGAAGCCGGGGCTGTGCGCCGCCATCCGCGCGGCCAGGAGGTCGGCCCAGCCGCGGTAGGTGCCGTCGGGCTGGAGGTCCGACATGCCCTCGGTGAAGGAGTCGCCGACCGCGACGAGACTGGTGTAGTTGGCATTCATCTGCATGGCGGGAGCGATGGTATCCCGCGTGGCGCGGGGCGGTCAGGGCGGGCGGCGGGCGTCGCCGGTCACTGGGGGACGGGGGACGGGGGGTGGGGCCGGCGCCCCGGACGGACTCCTGCCCCGCCCCCGGCCCCACCGGACACGCCCTAGCTCACACCGGCTGCCCGAACAGCTCCCGCAGGACGTCCTCCATCGTGACCATCCCGGCGAGCCTGCCGTCGGATCCCAGCACCGCGGCCACATGCGTACGGCTGCCCCGCATCGCGGTCAGCACGTCGTCCAGCGGCGTCGTCTCGCGCACCTGGGCGATCTTCCGCATATCCGGCACCCGGAACGGCAGATCGCGCGGCGCCCGGTCCAGGGCGTCCTTGACGTGCAGATAGCCGACGATGCGGCGCCCCTCGTCGACGACAGGGAAGCGGGAGAACCCGGACTCGGCCGAGAGGCTCTCCAACTGCTCCGGAGTGACGCCCACGCGCGCGTAGACCACGTCCTCCAGCGGCAGGACCACATCCCTGACCGGGCGCCTGCCCAGTTCGAGCGCGTCGTGCAGCCGCTCCTGCGCGCGGTCGTCGATCAGGCCCGCGTCACCGGAGTCCTTGACCATGCGGGCCAGGTCGTCGTCGGAGAAACTCGCCGAGACCTCGTCCTTCGCCTCGACCCGCAACAGCTTCAGGAGGCCGTTGGCGAACGCGTTGATCGCGAAGATCACCGGGCGCAGCGCCCGCGCGAGCGCCACCAGCGGCGGCCCGAGCAGCAGCGCGGTGCGCACCGGCTCGGCGAGCGCGATGTTCTTGGGGATCATCTCGCCGAGCAGCATGTGCAGATACGTCGCCAGGGTCAGCGCGATGACGAACGAGATGGGGTGCACCAGGCCGTGCGGCACACCGACCCCGTTGAACACCGGTTCGAGGAGATGCGCGATCGCGGGCTCCGCGACGACACCGAGGACGAGCGTGCACAGCGTGATGCCCAGCTGCGCGGCCGCCAGCAGGGCGGACACGTGCCGCAGCCCCCACATCACGCTCTTGGCGCGCCGGTCGCCCTCGTCGGCGTGCGGTTCGATCTGACTGCGGCGTACGGAGATGAGGGCGAACTCGGCGCCCACGAAGAAGGCGTTGACGACGAGCGTCGCGAAACCGATCAACAACTGGATGGCGATCATCGGGCGTCCTCCGCCTCGTCTGCGGTCAGCGGGGCGTGCAGCAGAACGCGCGCGGCGCGCCGCCCGGCGGCGTCCGTGACGTCGAGCCGCCAGCCACCGACCTCGACGCTGTCGCCGACGGCCGGGATGCGGCCGAGTTCCGTCGCGACGAGCCCGGCGAGGGTCTCGTACGGCCCGTCGGGAGCCCGCAGGCCGACCCGCGCGAGCTGGTCGGTGCGCGCCGCGCCGTCGGCGGAGTAGAGCGCCCTGCCGTCGTCGTCCGCGCCCGCGGGGGCGATGTCGGGCGTCTCGTGCGGGTCGTGCTCGTCCCGGACCTCGCCGACGACCTCCTCGACGATGTCCTCCAGGGTGGCGACCCCGGCGGTACCGCCGTACTCGTCGATGACCACGGCCATCGTGCGCTTGCCCGAGAGCCGGTCCAGGAGGCGGTCGACGGTCAGCGACTCCGGTACGAGCAGGGGCTCGCGCATCAGTTCGGCGACGGAGACGCGCGGGCGGCGTTCGGCCGGCACGGCGAGCACGTCCTTGATGTGTGCGACGCCCACGACCGAGTCGAGGTTGCCGCGGTAGACCGGGAAGCGGGACAGGCCCGTCGCCCGGGTCGCGTTCGCCACGTCCTCGCAGGTCGCGTGGACGTCGAGGGCCATCACCTGGACGCGCGGCGTCATTACGTTCTCCGCGCTGAGGTCGGCGAGGTTCAGTGTGCGCACGAACAGCTCGGCGGTGTCCGCCTCCAGCGCGCCCTCCCTGGCGGAGTGCCGCGCCAGGGCGATGAGTTCCTTGGGGCCGCGCGCGGAGGCCAGCTCCTCGGTGGGCTCGATGCCGAAGCGGCGTACAGAACGGTTCGCCGTGTTGTTCAGATGGGCGATGAACGGGCGGAACGCGGCGCTGAAGAGCCGTTGCGGTGTCGCCACCCGCTTGGCGATGGCGAGCGGGGAGGAGATCGCCCAGTTCTTGGGGACCAGCTCGCCGATGACCATCAGGAAGACCGTCGACAGTGCCGTACCGATGACCAGGGCCACCGAGGACGCCGCCGAGCGGGGCAGACCGAGGTCGCGCAGCGGCCCCGAGATCAGCTTGGCGATCGAGGGCTCGGAGAGCATGCCGACCACGAGGTTGGTGACGGTGATGCCGAGCTGGGCGCCGGAGAGCTGGAAGGTGAGGTTCTTGACGGCCTTGAGGGCGCCGGCGGCGCCGCGCTCACCACGCTCGGCGGCCCGTTCGAGTTCGCTGCGCTCGACCGTGGTGAGGGAGAACTCCGCCGCGACGAAGACGCCGCAGGCCACACAGAGCAGCACCGCCACGAGGAGCAGGAGCACTTCGGTCATCGGGTCACCTCCGTCCCATGATCGGGCAGGGGCGTGAGGAATGCGCGATGTCGGGTACTAGGAGGCTCGCCCATGGGCGGACGCTCACACCTTTCAGTCGGATACAGGTAGTGCGTCCATGGTAAAGGATCAGCAAAGGCACTCCGAAGCGGCCCCGGGAGCGCGCCCGGACTCAGCCCGTGAGGTGCTTCACCCAGCGGCTCCACTGCGGTTCGGGGGCGTAGCCCGCCGCCCGCCAGGCGCCGTGGGCGGGTTCGTTACGGTCCAGGACCATCGCGTCGCCGCGCCGCCCGCCGAGGCGTACGAACCGCTCCTCCGCGGCGGCCAGCAGCGCCGACCCGACGCCCCGGCGGCGGTGCTCCGGGTGGACGGCGAGGCGGTAGAGGTGGCAGCGCCACCCGTCGAAGCCCGCGATGACCGTGCCCGCCAGCTCGCCGCCGCGCTCGGCGAGGATCAGCGCCTCGGGGTCGCGGGCGACGAGCCGCTCCACGCCGGCGCTGTCGTCGCTGATGCTCGTGCCCTCGGCGGCCACCTTCCAGAACGCGAGCACCGCGTCCAGGTCCTCGGGCCCGGCGGTCCGTAACTGAAGATCGTCCATGGGCCCATCCCACCACCGGCACGGACGCGCCGCACGGGATTTTTCGGATTCGGCCAGGGAGGTGGGCACGCCCCCGCCCTCACTCACGTCACTCGTGCGCGATCGCCGCCAGCACGTTCATCCGGGACGCACGCAGCGCGGGCAGCAGCGCCGCGGCGAGGCCGACGACCACCGAGCCGATCACCACCGCCACGATCGTCGGCCACGGGAACGCGAGTTCCCTCATGCCCTGGAGCGCGAGCACCTGCTGCACGGCGACACCCCAGACCAGGCCGAGCGCGAGCCCGAGCAGCGCTCCGAAGACCGCGATCACCACCGACTCCAGGCGGATCATCCGGCGCAGCTGCCGCCGCCCGAGACCGATGGCGCGCAGCAGACCGATCTCCCGGGTGCGCTCCACGACCGACAGCGCCAAGGTGTTGACCACGCCCAGTACCGCGATGACGATCGCGAGGCCGAGCAGGGCGTAGACGAGGTAGAGCATCACGGCGATCTGCTGCCGGATCAGTTCCTTGTAGTCGGCCTGGTCGCGCACCTGCACCTGGGGGTAGGAGTCGAGTGTCTTCTCCAGGCGCTCGCGCAGGGTGTCCGCGGAGGTGCCGGAGGCCGCGTTGACGTACACCGCCGAGTCCTGCCCGTCCGGCACGTACTTCTCGACCGTGCCGAGGCCGAGGAAGAGCCCGCCTTCGACAGCGAACCCCTCGGGCGCGGCCTGATCGGTGAACGCCCCCACCGTCAGCTTCGCCTCCCGCCCGCCGGGGAAGGTCACCGGCAGCACGTCACCGACGCGCACCCCGTGCTTCCTCGCGAATTCCTTGTCCATGCCGATGCGCCCCGGTGCGAGCGCGGTCCGCGAACTCCCCTCGGCGTACTTGAGGTTGGCGACGTCGTCGAGCCGCGCGCCGTACCCCGCCGCGGTCGTCTCGACGTTCTCGCCGTCGGGGAGCGCCACTTCGAGGGGGGTGAAGCGCTGGCGTACGACGAGGCCCGCGCCCTCGGTGTCCTCGATCTTCCCCGTGATCTCCGCGGAGAAGGGCATGAACGTGTTGTTCTGCACCACGAAGTCGGCGCCGAGCGTGTCGTCGATCTGCCGGTCGAAGGACTTGGTCATCGACGCGCTCGCCACGGAGAGGCCGCCGACCAGCGCGAGCCCCACCATCAGGGCGGCCGCTGTCGCCCCCGTGCGGCGCGGGTTGCGCAGCGCGTTGCGCTGGCTCATCCGGCCGACCGAGCCGAAGACCGCGGGGAACGCGCCGCCGAGCACCCGGATCACCGGACGCACCAGGAGCGGGCCCGCGATGACGGTGGCGATGAGGGTCAGCACGATACCGAGGCCGAGCAGGGAGGCCGCCGACGACGTCTTGTCGGCGACGGCGCAGCCCACCAGGGCGCCCGCCCCGGCCACCGCGACGACGGAACCCGCCACCGCCCGCACCTTGAGCGGCCGCCCCACCCCGGCGATCTCGGCGTCCGCGAGCGCCGCCATCGGCGAGACGTGCGCGGCCCGGCGCGCCGGAAGGTACGCCGCGACGAACGTGACTCCCACCCCGACGACGTACGAGGAGACCGGGGTCGCCCAGGTGATGACCATCTCCGTGGACTTGAGGTTCATCCCGAGCAGGCCCATCAGCTCGATGAGGCCGAGGGCCAGGCCGATGCCGGCGGCCAGTCCCAGCGTCGAGCCGACCAGGCCGAGCAGCAGCGCCTCGATGAGCACCGAGCGGCGCACCTGCCTGCGGTCGGCGCCGAGCGCGCGCAGCAGTCCCAGCTCGCGGGTGCGCTGCGCGATCAGCATCGAGAACGTGTTGACGATCAGGAAGATGCCCACGAGTACGGCGACCCCGGCGAAGCCGAGCATCCGGCGAAGTGCTCTTCAAGTTCCCACTGTCACTGACCGCGTGACCAGCAGCAACACCCAAGGCGCCCCGCTCACTTCGAGCCGGGCGCCTTTCTCATGCCCCGCGGCCCGCACCCGGATTGCTCGGTGCGCGTCGCGGGTCCACCACCACAGAGAGGTGATCACGATGACCGGTACCACTGCACCGAAGGCGACCGGCGGACTCAAGGCGGTCCGCGACTTCTTCGGGCTGAAGCTGAACGAGATGAAGAGCGGGTGGACGAACGGCGGACTCACCGACGCAGAGAAGGAACAGATCGTGGCGGGCCTGAAGGACGGGACGCTGACCTACTGAGGCGGCTCGGACCACGGGCCGGCCGGAGGGCGCTCCGGGAGCTTGGCCCCGGGGCGCCTCATGTACCAGCGGATGAATTCACGCACGACGGCCGTACGGGGACTGCGTCCCGAGGGGCGCATTACCTTCGTGGCCTTCTCGAACGGGAGCCATTCGTCATCGGGCATGCGCATCTGCCGCGGCTGATCGTACTCAGAGTCGGCCATGCCGCCAAGGTAGCTGTTTGTAGCTACACGGAACAAGGCCTCCCACTTCTCTTGTAGCTACAAAATCATGATGCACGGTGGGGTCTTGTAGCTACGAACGGCCCTAGGCTTGTAGCTACAAGGCAAGTCGAGGGAGGTACCCATGAAGACCACCGTCACACCAAGCGAGGCAGCCGCCCTCAATCGCCTTGCGGATCTGATGGCTGAGGACGACTCCCGCACCGGCGGCGTTGGCATTCCGGTCTCATATGGCCACCGTCTCGTCTGGCTGGCGATCGTCGGCTCGTTCGAGGCGTGGCAGACCGAGTGGCTGCGGCTAACGCGAACAGAGTCGGCGCAAGCCGCCAATGCGTGGGACGACAGGCAAGAGGCGTTGGTCCGACGCCTGATCGAACTGGTTTACCCGGGCGGGGCAACGGCACAAGCCAAGACGGTGGCGGAAGTTCGCGCCATGGCAGCAACCGACGCGACGTCATGAAGACCACCGTCGCTGAGTACCTGGCCACCCGGGGACTGCCCGCGAACTGGCGCTACGCCTCCCCGTTCGGCCGCATCGCTGCCGAGACCTACCGCAGCATCTACCGCCGCGAGCCCCGCAAGGCGTTCCGCTTCATCAACGGCAAGTTCCGCCGCGTGATGGCGTACCGCGCGAGCGAGCGTCACGTGCTCGACACCGCATGGGACATCTACCCGCGCTGCGCGAACCCGTCCGCCGTTCCGACGCCGCGCCGCACCGTCGACCGCATCGACCGCGTGCTGAACGACTACGTGAGCAACGACGCGATGCGGTGGAGCCCCAGCAACCAGCCGCTGACGCGGCACCCGTAGGAGGGATCGTCATGTACCGCATTGCTATTTGCCGCAAGGGCCAGGCACCCGACCTCCGTGCCGCCACCGGAGCGGGGGACCTGCGAGACGTCGTTTACGAGGTGATCCGCGCCGAAGGCACCGAGATCAAGGACACCGACCACGCCGGGCTTGTCGCTCTTATCGGCAGTGCCCGCGCCATGGTCGACGCCGACGGCTTCGCCGGGCTGACGTTTGGTGCAGCCGCAATCGCCATCCGGTCTCTCCCTGTGGAGTCGTCATGATCCTCTCCATCGTCGTCTGGGTCTGGGACCACTGGTTCCTGTACACGCTCGCCGCCGCCGCGCTGGTCGCGGTGGCCGTGGCGGCGACCGTGAGGGGGCGGGCGTCGTGAGCGGCTACACGGACCGCGCGTCTATCGATCACCGCGCTGACTCGGCGCTACTGACGGTTGAGGCGATCATCGCCAACCGCTCCGTGCCCTCTGCCGTGCGGCTGCTCCGAGTCGCGGAACGCATGGCGGATGAGCCGATCTTGACCGACCCCTCACCTGCGGCGCGCTCCGTACGCCGGGACCGCCGCTAGCGACTGATCCCCCACCCCGCCCCGGTCCGGTCACCACGGACGTACGCCGCAAGGCAGACCGGGGCACCGATTCCATCCCACCCGCAAGCCCCAAGGAGGGGCGTCATGAAGGATCCCCTGCTCCACCTGATCGACACGGCACTGGCCGACCACGCTACGAGCGCGATCGCCATGCGATGGAGTCCTGACCGCCCGACGGTCAACGCGCTTCTGGTTCCCGTAGTCCAGGCCGCTCCCGTACCTCTGACTCTGCCAGGGGGTGCGGATGGCAACCTTGCCGCCTACTACTCGGCGATCGGCTGCGAGTCGGTCGACGTGGTGGCGCTCGCACAGCACCTCGACATGTGGCTGGACGACAACGGTCTCTATGACCAGCCGTTCAACCCGCAGGCGACGCGCCTCGCGCAGCGCTATGGCTTCACCGCGCAGCCGTACCACGGCCCGGTGGTGCTTACGGGAGGTGTCGACGCTCACGGCGATACGCAGGGGCTGACTCAGGACCAGGTTCAGGCGCTGACCTTGTTCCTCGACTGGCCCAACGCGCTGTCTCTCTGAGCCCCGACCCCCGCCCGGGACATGCGACCCGCACCATCGACTCGCTTCCCGGGCGGGCTCCTTGCACCCGTACCCCAACGGCAGAGGGTGGGGCCTTAAAAGCCCTGAACAGTGCGGGTTCGAATCCCGCCGGGTGCACTCCCGCAACCGAGCCCCAAGGGGGCGTCATGACACCTGAGCCCTACGCCTGGACGTACACCGAGGACGGCATCCGCCGCCAGATGAAGATCCACTGGACCCGAGACGGCATCGACGTCATATGGGCGCCGCGCCGTCTCGGAGACCCCGCCCCGTGGTTCGACGCGGACCGCGCGTTGGACGACCCCGCCGCGTACTACGAGGACGCCGACCTGATCACTCTCGGAGTCCCGGTCACCTCGTGGTCCGGCTTCGACGACTGACCCCACAAGCCCCCGCCCGGGACGCATCCCCCCGCCACCCGGGCGGGCCCCGGCAGGCGCCTTCGCCAACCTCTCCCGGCGAGGGCGCCTGTCACCTCAGCCCGATCACTGCCCCGGAAGGGGGCGCGTCATGAACGAGCGGTACCCGGTATCCGGCGGCAAGATGGTCATCAGCCCAGACGGCACGTCCACGTATGTGCGCTTCCACGACCGCCCGCAGACGCCGGACGAGACGCAGGCGTTCGCGAAGTACGCAGACCTGTCACCTCTGGAGATCCTGCGCCGCCTGCGCACAGCCGAGTGGAACGCCGAGGCCCGTGGGCGCGAGCGTGACCAGTGGAGGGTGGCGGCCCAGCGACTCCAAGGCGAAGTGGCCGCCGCTGAGCGCAAGCTGGCCGCATACCCGCCGGGCGGCTACGAGCTGCCGAAGGTGGTCGCCGATCTGCTGGCGCACGCCGCGGCGTGCGGCTGGAAGACTGCCGTCGCCTGGACGCTGCACGACGATGGTGGCGCGTATGTGGATGTGCGCCTCGGACGCCTGGCCGATCCTGCTGAAGCCCGCTTCACGGGCGCCCGGTGGGAGTATCAGATGACCTGGGCTCTCCCCGCGCCGGGGGCGAACGGCGCCAGGGTCCGCACGGGCCTGGCCAAGACACCCGACAGTGCGCAGTGGCGCGACGCCCCGTCGCTCAAGAAGATCCGTGAGGTGATCGCGGCGAATTCGATGGTGGTGCCGTCGTGATCTGCGAGAACGTGTGGCTCACCTGGAAGCGCCCCGGCCCGCACGGGTACGCCTCGCTGGACACCATGACCCGCTGCACGGCAGAGGCAACCACGGTGCGGGCCAGCCGCGACCAGGAGCGCAAGCACTTCTGCGCTCCGTGTGCCGAGAGCCTGGACGGCTACCGCGAGCGGCTCGATGCGGCGGTCCTCGACGCGCGGCGCAAGCGCGGGGAGATCTGCGGGCAGTACGGCGTGACGGACCCGTACGCCATCGAGCCGGGCGACCTCTGCGCCCGCTGGGTGTATACCGACCCGGATGACGCCAGGGGTCTGTTCGAGGTGCTCACGAAGCCTGAGAGCCGCCGCATCGAGCGCGGCAGCAAGCTGGACGACGACCGCCCGTACACATGGATGGAGAACCTGCACGGCCGCACCGTGTGGCAGCTGCGGGGGCGCCTGATCGAGTCCGGCCGCGAAGGCTGGATCTTCTACCGCAGTAACGAATGGTTCTGGCGCAAGGAAGAACGGGAGGTCAAGGCATGACCGCCCTGGTGATCCGCATCCTGACGTGCGACGCCGTCGACGACGGCGAGGTCTGCGACAGCGAGTTCGGCGGCGATCCTGAGGTGCCGTCCATCGAGGCGCTGCGGCGCGCTGCTGCTGAAGAAGGCTGGCGCCGGCCGCCCGGTGACGACGTCGACTACTGCCCGCACCACTCCTGAAGGGACCGGCTCATGCACATCATGACCAGGCTGCACTGGAGCGTCATGCCCGTCTCGTTCGCCCCTGAGCTGGTCCTGGAGTTCCGGGCCGCGCAGCTGGAACGGCACCAGGCAGAGCGGGAGTACATGGCCGCGTGGGACACACCTGCGGAGTCATCGACGGCCGCATACATGGAGTCCGCGTGGCTTGCCGAATCCTGGACGTACACCGCCGCCGCTGCGGTTCACGGCACCTGAAAGCTCCCCTGCCTGTGTGACTCCCGTTGACGGCGGGTGCAGGCAGGGACCCCGCGCGCTTGGCGGCAGCGCGGGGAGCAAGGCGCCCCGGAGACGCGTGGACTGTCGTCTCCGGGGCGCCCGTATTCCCTCGTAACTCAGTCAGGAAGAGCCTGCGCGCGCTACCTCCCCATGCCCCGCGCGCAGAGACCCCGGTTCGAGTCCGGGCGAGGGAACGACCACCCAAGGAAGGACCCGCCCATGAATGAGCAAGGCACGCACTTCTGGTTCATGGCATTCGTCGGCAAGAACACCAGTGGCCTGTCGGTGCAGGAGCGTAACGGTCACTGGACACCGGCGGATGACATGACCCGGTTCGACGCCATGAACGAGGTACGCCGACAAGTCATTGAGGCCAGTCCGTACTTGGCGGACGCAGTGCTCATCAGCTTCGACATCCAGCCCAACTCGCTGTAGGCCATGTCCCCTCCGGGGACCCACAGGCGCCACACCGAGAGCGCCGTCTCTTCACCCGCATCAACGCCCTGAAGGGGGCGCCATGGCGAGCATCGCCGACCTCGACATCACGACGGAAGAACTCCAGCGGCGCATCCGCGAAGGGGAGGCAGCCGAAATGCGGCACCTCCTGCACGACGCCGACCCGGACAGCACCGTGCCCGCGTTCATCGACCTGGACAAGGGGGTTCGGGGATGAGCGCCCGCGACGATCTCGCTGCGTACGCAATCACCACGCGCACGGTCACCGCTGACGACCTGGCCCCGCTGCTCGACGCTTACCGCGCGGAAGTGCTGCGCGAGGCGTACGCGGCGATCGAGGATCCGCAGCAGCGTGCGGCCGTTGGCGGTGGGCTGGGCTGGGAGGCGGCCCGCGACGTCGTCCACAACCTGCTCCGTAAGACCACGGGCGGCACCCCATGACCCGCCAGCGCGTCCAGCTCGCTAAGCAGAAGGCCACCCGCAAGCGGGGCACCGAGGGGGAGAGCGGCAGCGCCGACCGGGCGCGCGGCAGGACCGCGTCGCGGCGCGCCGCACTGGTGACGCAGGCGGCCCGCCGCTTCCTCGCGAGGAGTGCACCGTGACCGTGGCCGAGTACCTGCGGGCCGCCCGCATCCTGACACAGGGCGAGGTCGACCACCGCGCGTTCGTGCGCGGCCTGGCCGATCCGGCGCCCGGCGACGTGGCCGAGGCTCACGCGCTTCACGCGGAGTACGGGAGCGCCGAGCGGTGATCCGTGCCCACTTGCGGGACGGCTGCCAGCACATCCTCCGCTGCACCCGGTGCGGCACGCCGCTGCGTGCCGCACCGCCCCGCTCGCCGGCCCGCCTGTGCGCGGGCTGCTGGCGGAACACCGCTATCTCAGAAACGGAAGGACCGCTATGACGGACCCCATCCCGGTCGGCGTGGACGACCGCCTCGCCCTGCGCTTCGCGGAGCTTCAGAGCGCGAAGGAGTCCGCGGCAAAGTGGAACGCGTACGTGAAGAGCCTGACGGCCAGCATCCTCGAAGACCTGGGCTACGACCCGGGCGACGACAGGCCACCCTCCCGTGTGGCGCAGGACGCCGACGGGAAGCCGCTGTTCGCGGTGGAGGTGAGCTACCGCAAGGGCTTCGACAAGGGGTCTCTCGCGACGAAGTACCCGGCGGTGTACGCGGAGTTCGAGACGCTGACCCCGGTCAAGTCGCTGAAGCCCGCCGACCCCGCCTGATCCGTTCGCCCTGAACCCCGCTGCCGCACCGGCCGCGGGGTTTCTTCATGCCCGGGAGGGCGCAGTGAACCTTGCACAGCGGATGGCGCTCTTCGAGCTGCTCGTCAGACTGGGGCCCGTCGAATGGCTGGACGGCTTCTGCGGGGGCGGCGGATCGACCCGCGGCATCCACCTGATCCCCGGACAGAAGACCCGGGTCGCGATCAACCACTGGCGCCCGTCGGTCGACGTGCACCAGGCCAACAACCCGGACACGGATCACGACTGCGCGGACATCTCGCAGGTCGACCCGCGGCGCTACCCGCGCACCGACTGCGCGTGGTTCTCCCCGTCGTGCACGGCTCACAGCATCGCCCAGGGTGCGCGCTTCATGGCCGTGGATGAGAGTGCGGTGCGCGCGCGGTCGACGATGTGGGACGTCCAGCGGTTCGACGAGATCCACAAGTACCGCTTCATCATCGTCGAGAACGTCGTCGAAGTCCGCACGTGGGTCGGCTTCCGCGCCTGGAAGATCGCCATGGCGGACGGCGGCAAGTGCCTGCACGAGGTCTTCCTCAACGCCGCTCACGCGGGCCGCCTCGGGGATCCGGCGCACCAGTGGCGCGACCGCTGGTTCTGCCTCATGCACCCCAAGGGCACACGGTGCCCGGACACCGATGCGTGGATCGCCCCCGCCGCACTGTGCGCCGCCTGCGGTCCGACGACCGGGCGGCAGGCGTGGAAGAACGGCCGCGACGCAGGCAAGTACCGGCGCCAGTACGACTTCGTGTGCCGGACCTGCGCGGCGCCGGTGGAGCCGCACGTGCGCCCGGCGGGCGACGTCATCGACTGGTCGCTGCCGACGCCGGTGATCGGAGAGCGCAAGACCCCGCTCGCGGCGAAGACCATGAGCCGTATCGAGCACGGACTGCGGGAGTACGGCCCGGCCCTTGTGCCCGTCGAAGGACGTGACGGCAAGCGGCCGTTCCCCGTGGAAGTGCCCATGCGCACGGTCACCGGCCGCAACGAGACCGGGCTGGTCGTGCCGCCGTTCATCGCGGAACTGCGCGGCGGCAGCAGCAAGACGCGGCGGGTCTCGGAGCCCCTGAGCACGGTGTGTGCGAGCGGCAACCATCACGGCCTGGTCATCCCGTACTACGGGCGGACGCGGGTGCGGACCACCGAAGAGCCGTTCATGACGGTGACCACGGTGGACCGGGCGGCGCTGATGCCGAACCCCCAGCCGGACATCAACGACTGCGGATTCCGCATGATCACGCCCCCGGAGTACGCACGGTTCATGGACTTCCCCGACAGCTACGACTGGCTGGCCGGCCGCCTCAGCAAACGCGACCGGGTACGCCTCGCCGGTCAGGCGGTGCCGGTGAACATGGCCCGCGACCTGGTCGGCTGCGCGCTGGAATCCATGGTGGCCTGACGCGCCATGTGCCGGGGCCCGCTGTTCCAAGGCGAGCACTTGTGGAATTCCGCGATCGGTGTGCCCTCGAAGGTCATCGAGTGCGACTGGTGCGTGATCTGTTCAGCGCCCCGTCCCGGCTTCATCGACCCCGCTGCGAGGGCAGCCCAATGGAAAGCGGAGGCCGATGCCGCCGAAGAAGAGACACTGCAAGGACTGCCCGGAGGGCAGCAAACGGCCGGCTCCGTACCCGGGCCCCCGCTGCGCGACGTGCAGCCGGGCGGTGAAGAAGCGGCGTAAGGAGACGGCGCACGAGCTGGCCGTGCAGAACACCTACGGCCTGGCGCCCGGCGACTACGACAAGCTGTACCGCCTCCAGGGCGGGCGCTGCGCGATCTGCCGCCGCGCTACCGGGGCGACGCGCCGCCTCAGCGTCGACCACGACCACGCCAGCGGCGCGGTGCGCGGGCTGCTCTGCCGCCCCTGCAACTCGATGCTGGGCCACGCCCGCGATGACATCGAGTTCTTTCAGCGGGCCATCGCCTACCTGATCCTTCCGCCCGCATGCCGCCTGAAAGGCAGTGAGACGTGATTCCCCAGTTCGAGATAGGAGCGACCGGGGCGGGCTGCTTCTGGCTGTGCGTCCTGGTGTGGGCCTGGCTCCAGAAGGAGGGCCGCCGTGGCCGATAAATATCACTGCATCTCCTGCCACAAGAACGTGACTGCGACGACGGACAGGCACTACCGCAAGCATGACCGCGAGAAGGGGGCAGAGTGCTCGCGCTCGAAGCGCGATATCCCGGCGTGGCTGATCCGGCGGGGCCCCGAGACAGGACCGGAGGACGACCGGCCGGTGATCGGGCGTGACTACGCGCCGTGCCCCGCGTGCCCCGGCTCGCCCGTACTGGACGGCGCGACGGGCCGCTTCACCGACCACATGCGCGAGGGCGAGACGCCGACGTCGGCGCGCGTCCCTTGCCCCATGTCCGGCAAGCCGTACGAGAGCGGGGAAGAGGAATGCCCGACGGTGAAGGAGTCCCTCACATCGGACCAGAACCGGACTGCGCCTACTGCCCGCCTGGGCGGTGCGACGAATGCCCAGCCGACTGCCGACAGTGCGGCCCCCAACGAGTCCGAGGAGATGATCAGCAAGTGGGCAGAGGCAGCCGCAAGGGCGATCGAGAACCGGGAACTCCCTCCGCCCCCGCCCTCCCCGGAGTCGACGACTACGCCGAAGGGCTCGCCGCCGCGGCCGGACGCACCCGAGGTGCCGCCTTCGAGCCCCTCGGCTCCTGCGACGAGCCCAACTGGTGCGGACTCGCCGGATGGTGCTGGTGCCGCGGGGGCGAGCCAGCAGGGGAGACCGTGCCATATCGCGAAGGATCACGGGCCGCACCTGTGGATGCACGAGAGGCGGCGGGCGCAGTGCCCGGGGAAGACGACGACGAGCCCTGCTGCCTCAGTTCCCATGACGGGGTCTACGGAGAATGCGACCGCCTCGAAGCCGACCGGCGACGAGCCGTCGCCGCTGGGCGTCGCGGCGGTGACGAGGCTTTCCCGGAAGAGTGCCCCCATCCCGGACAGCACGCCTGCGGACAGTGCAGCCCCGGCACCTGCGGGTGTCCCGGTCGCGTCGTCGTCCGGTGCCCCCACGCCGACACCGGATGCGGCACCTTCGACGGATGCGACCCCGAAGACCCCAGCCGCTGCGCCGCCTTCGAGTAGCCCGTTCGTCCAGCCGGGCAGCCCGTTCAGCCAGCCGGGGAAGGCGCCCGCGGCAGAGCCTGCGGTGCCGATGACGGTGATGGCTGAACGGCTTGTGGCCAGGATGCGGGAGGTCTTCTACAGCTACGGCAACCGGAAGACCGACGACAACCGATCGGCACAGACGACGCTGGGTCCCAGCGAGATCGGCAGCCCCTGCGACAGGCGCCTTGCCATGTCGCTGCTGCGGATACCGCCGGTCAATCCCGGCATGGACGGCTGGGCCGCCTTCAAGGGCACGGCCATCCACAGAGAGCTGGCCGAGGTGTTCACGTGGGCGAGCGGCAATACAGGCCGCTTCGCTGTCGAGGTGCCGCTCACGTTCCCGAGCGACCTCGTGCCGCGCGGCACGACGGACCTGCTCGACCGCGTCCTGTTCATGGTTGATGACCACAAGATCCAGGGGAAGTGGTCACAGACCAAGCTGCGCACGGAAGGCATGACGCCCACGCAGCGAACGCAGCTGCACGTGTACGGATTCGGCGCGAGGCTGCAAGGCGAGCGCGTCGACTTCGTGGCGCTGCTCTCGTGGCCGATGGAGTCATCAACGCTGGACGACATGTACGCGGTCGTCGAGCCGTACGACCCGCAGATAGCGCGCGATGCGCTGGCGCGGGTGGACCGGATCGCGGACCGCATACAGGAGATCCAGGCGCCTGCCGCTGTCGCCGGAATTCAGGGGCCGTCCTTCCTTCAGCAGGTCAGACAATTCCCCATCGATCCCGAGTCGTGTCGCTTCTGTCCGTTCTACGCACCCGGCGACGCCCTAATGGAAAGGGGATGCAATGGCCGACAGTGACCCCGCCGTGCAGTGGTGGGAGAACGACCCGAGAAGTCCGGGGAATCTGGAACGCACCGATATCCAGCACTGGAGACTGGACGCCGTCTATCCGGAACTCACACACGCTATAGCGGTCGGATATTTTAGCCCCGACTGCGGCGATTACGCCCGCCCGATGTTCGAGGTGCTGCCCCAATAGGAGGTGACAGATATGGAACTCGACTACGAGAAGCTGCTCACCCCTTCCGAGGTGGCTGAGATCTTCCGCGTGGACACGAAGACGGTAGCCCGCTGGGCAGATGCGGGAAAGCTGACGTCGGTCCGCACGCTTGGCGGGCACCGCCGCTACCGCGACTCGGAGGTGCGGGCCGCGTACGAATCCGCACCGGGAAAGCAGGCCGCATGAGGCTGCTCCGCGCACTGGTGCACCGCCTCTTCCCGCGCCTGCACTGGTGGGCAGAGGCGGCGCGCGGTCCGCTGCGCTGGATATGCGCCGGCTGCGGCGCACGGACTTACGAACTCCCGTGAGGGCGGTGGTGATCCCATGACCCAGCTCAGCATCAACATCAACGACGACACTGAAGCAAAGCTTCCCTGGTACGCGGGACGTAAGGGGACCTCGGTCACCGAGACCGTTCGTCGCGCCGTTGCCCTGCTCGAACTTGTCGAGCGGGAAACCGCTGAAGGGGGAGAGGTTCTTCTGAAATCGAAGGACGGAAAGTCCGTACGCGAACTCTGGCTGGCCTGACTCGGCAGCCGTCCACATCTCACTCACCCGAAACGAAAGAAGGCCAAGTGACAACCCCTAACCCCTTCGCGCAGCCTGACAAGGGCGACCGGTTCACGCCGCGCGACCACCCCGAATGGCTGGGCAAGCTGTTCATCATCTACCCGGACAGCGTCAACCAGCATCAGGGCACTGACGACAAGGGCCAGCCGCAGATGTACGAGGCGGTCGAGGCCGATGTCGCGATTGTCGACCTGCCCAATCCCGAAACGGGGCAGCCGACGACGCTGACCAATGCACGCATCGCGGGCAAGGGCCTGGTCCCGCAGATCAGGAAGCACTGCGGTGGCGGCATGGTCTTGGGGCGCCTGTCCCAGTCGCCGCCGAACGGCCGGAACTCTGGCGCCTACTTCCTCGCGGAGTACACCGACGCCGACGTCCAATTGGCGACGCAGTACATCAACGCCCACCCGCGCAACGCCTTCACTCAGCCGACCGCGCAGCAGGCGCCTGCGCCCGCCCCGGCGCAGCAGCAGGCGTGGGGGCAGCAGCCGCAGAACGTGCCGGGCTACGGCGGTCCGCAGGCGCAGCCGCAGTACGCCTCGCAGCAGCTGCCGTACGACCCGTGGCAGGGCACGCCGGGGGCGGCAGCGCCGCAGCCTCAGGCGGCCCCGGCGGGCCCTCCGCCGGGGCAGTGGCAGCCCCCTGCCGCTTCGCCGCAGGCAGCCCCTGCCCAGACCGCCCCTGCCTCAGCATCTGCCGCCCTTGACCCGGCGCTGGTCGCGTTCCTCCAGTCGAAGGGCGTCAACCCCGAGGGGATGACACCCGAGCAGGCAACGATGATCGCGAACACTCTCCAGACGCAGGAGCGGCCGCCCTTCTAGTACCACCGCACCACCACGACGGACGCACCCGATGGGTCGCGTCCTTTTTTCATGTCCGGCACCGGGGGCCCGTCCAGATGCGGGCCCCTTCGTCATGCGGGCAGGGACGGGCATCCGACGCCTTCGCGTCCCGCCCCTGTCCGCTTGATGAAGCACCCACCCGCGAGAGGAATCACATGCTCAGCATGACCAAGAACGCAGGACCCGAGGCTCTGACCGGTATTGCGGTGCTGCAAGCCGGGGTCGCCTGGAAGACGTCGGGCGGCGGGCAGAAGGGGTGGCGCGGCAAGCTGAAGCGCGCTCAGGGCACCGACCTGGATCTCGCCTGTGTCGCTCTGTCCGAGGGCCGCGCGGTGCGTATGTGCTGGTTCGACAATGAGGACGCCTTCGACAACGGCTCTCTGGTCACCACCGGCGACAACACATCCGGCAAGGGCGACGGCGACGACGAAACGGTCATCGCCCGCCTGGACCAGGTGCCGCCCGGCATCGACGCCCTCGTGTTCATCGTGTCCGCCTACAAGGAGGGCGTGTCCTTCTCGAACGTCGAGGGGATCACGCTCAACGTCTACGACGGCGGCCCCGGCGGCAAGCTGCTCGGCCAGTACTGGCCGGACATCGACAGCCGCAACAACGCGTGCGTCATGGCGAAGGCGAGGCGGGGAGCGGACGGCTGGACGATCGAGGTCGTGAATGAGATGGGCAACGCCCGCTCCCGCGACGCCCTGCTTCAGCTCGCGAAGCAGTACGCGTGATGCGCCGCCTGCTCGTGGCGGCCTCGGCCGTCTGTGCGCTCGCCCTGACCGGCTGCGGTCCCAAGCCCGGCCCCGCCGGAACGGTCATCGACAAGGACCGCACCTACCAGTCGAAGCGGTGGAAGTACGAGCTGACAACCCGCGACAAGGCGGGCAAGGAACACGAGTTCCGGGTGTCCCGCAGCGACTACAAGGACTGCGTGCGCGGCGCCCGCTACCCGAAGTGCGCCAAGGACTGACCCATCCGAGGGGCTCCGGAAGCGGGGCCCCTCCTCGCGTGAACGGAGATGCGATGGATTCCGAAAAGGCGTACGCCGTTGTCGTCGTCGTGTTCGCCGTCGTCGGCAGCCTGGTCATGCTGGCGGTCGGGTTCGGCCTGGCCGTCTGGCTCTGGCAGCACGCCCTGTAGATGACAGAGAACCTGATCGCCCACGCAATTGCTGCGGTGCAGCGGGGCTGGCACGTATTCCCCTGCAATTCCGCCGGGACCCGCTGCCCCCAGTCCGGTGACGTCATCGACAAGCAGCCGCACCTGATCGTGCCGGACAAGCCGTACAAGATCCGGTGGGGGGAGTGGGCCACCACCGACCTGGACCGCGTGATCGAGGCCTGGACGTACGCGCCGTCCGCCAACGTCGCGATCGCCTGCGCACCTTCGGGGCTGCTGGTTGTCGACTGCGACATCTGCAAGGGACCCGGCCAGCTGGAGGGCACACCGTACGCGGCGCTGCACGAGAAGCTCGGTCCGCTGGTCGACGGCACCGACGTGCTGCGCCACCTGTGCGAGCTGTACGGCGGCGACTGGGACGACCTGATGGACACCTACCGGGTGCAGACCGGACGGCTGGGACTGCACCTGTACTTCCGGTGGCCGCCGGGCCTCACCGCGTCGCAGGCCTCGCCCGTCAAGGGCCTGGTCGACGTGCGCGGCAACGGCGGGGAGCGCGGCGGCTACGTGCTCGCGGCCGGCTCGCGCACCACGTCCGGCCCCTACATCGCGGAGAACGACGCGCCCGTGCGCGACGCCCCGCCCTGGCTGGTCGAGTTGTGCCGCGAGAAGCCCCGCCCCGCGCGAGCGCTGTTCGCGCAGCCGCGCAGGACGGGCAACCGGTCCGGGCTGATCGACATGGTGCGCAACGCGCCGCCCGGCAACCGGTCCAACGCCCTGTTCTACGCGGCCCGCTGCTACTGCTCCGACGGCGTCGCCATCGAGACGGCCATCGGCGAACTCGCGGAGGCGTACACCGGCCGCGGCGGACACCGCCAGGCGGCAGCGTCCGTCAGATCTGCCTATCGAAATCAATCACGCAAAGAAGGGCTCTGACCATGTGGGAATTCGTTCTGCTGCTGTTCGCCGTCATTTGTCTCGGACTGGCGGCGCTCAACGTCCCTGCCTCGCGCGTATCGCTCGGCTGGCTGGGGCTGTTCTTCTTCGTGCTCGTTCCGTTCATCCACGAACTGGAGAAGCTGCGATGAGCACGTCCACGAACGGCATCCTCGTCTACGGATACGACCTCGCCGGAGGCGACGCGGAATGGAAGGTACGCGAGGTCGGCGAGTACGGAGAGCTGAAGCTCGACTGGCTGGACGATGAGAACGATGACTTCTGGACGGCGGCAGAGAAGCGCCTGCTGGCCGCTGCCGGATTCACGGAGACCGACTACACGGCTGACGGCTACTTCAAACGCGAGCGTGAAGCGAAGGGCTGCACCGGAGTTGAGATCGAGTCGTACTGTTCCGGCGACTACCCGATGTATCTGCTCGCCGCGAAGGGCTCGGTCACGACGGCGTACCGGGGCGACTGCGAGCAGGTCGACTTCACCGTCAATCCCGAATGGGACGCCAAGCTGCGCGCCGCCCTGGAAGTCCTCGGCATGACGCCGACGCAGGAGCGGGCGCAGTGGCTGCTCTGCTCGTGCTGGGGGTAGCCGATGCCCCGCCCCGTCATCACGTGCGCCCACTGCGGCAAGGAGGCCGTGCACAAGGCGCGCGGCTGGTGCAAGAGCTGCTACCGCCGCTGGCTCTACTGCGGTAAGCCTCCGGACGGCCTGCCGCCCCGGCGCGTGATCCCGTGTGGCACGACGCGCGGATGGGAGAAGCACAAGCGCGACCGCACACCGCCCTGTCACGCCTGCCGTACGGCGCACAACAAGCAGGTGCGCGGGCACAGGAAGAAGACGGGCAAGGAGCGGTACTACAGCGAATGGACCGATGAGGCCGACTGGACCGGAGGGCAGCAGCGCGCCGCAGAGCGTGCCGAGAATGCATCAACAGGCCCGGACGATTACCGCCTCCTGCTCGAAGCGCTCGGACTCGCACAGTTCTCGGCACAGCAGGAGCGGGACAGCGCCTGACCCCACCTGCAAGCCGCACCACACCAGGGGTGTCGCAGCCTGGCGGATACCCGACACCGCTTGCGCCCGCTGAAGCGGCGGGCGTAGAGCGGAGCACATCAACCCGCGCACCCCGGCCAGCGATTGGCGTCGCCGACCGGGGCACTTGACCAGGAGAGCTGACCTCCATGGCCCGCAAGAAAGGTAGCGCCGCACCCCCTGCGGCGATCAAGAGTTCTGACAGGTTTCCCGTTTCCTCTTCTGACGCCTCGCGCGTCCTGACCCTGCTCGCCGTCATCGCGGCCGTAGCCACCATCGCCCTCACCGGCGGCGCCTTCTGGCTTTCGTACGAACACCTGCATGACGTCGCCGCGGCCCAGGGGCTTCAGCACTCGCCCGCCAGGGCGTGGGCATGGCCCGGCACCGTCGACATGTTCATCGTCGTCGGCGAGGTACTGATCCTGCGCGCCTCGCTGATGCGGCGCATCGACTGGTGGGCCATCGCGCTCGCCGTCGCCGGATCGCTCGGCTCCATCGCACTGAACGTCGCGGGCGTCGGCACCGGAGCCGAACCGATGGACTACGTGGTGGCCGCAGTGCCGCCCGTCGCCGCGCTGCTCGCCTTCGGCGCGCTCATGCGCCAAGTCCACGAAGCCATTGCGCGGCGCGTCGCAACGCCCGGCGTTGCAGTGCCACGCACCCCCGTTGCAGCCATCTGCGCGGCACCCCTGCGCCCCGTCTTCCGGTGGGCCGACGCGGTTCCTGCGGGGGTGCGGCTGCTGCCGCTCGTGGCGGCGGGCGCAACGCCCGTGGCGGTGCCGTCGCAGGGGCGTGGCGAGATGCTGACGACCAGTGAGGTCGCGGAGCGGCTGAACGTCAGCCCAAACACGGTCCGGTCCTACAAGCACCGCGGCACCCTGACCCCCGTTGCAGCCGACCCCGGGGGCGGGCACCTCTTCGACGCCCGGGATGTGGAGAAGCTGCGGGGTGCGCCGTGAGCATCCCCGACGGCGCCACGGGGACGGTCATCAACGGGACAGAGCAGAAGGTCACGTTCAAGAAGGTCGGAGCGGACGACAAACGGGAGACGTACGCGCTCGATCCTGATGCGCCGCCGATGCCCGTCGACACCCCGCAAGTCGCAGCCGACACGGGTACGTGGGCGGAGCAGCGCCGCGCTGACCTCACGGACGCGCCCGCGGTGCTGCCGACCTGGCTGCGCAGCGTGCGCGAGTTCGCCGTCAATATGCGCTGGACGCTGGCCTACTGCGTCCACTTCGGGGCGTTCCACCTGCTGCGCCTGCCGGTCTACCTGATCCGGCTGCTGCTGTGTGCCCCGCGCGGCACCGGGCGGCTCATCGTCCGGTGGGGCAAGTGGGTCGCGGACACCGAGGCGCGGCCGGTGACGGCCAGGGCCGCGGCGACAGCCGACATCGAGGCGTGGCTGGCCCTGTCGCGGGAGCACTCGCGCAGGGTGAGGCCGCGGCGCATCGCATCCCTGGCCCTCGCGGGCGCAGTGTTGCTGATCCTGTTTGTGGCCGCGCTGGCCGTGCCGCTGTGGTGCGGGGGCGCGGTGACCGCGGCCCTGGCTCTGGCCGGTGTGCATGGCCGACGCGGGGACAAGCCGATCGTCACCCGCTACCTGTCCATCCACCTCCAGCGTCCGCTGGACTCCGAGGAGCTGGCTCAGGCGATCGAGGCGATCGGCGTCAAGGGCACGCCGCGGTTCGTCGCGCCGATCGCGGTCGACGGCCCCGGATGGCTGGCGCAGGTGGACCTGCCCGGCGCGACGCTCGCGGAACTGCTGCTGGACAAGCGCAAGGAGCTGGCCGCCGCGATGCGGCGCCCGTTGCAGTGCGTCTGGCCGTCGGTGGGCTCCGAGCATCCGGGGCGCGCGAACATCTGGGTCGCGAAGAAGGACCCGCGCACGATTCTGCGGCCGTGGCCGCTGCTCGCCGGGGGCGCAGCGGACATGTACGGGGAGATCCCCTTCGGCGTCACGCCCAAGGGCGACCGTGAGCCGCTCGCCGTCATCGCGACCAACATGCTCATCGGCGGCGTCATGGGCTCCGGGAAGACGTCGGCGGTGTGCACGATCGCATGCGCCGGGGCGCTGGATCCCACCTGCGAGGAGTGGCTGTTCGAGCTGAAGGGCTCGGGTGACCTTGAGGGCCTCAGGCCCATCTGTCACCGCTACGTGCAGGGTGACGACGACGAGCACTGCGAGGCCGCGCTGGACGGGGGCTACGCCCTGGAGAGGGAGATGAAGCGGCGCAAGAAGACCGTCGCCGGTCTCCCCGTCGCGGATGTGCCGACCGGGCGCAAGGTGACCCGCAAGCTCTCGGACAAGTACCCGCACCTGCACCTGCACCCCATCCTCGCGATCTTCGACGAGGTGCACACGCTGTTCGAGCACCCCGTGTACGGCAAGGAGGCAGAGGCGGTCTTCGCCCGGCTGATCCGCAAGGCGCGGGCGTACGGCATCATCCTGGTGCTGACCACGCAGCGGCCCGACGCGAAGTCGATCCCCAAAAAGATCAGCGACAACGCGATCGTGCGCTTCTGCCTCGCGATCACCGGACACACCGCGAATGACCTGGTGCTGGGCACCGGCATGTACAAGCGGGGGATCCGCGCGAACATCTTCGAGCCCGCCGAAGGAGACGATCCGAAGGACTCCGGGACCGGGTGGCTCGCCCGCTCCGCGACCAACGCGAAGATCGTGCGGGCGTATTTCATCCCGCAGGCGGACGTGCGTGATGTCGGCCGGCGCGGCCTCGCCCTGCGGACCGCAGCCGGAACGCTGTCGGGCGAGGCCGCTGGCCAGCAGATCGAGAAGCCCGACCGCACGACCATCGCCGACCACGTCCACGCCATCTGGCCGGACGGCGCTGACGCGGTGCACAGCCACCGGCTGGTCGAGTCGCTCGCGCTGTATCTGCCGGAGCTGTACGGCTCGTGGATGGAGACAGAGAAGCCTGTCGCAGAGATGAGCCCGGACGAAGTACGCGACGTCCAGGCCGTCCGTTCCACGGCGCTGTCGGCCGCCCTCAAGGTGCACAAGATCCCGACTCGGCAGATCACCATCCGGGACTGCTGCGGGGGAGCGAAGGGCGTGCGCTACGCCGACCTCCCCGAGCCCAGGGGCGCCGACGAGGACGACGAAGACCCGGCTTCGGCAGGGGTCTGAGGTTTCACCGCGGCCCGAAACCGGTTTCGGGCCCGATATCGACGCGATCACTGGCGCGACCTGCGGAAGTTTCGGGTTTCGGCCCTGTGCCGCGCCACCTCATATGCCCTGCGTATCCACCGCGACGACACCCGATGAAAGGACCCCGCATGACCCGCGTGTACAGCAAAAGCCAGATGGCCCGCCGCGTCTGGCTCACCGGACGCATAGCCAAGCAGGCCATGGCCGACGACGAGTACGGCACCGAGGCCGACAGTTGCGTCGACCCGAAGCTGTTGCGCGAGATCGACCGCATCGACCGCCGCGCCGAAGAAGAGGCGGGCTACCAGCAGTACGCGGCCAAGCGGCAGCTCGAAGAAGCACGCGGCGCCGCCGCGGCGGCGAAGGTCCGCCTGAACGCCGCTGCCCCAAAAGACAAGCGCCAGGCCCGCATGGCCAAGAACGACGCGGAGGCGGCGCTGAAGCGGGCGCAGCGCGCCGCCCGCAAGGCGGGGCTCTGAGCGCCGACGGATTGTACCGCAAGTAGCCCTGGAGGGACGCCATGAATCTGATCAACCCTGACACCGGCAGCGAAGTCGAGACCGAAGAAGACGGCGACTTCACCGTCACCTTTCCGATGAGGCTCCCCGAGCCCGCTGACGAAACCGGCGACTGATGCACCCCCCGTTGCAGCCGTGGCACCAGTGTCACGCACCCCCGCCGCAGTACCTGGGCACCGACGCGAACGGCCAGCCTGTATACGGCAGCCCCCCGGCGCACCCTGCAACGCACCCCGTTGCGCCGTTGCAGCCGATCGTTGCGCGGCCGTGGGGCGCCTACCTCGGGGGCGGCTGCCTGGCCGTGATCGCGCTCGCGATCCTCGGCACCGTTGCGGTGTTCCTGATGCTCGGCCTCGCCGCCGTTGCAGTGTGCATCGGCCTCGCCGCAGTCGCGCTGACGATCTGCGTACTCGTGCTGCGCTCGATGTGGCGCGACTACCAACGAGAGAAGGGGCACTGACCCCGCCCGCACCCGCGCCCCGTTGCCACCGGCAGCGGGGCGCTTCGCATTCAGGGACCCGCCATGACCGTTCTCATCGTCACCACCTATCTGGCCGCCATGCTGGTCGCGGCCCGCATCCTGTACGGCCGTGCCCGGCGGCGCGGCATCGACGGGCTCGTGGCGCAGCGCACCTCTCACGACAACGGGCCCAGGCACAAGGATCCGGTCGCCGCCTGGACGCGGCAATGCCAGGTAGACGCCGTCCTTGAGGCGGCGCTCTTCGCCTTCGTCTGGCCGCTGGCCCTGACCGGATCCGCGGTGTGGAGCTTCGTCACTGCGAGCCCGCCGCCCTCCATGTACGAGATCAGGCAGGAGAAGGCGGCCGCGCTGGCCCGCATCGCAGAGCTGGAAGAACTGCTGGAGATCAAGCCGTGAACGACTATCCACACCGTGTCCGCCTCGTGCGCGGACACCTCACCCACCTTGCCCGCGCTTGGCGCAGCAGCTGCTCCGTCATGCAGCTCATCACCGCCTGCGGTCACACCTACGCCCTGCGCTCGATCGCCGACATGAGCGCCGAAGGACAGCTGTGCCACGGCTGCGAGAGCGCCGTCCGGCCCGGCCCCGAAGGAGCCAACCCGTGAAGAGACTGATCCACACCGTGCTGCACTTCTGGATCGAATGCCCGCTGTGCAGCGAACAGGTCAGCAGCGAGGCCGACCTCAGCGGCCCACCCGACAGGGCGGTGACGTCATGCCCTTCATGGCGCTGACGATCGCCGAACTGCGGCTGCGTGCGTCGCAGCTGCGCCTCAAAGCGGCAGCCCTCGACTACAAGATCCCCGGCGAGGGCGTAACCGCGCAGTCCCGCAGGTTCAGGCAGGCGGGGCGCTACGTCCAGCAGGCCGCCGACTTCGACGCGCTCGCGCAGATGGCTGAGGTGGATGAGTAGTGGACGACACGATGACCTGCCCCGGCTGCCAGTCGCACAGCTCCGACATCCTCAACGACTTCACGGACGGCGTGCCGTGCCGATACTGCGGGCTCTCCGCTGCGGCGGCCTTCGAGATCCAGGGGGTTCGCCAGTCCCGCGCCGACGACGCGCTGAAGGGACGCGTGGAAGAGCTGGTCAAGGAGGCGGACCAGTGGAGGCGGCGCGCAGAGCGGGCCGAGAACTTCGTCGTCGGTATCAGTGATGCCGTCGGCGACTTCGAGATCGGGCAACGTGGCGAAGGGTAAGCGCGAGACCGCCAACGAGATCAGCGGCGAGAAGGTCGCCAAGATCCGGACGGACATAGCGAGATGGTCAGCGGGCCTATGGGCGAGGGAAGTCGCGCCGGGGCCCGCTTGCGTATGCGGACTCGCCCGCGAAGGCGCACCCCAGAAGCAATGCCACCGGCACAGAGAGGAAACGGCATGACGATCAACACTGACCTGCTGCTCGCGATCCGCGAGCAGATCACCAGCCACCCCGAGGCGCACGACCAGCGGGAGTGGGGCGTACGCACCGAGTGCGGCACAACGCACTGCATCGCCGGATGGGCGGCAGTGCTCACCGGCGCCACCATCGACTGGCGCGGCAGCGAGGGGGGCCACCGGGTGTATCTCGTCGACGACGAGGATCCCGAGGTGTACGCGGCCGGCATGCTGGGTCTCGACCACGACGAAGCCCACTCCCTCTTCTACGAGAGGGACAACGCCGCCGCCCTGCGCCGCCTCGACATCCTGATCGAGAAGGGCAAGAACGCCGCATGAGCGCCATGCCACAGCAGCGCAAGCGCAAGCGGCGCCTGCCAGTCGCCCCGCCCGAACCAGCGCGCGCCGACTGGCGCCGCGTCTACTGCCCCGGGTGCGGGGAAGTCCAGCGCAACTACGGGCCGTGGTGCGCACTGCGCGACGGCGTCGTCATCCCGCACATGCACGCGGTCGTCCCCGACACGGCGGACCGCCGCCGCTGGGCAGAGAAGACGACAGAGGTCCGGTGCGATGGCGGGACCGTTGACCCGGTGAAGGACCGCGCCCCGTGAACGACACGTTCGAGCCCGTGACCCTGCCCCGCTACACGGCGACGCTCAGCGTCCAGCGGGGCGATGCGGAAGGCGAAGTGATCGTGCACGGCGTCGTCACCGGCCCCGCAGCCGCAGTCGCGCAGACATTCCACGCGCTGGCCGACGCGTTCGAGGAAGAGGTGCAGCGGTGAGCGGCACCGAACGGCGCGAGCGGTACGAGGCGGCGGTCAAGAGCGTGCTGCCCATGACATCCGGCATGGCGTGCAGCGTCATCGCCGACGCGGTGATGGAGATTGCGGATGCTGAGCTAGCGAGCGCGAACGGGCAGATCGAGGCACGGCGCATCGAACTGCTTTGGGTGAACGAGAGGCACGCTGCCGACCGAACCGCGACCCGCGCGGCAGCACTCCGCGAAGCCGTTGCCGAGCTGAAGCGAGATGCACTCGGAGTCATCCCCCGATTGCTTCGCATGGCCGACGAAGCACAGCACCCCACAACCCCCGACGAACAGGACCCTCATGCCTGAGCACAAGCAACGCAGGCGCCGCAAGGCGCTGATCGTCACCACTTCCGGGGCCGCCTTGATGGCGGCCCTTCTTCTTGCCCCCGGCGCGGAAGGCGCACCGTCGCCCAATGCCATGCCGAAGGGCGACCTGCCCGGGTGGCGGCAGGTGTGGGCCGAGAACTTCAACTCGGCTGTCACCACCCCGGTGAAGACCGGCTCGTTCAGCGGCTGCAACAACCACGCGGACACCCCGCGGGCGTACTGCTCGGGGCTGTCCGGCAAGTGGCGCGACACCCTGTGGGCCTACCCGTCCGGGTGGGAGGACACCGCGAAGTCCGGCGCCGACGGCAACACGGGTGCCCCGTTCGGCGGGACGTACGAGCCGCAGAAGACCGTCTCGATCGGCAAGGGATACGACGGCACCGGCACGCTGAAGGTCTCCATGTACCGGCCGGCGAGCGGCGGCGACAACGTGGTCGGCACCGTCGTGCCGCGCCGCTGCATGGACCTGCGCGACGGAAGGTACAGCGCACGCATCAAGGTCGCCCGCGCCGACCCCGGGTTCAAATCGGCGTGGCTCCGCTACGAGGGCAGCAGCGCAGAGCTGGACTACCCCGAGGTCGACGACTACCGGGGCACCAACGTGGCTGCGTTCAGCCACGGCAGCGGCAGCGAGTGGAACGTCCAGACCCGCGCGTACATGACCACGGCGCACACCTATACGTGGGAGCGGCGCGGCAGCACCGTCACCGTCTACCTGGACGGCAAGAAGCTGCGCACCGGCGGCACGTCGCTGACCACGTCGTCGTGGATCTGGCAGAACGAGTCGCGGATCGAACGGGACCGCAGCCGCACCGGCGGCGGCTACGCGGCGCCCGGCGCGAAGGCGACGCTCGAAGTCAGCTGGGCTACCTGCTACGTGAGGAAGTGACCATGAGGTTCTCCATCACCGTGCGCCCCGCCATCCACGACCTGTTCAGCTGGGATTGGCAGGTGCGCCCCCTCGAAGACGGCCAGCCGTCTATTCACGGCGTCGCCTCGGACCGGGATGAAGCCAAGCGAGCCGCAGAAAAGCAGGCCGACCGCATCGTCCAGCGGGACCGGGAAGTCGAGACCTACACGTACACCGCAGGCGAGGGCGGCACCTCATGACCGACCGAGAGGACCGCCTCGCCCGCTATCTCGCCGCCAGGCACCGCGACCAGACCACCGGTTCACCGGCTGCCCGCATGGAGCTGGCCGCCGCGGCGCGCGAGCTGGAAGAGCACGGCGAGGACATCCCGGAGGCGATGCCGTCGTGACTTTCCCCGAGCACAACGCCACCGCCGACACCCGCGCCCTGGTCTTGGAGATGTTCAAGGGCAACGTGCCGTGCATCGTCTCCATGGGTGACCCGCCGTGTCACCGGACGGCTGTGTGCGTCGCCTACTTCCGGCACCTGCCCACCGGGGACTGCGACGGACAGCCGCCCGCGCCACTGTGCCCCGAGCACCGGCGGAATCTGGAACTGAGCCTGCAACCCTTCTGGCGGGCCTGGCTCAACGCTGACCCGATCCTGTGCGACGCATGCGGCGAAGAGATCACAGTCGACCGAATCGAGGCGATCACGTGACCAGTCCTTGGGCGCACGTCGATGACGTCGTTGCATGGCTGGACGAAGCCGCAAAGGGGCAGGGCGACCAGAGCGCGCTGCGGCTGCTGAAAATCGGCGAGGAGTACGGGGAGGCGACGCAGGCGTACATCGGCGTCGTCGGCCAGAACCCGCGCAAGGGCTTCACGCACGTCCCCCAGGACGTGGCGGAAGAACTGTGCGACGTGATCCTCGCCGCGATGGTGGCGCTGCACGGCTTCACCATCACCGACCCGCAGGACTTCTTCGAGGCGTACGTGCGCGGCCGCGCCCAGCGGCTCGCCGCACTGACGGAAAGGACGGAGTCATGAAGTCCCGCACCCACGCAACGGCCTGTGACTACGGTCTGGCCGGGCCAGGCGGCCCCGCGCCCTGCATCTGCGGCGTGAGCGCCGCGCAGCTGAGCGCGGATCAGCTGATCAGGACGGTGGCGCTGGAGGCGGCGGTCGGCCTCGACATGGAGATCTCGCCGTCCGAAGTCCTCAACATCGCCCGCCGCTTCGAGACCTACATCAGGGATGAGGCCAAATGACCGGAGCCTGGATCCTCACCGGATACCTGGTCCTGCTGTTCCTGGCGCTCGTCGTGAGGGACGTGCGGGCCGCCTGGAGCCGCAGGCCTTCCGGGAGGCGGGACACATGAGCAGTCCCTTCACCCGCCCGGACGCCCCCGCGCAGCCGCCTGGGGGCGCCCGCCGTTTTACGGCCGAACTCGCCACCCGATGTGCGTGCGGCAACCACATCGAGCCCGGTGACAAGGCGGGCTTGATCGATGACGAACCCGTCGCCTCGTGCGGCGACTGCTGTGACGAAGCGGAGGACAACGACCATGCCTGAACGCCTGGCCGACCGGACTGTGTTCGGGCCCGACTACATCCCGCGCCTGGCAGCGCTATGGGATACCGGCCACACGTGCCTGGGCTGCGGACACCACATACGCCAGGGCGAGCTGTACGGATCGATCAGCGGCTTCGCCCACTGCGGGCCCTGCTGCGACGCAGCGGAGAAGAGGGGGTACCGGTCATGAGCGACCGGATCATGCCGTGCCCGGTGAAGGCGTGCGGCTACGAAGAGTGGGTCTCGCCCGACGACGAAGACGGCAGCTTCTCCGAGCTGTGGCGTCACGTCATGCGCAGGCACCGGATCACCGGTGACGCCGGATCTGTGCTCATGGCGACGGTGGAGGTGGAGGAGCGGTGATCCGACTCTTTGCGCGGCTCCTTGCCGGACCGGTGCCCGTCTGCCCGTTCTGCGGCCGCGTCCAATGCATCTGCCCGTGACCGAGTGGCTGGCTCTCGCGGCGTCGCCCGTTATCGGCGGCGCCGCCGGCTACACCGTCTCCGCGCTGCGCGCCACGGGCAGGCGCCGCGGACAGCACCGCCGCCTGTTCCAGAAGGCGCCGCGGCCCGGCCCGCACAAAGTAGTGCCGGTCAAAGATCCGAACACCGACGACGCCCCCACCGAAAAGATTCCCGTCCCCGGTGGGGGCGCCCGCATCCCCGAGGGAGAGCAGTGATAACCGTACCCATCAACCTCGAACACATCCTGGACGACCACCGCGTGCACGAGTTGGACGCCTCGTACCTGCACTACGACTGCGACGACCCGTACGCGGTGATGCTCGACATCGGCGAAACGGGCACAGACCAGCGCATCGAATGGACCCTCGCCCGCGACACGCTCGCCGACGGCATCACCACCCCCGCGGGCGCGGGCCGCGGCGACGTCACTGTCTGGCCGTGCGAGGGCGGCATCCACATCCAGTTGTGCAGCCCCGAAGGGGAAGCGCATCTGCACGCGGACGCCGGGCAGATCGAGGCGTTCCTCACCCAGTCCTACGCGATGGTGCCGCTCGGCTGCGAGCTGGACGGCATCGACGTCGGTGCCGAACTCAACAAGATCTTCGGAAAGGCAGCCTGATGAGATTCGAAGAGCCGCCCCGGCACACAAGCGCAGGCCGGACCGGCCATGCCGTGGCTGCCGCAGCCCTGAAGCAGCGCCCCGGCCAGTGGGGCATCGTCGGAACGTACAAGAGCATCGGGTCGGCCAGCGGCGCAGGGCTGCGCATCAAGCAGGGCATAGCAGCCGCGTACCGGCCCGCCGGGGCCTTCGAAGCGGTCGCCCGCACCGTGCACGGCGAAGCGCGGCTGTACGCAAGGTTCGTGGGGGAGGGGAGGTGCGATGCCTGAGCAGCAGACGCCGAAGCAGTTCGCCCTCGCAGTGATCAATGACGCAAAGAACAACATCAGCCAGCTGGGCACGGTACGCGGCGAAGCGAGCCTGATCACCAGCGTCACCGCACAGGCCCACCTCGCCATCGCCGCCGCCCTGCTGGACATGGGAGAGGCGATACGGGGTGACGGCACCGGAGCTTCGGTGGAGCGGGCCATGGGACGACTGACCGAGGCGCTGCGCGAGGGCACAGGAAGGCGGGAGACATGAGCGCACGGGACGAGCTACGTGACCATCTCGTATCGGGTGTCAACTGGGGAGCCGACGAGCTGATCGACGCTTACGGCGACGAAGTGCGCCGCGAAGTACTGGACGAACAGGCCCCGACGAGCAGGAGACCCTCGAAGAAGCCGCGCTCATGTACCGCAGCCTGCGCGACAGCATCGTGACAACCATGGCCGACCCGAACGACTGGGACGGCGACGGAGACGAGGGATCGATCCTCGGGAATTACGTCGCATGGCTGGCCGCCCGGCACACCGAGATCCAGAAGGCCGACGCCGCCACCGTCCGCGACGCCAAGGTGCGCGAGCCGATCGACGAAGCGGAGCGGTACCTGAACGCGGTGCTCGAAGACGTCGCGGTGAAGATCGAAGGAGGGTCCGATGCTTGAGCGCCTGGACATTCCGATCTTCATTGACGGTTGCTCCGGACACCGCAAGGGACAGCACAAGTTCCGCAACCTCGGCAACTACACCGTTGAGTGCGTGCGCTGCGACACCGCAGGCGCCGTAGTCCCGGCAGACCAGGCGGCAGAGATGCTAGACGACACGGCGAGGCGGTACCTGAACATCACCCCCGAAGACGTGGCGACGGAGATCGAGGGGGGCGGGGATGAGCATCCTCGATGAGATCAAGGCCGAGCGCGCCCGGCAGGACGCCCAGTTCGGCGAGCAGAACCATCCCGACATGGCGGGCGACACGACCACGCAGTGCGAGGCCCGCGAGATGTTCGACGAGTGGGCCGTCAACTACCGCACCATCAACAGCGGCACGCTCGACGCGCGAGACGCGGACCGGCGGCTCGACTGGACGGGGATCCTTCTCGAAGAGGTCTACGAGGCCCTCGCTGAATCCGACCCCGCCAGGATCCGCGCGGAGCTGGTCCAGGTCGCGGCCGTGGCTGCCGCGTGGATCGAGTGCATCGACCGTCGGGAGCGCCCATGAAAGCGGTCACCGCGTTCTGGCGCGACGTCTGGTGGTGCTTGCGCCACCCCGCCGCACCGGCGGACGCCTCGCCCTACCAGCTCGAACGGCGGGTCGTCACGGCGGACGAGGCGGCGGGGCTGGGACTGACGCGCGACGTGGCGCCCCCGCACTGTCCCGAGGGCGGCGAGCCGTACCGCAAGGTGCCCGGCGGGCACTCGTGCACCCACAAGAGCGACTGCGTGTACGTGCACCAGGGGCGGCGCCCCTGCCGGTACTGCGACAACGCGCTGTGCCCCGAGGACTGCCCCGAATGCGGCACGCCTATCCACGACCTGGACGCCGTGCCGCCCGGCGCCACCGTCCCGGTCCCCAGGGACGCGCTGTGGGACCTCGTGGAGGTGGCCAAATGGGTGGCTGCGGAGCGCTGGTCATACGTCAAGCAGGCGCCATACGTGGCGTCCACGGCGAGGGTCGCGCTCGCGGCGCTGGACGATGCGGGGCTTCTGGACCAGATCGGAGAAGGAGATCAATGAGCTACGACATCGCGCTGTACATCGACGTCGATACGGGCGGCCCGGAGCCGAAGCGCTTCTGGCCCGGCGGGCCCGGTAACTACACCTCCAACGTCACGCCCATGTGGGAGAAGGCGCTCGGCTACCCGCTGCGTGACCTCGCGGACAAGCGCGCGGGGGACTGCGTCGCGGACCTGAAGCGGGCTGCGGCCGACATGACCGCGAACCCCCAGACGTACGAGGCCATGAACCCGCCCAACGGGTGGGGCGACTACTCGGGAGCGCTGATGTACCTGCGCGATCTCCGTGACGCGTGCATCGCCTTCCCGGACGCCACCGTCGACATCTGCTGCTGAGGAGGAGACATGATCACGTTCGTGGCAGGACTGGCCCTCGGAGGACTCTCCGGGGGCCTCACCTTTGCGGCCACCGCCGACGGCCAGCTGGCCGCGATCGTCGGGGCCGTCGTCATGGTGCTGTGCTGGGTCGGAGTAGCGGCCGTGGTGGTGCTCGATGACTGACGCACGCCCGGACGACGAAGAGGCCGAAGCCCGCGAGATCTGGCGGCAGCTCGCACAGAAACTCACCGCGCGCGGCTGGTACCTGAGTGTCGGATGCAGCACCGTCCAGATCTGCATCCCGGGCAACGGCGGGGCCGACACGGACCGGTACGTGGAGGTGCTGGGGTGAGCGCCCGTCAGGACATCGCGGCCATGTTCGAGTCACGCCTCAGCGAGGCAGGGCGCCGCCGCCTCCAGGAACTGCTCGACACCTACGCCCACGAGCTGGCCGAGAAGATCCGCAACTCCAGGCGGCTGCGCGACTACACCGACGACCACATGGGCGACTGCCTCGCCGCGGCCGACCTGATCGACCCGGAGGTGAGCGATGACTGACCGCTACCGCGTCGACTGCCTCAACCCCGCATGCCGCTGGGTCGGCTACCGGCGCAACGCCTATGAGTGCGAGTGCTACGACTACCCGTGCCACCCGACCAGTCCGGGCATGGGCTGCCCCAACGGCGCCAGCCTGCGGGCCTCCTGCCCGCGCTGCAAGGGCGACTGGGAGCCGCGCGGGTTGAAGACCTTCGGAGGTCCGGAGTACTTCGTCGCCCGTGCGACCTGGTCCCGGCGAGAGGTCAGCCAGATTTTCGCGGGGCGGGCGAAGCTGCGAAGCGAGGGGAAGCGATGAGCGCCTGGGCAGAGATCGTCTGTGCGGACAGCTCGCCTGAATGGCTGGCCACGTGCAACAAGGGGTTGGCCGAAATCCAGACGGAGCAGCGACGCAAGGACGCCGCGAAGATCCGGAAGCTCAAGGCGGTCGTGGGCCCGGCGGAACTGAAGCCCAGTGCAGTCAAGGAGATCCTGGAATGGGCCGCCCTGGACGTTGACCCGGAGGTGAACGACCGGTGAGGAGCCTCCGCGACTACCGGGACGCACCGTGGAAGCTGTGGCAGGTCCGCTGGTACTGGGTCTGCTCTCACGGCTTCACCCATCACTCGTGGCCCGACTGCCCGGAAACCAGCGCACGGGTGTGGCGCTGCCGCTGGTACGCGCCCGTACTCGTCTGGTCGGACCGCTGGATCGAGCAGCCCCTTCGGCGGCTCTCGTGCAGTCTCGGACGCTGCACGCGGGCGTGCCGGGGACGCGGCGACCACACATGGACCAAGGAAGCCGGGACTCACAGGAGGTGAGCGATGACACCGAAGCGAAGTAAAGATCCAGCCGAAGGCGCATGCCCGCGCTGCCGCAAGGAGATCCCCCTGGTGCACGACGGCCAGGGGGATCTCGTTTTGCAGGAGCACCACTTCGTGACGGACGACCAGGGGTACGGCGTAGTGATATGCCGGGAGAGCGGGAAGCAGCCCGTCGCACTCAAGGACGGCAGCGACTGGGCATGGATCACGCCGGACAAAAAGGCGGTCCGCAGCCACGGCCTCAGCGACCAGCAGTTCGACGAAGCGGTACGCGGCGCCTTCGCGCAGGCCGTGCCCCTACAGGCGCTCAGCGGCACCCCATGCCCCGCCAGGGGCGGCGGGGTGTGCCTGTGCAGCCGCTGGAACTGCGACGGCGCGCATCTGTGTTACTGCGGGCTCTCCTGGACGGACACCCGGCTCCGCACGCAGCCCGGGAGGGAAGAATGACCCGCTGCCCGCGCTGCGGCGCACAGCCCGACGTCATCGTCTCCCGGCGGGGGCCGTGCCTTGCCGGACACGACATGAGCATCTTCTCCCAGAGCGGCGCACGCAGCCGCTGCCCCGGCTCGTTCACGGCAGCCCCCGGCGAAACCGCACCCTGGAGCGCCATACCGCGTCAGGCTCAGGGCCGTGCCCCCGGCTAGGCGCGAGGTGTGCGGGGCAGGCCTGCACGACCTCACCGACCCCGTCAACGTCGGCCTCTACAGGCGCAAGTGCGGCCACACGACGCGCTACTGCCTGCCGTGCAGCCGCCGCAGGAGCCAGGAGCACAGGCGGCGTGAGCGGAAAGCGGCGCCTGAACTTGCGCCGGCCCGGCGGCGGCCACCGCGCAGCGGCGGTCTGGGCATCCTCCAGGCCGTCGCCGACGGTGAGACGGTCAGCGAAGCAGCTGAGCAGCTGGCCCTCACGTGCGACGCCGTCCAGGGCTGCCTGGTGCGGCTGCGCCGCCGCTACGGCGTTGCCAGCACCGCGGCGGCCGTCGCGGCGGCCCTGGCCGCGGGAGACATCAGCCCGGTGAGGGGGCAGCCGCTGCCGCCGCGCAACAACACGACGCGCAATCACACGCGTTCTCTGCTGCGCCTGCTGAGGGGCGAGCGCGGGCCCCGGAGCCACGGCGCCGCGTATGAGCGCATGCTGGACGACCTGTACGCGTTCAGCGAGCCGCACGCCGTGAGCGTCCTGTGGAAGGCCCGGATCATCACCGCTGACGACGTACGTCCTCTACTGGAAGAAGCGGCATGAGATCACCCGTCATTGAATGCAGCACCCGGTGACAGCAACAACAGGAAAGGCGCGTGGCCGTGACGGAGACAGCGGATCAGAACGGCCACGCGCCCGCCTTCCCTTTGATCCTCTACACGCTTGCCGACTACGCGGCCACGCTCGCCCTTGACGACCAGGTCCGCCTTGTCGAACCGCATATACCCCCGCCGCTCCTGCCGGATTTCCTCGGAGTCGTCCAGCGGCGGCGTGAGGAAATCCGGCAGGACGAAGAGCAACGCAAAAGGAAAGGAGCCGCCGAATGGGCTGACGTACTCCAGCAGAGACGCGAAGGCGCGGAAATCGATGCGGCGCGGCAGCGCGAAGCGATGCCCCGCGCCTGGGCACCCATTGATATCGCAGCGGCATGGGACGCCGCTGAAGACGAAACCCGTACGGAAGTCGGCTACCTCTCCGGGGACATGCCCGTCGGGCTGTTCTACCGGGGCAAGCTGAACGGAGTCCACGCCGAGTCGGAGGCGGGCAAGAGCTGGCTGTCCTGCCTTGTCGCCGTCCAGGAGATCACCTCTCGCCACCACGTCGCCTACATCGACTTCGAGGACGACGCGACCTCGATCGTGCGGCGCCTGAAGCTGCTCGGTGCCAGGCGCGAGGACGTAATGGCCTTCTTCCACTACCGCAACCCCACCGGCCCGCTCACGGCCGCGGATGAACAGGGCCTGCAAGAGCTGATCGGCGTCCGGGGCAGCCTTGCCGTCTTCGACGGCATGACCGAGGCCATGTCGCACGAGGGGCTGGACGGCCGGCTGGAGAACGACGTTGCGGCCTGGCACGCGAAGGTGACGAAACCATTCGCCGCGGCGGACTGGTCCGTGGTGGTCCTCGATCATGTACCGCACGGTGAGAAGCGGGCGATCGGCTCCCAGCACAAGCGGTCTGCGCTGACCGGGGTCAGCTACCTGCTGGAGCTGATTAAGCCCATCGGCAAGAACATGAAGGGCAAGAGCCGTCTGCGGGTCGAGAAGGACCGCGGGGCATGGGTACGCGCCCACGCGGTCCCCGGAGCCCGCCCCCAGTGGTTCGCGGACATGGTCATCGACTTCGAGGGCAAGGCGGTGCCGACCGCGAACGTGTGGCCCGCCTGGCCGCACGACGACGCGGAGGCGCGGGGCTTCGAGGACGCACCCCCGCAGAAGCTGTGCGAGGCCGTCACGGGCTTCGTGGCGGGCAACCCGGGGTGCAGCGCGCGGGCGATCCGGCAGGGCGTCACGGGCGCTACGGACCGGATTCTGTGGACGATCGAGTGGCTGACATCGCAGGGACACCTGACGGTGTCGAAGGCGGGCGCGCGGACCGCGCATGATCCGGGACCGGTCCCGTACGAGGCGACCAAGATCGAGGACCACTGTACAGAGGACCGGTCCGTGTTCGTCCAGGACCACCTTACCGGCCAATGAGAGTCGGAATTTTAAATACGACCAGGTCAGAGCCCTTATCTGCACATTTTTCGAGTGGTCCTCGGACCGGTCCCGGACCACTCAGGACCGCTCTTTTAGTGGTCCCGGACCACTCAGGACGTTTGCCCAGGTCAGGACTGGTCTTTAGTGGTCCTCCCCCGTCCGTCCTTTAAGGACGGGGACCACGGACCGGTTCCGGACACGTTGCGAAGATCAAAAGAGGAAGGATCTTGCTACGGCTACGCAGAGTCTTATGGACACAGAAATCAAGATCGCGACTTGCAACCGATGCGGAAGCGTCGTGCTGGCCGCTCAGGTCTCAGGACTGGCCACGGCGGCAGACCCCATCCCGCTGGACGCAGAGAGCTACCGGGCCGCGCTGATCGCCGCCCGCTGGACGTACGACGTCATCACCCAGGCCGGGCGGCCCTGGAGGCTGCGACTGCGGACCGCCGCCGTGTCGGCGACGCCGTGCGACATCGTGGCGTCACATGCGTGCGGCGCCCACGGCCAGGACGCCACGGCCGTCACGGAGGTGGGCGTGGCCCCTCCCCGAGCCCGCGGGAGCGCTGTCGGGCACCCGGATGCGCCCTGTGTCTCCGCGACGCCTGCGGCCCGGCCCCGTTCCAGGAGCTGGCCGCACCGCTGCCGGACCTGCCGCCGCCTGATCGAGGACGGCGAGCCGTACATGGCCATCGATCACGACAGCTTCCACTGGGCCGTTCACGACGTGTGCCCCGTGCGCGCTTCTGACGCCTCGTAGGCCGCACGCCGGCCCCCGGGCGGTCCTGAACCCTTCAGCGGCCTCCCGGGGCCGCTCCGTCATGATCAGGAAGAGGAACAATGCTGGACGTCTGGAAACTGATCGAACTCCTGCACTCCTCACGGCATCCGTCACAGGTGAGGGTGACGGTCACTCAGTGCCCGTTCCACGACCCCAGGGCGTTCGAGGCAGAGGCCCGCCGCATCACCCGGCTGGCGCGGCTCGGTATTGGCAGGCGCTCATGATCTGCAAGCACTGCGCATGGGCGGCCGACTACCCCGTCGCCGCACGGGAGTTCCCCGAGCAGGGCCATGCGGCCTGCCCAGGCTGCGACTGCCAGCACGGCGCCAGCAGGCCGCACGACTACGCGGGCGGTACTGATGGCGAGTGATCCCGAGTTCATCGCCGATCTCGTTCGCCAGCTCGTCAGCGGCTGGGAGGAGCGGATCGAGTACCGGGTGCCGATCACACAGCATGTGACGCTGTGCCAGGTATGGAGATCGGCTATGCCGCCCGGCAGGCGCAGACACCATGAATGCAAATGCCCTGCTGATGTCGAGGCGCGAGCCCGGACCCTGCAATTGCCCAGCCTGATCGTCCAGTTGCAGGAAGCCGTCACCGAGCCGGTATCGAAAGCGGGCGGTGACGGCATAGGGGCCATTGACAAGCCGCACTCCAATCCGCCTGGGAATGGTGAGGCGCTGGCGCTGCTGCTGACCATTAGGACCGATGCCCATAATCATTACGACACCCTTCGCGCGGTGCTCTATCCCGACCATGGCGAGCGGAAAGGCGTCACCGTGCTCAGTGCGCTGCGGGCGTTGCCTGACTGGTGCGCGATGGCGGGCGAAGCCGGGCACGACGATCTCGTCTACGGGATCAAGGAGGACTTGCGCAAGCGCGTCCGCACGGCGCGGATCATCCTCGGCTACGACTCGCCGATGGCGATGCTGGCCGATGTCCTGTGCGGCAACTGCAACGGCGCCCTGATCGTTGCCGGTGATGCGTCAACAGACGTGCGCTGCATCGGGACACCGGAAACGGCGCCGTGCGGTACGAAGTACATGCGATGGGACTGGATCAAGCTGCTGGAAGGTGAGGGTGCGTGATGGAGCCGATACATATGGCAGAGGGCGATACGCCATGCGTGATGAGTACAAGTACAACGCGGGCGGCACGGGTGTTCACGAGGGTCTCGTGCAGGCGGTCCTTGAAGCGTGGTCACGGGTCAGCCCCACTGGCGAACCGTCGACGCTGCGCTCGGTGGGGGATGGCTATATGAACTCTGTCGACAACATCGCCCGGATCGCCGCTGTGGCGGTCGCGGAGGCCATCGACTACCTGGAGGACCGATGACACAGACGATCAAGCACGCGGCGGCAGGCAAGGTCATGACCCTGGACGAGATCGAGGCCTTCTGCCGCCAGGCCCGCGCGGCCGGGGCCTCGGGTGCGGATTCGCCGAAGGTGCGGATCACCTTCGGCGGGCAGCTCCGGAGCATGGAGATCACCGTGGACGGTGGGCGGGCAGTGAAGGACGGGGCGCAGTGACCGCCGACCTGCCTGTGTTCCTGCGGGCGCGGTTGATGGAGGACCAGGAGATTGCGGCAGATGCTGCGGTTGCAGGCTGGGACCGCGACGCCGTGGACGAAGGGAATCCCGTGGCGCGGCACGTTGTGCGGCACGGCCCTGCGCGCGTGCTGGCCGATGCTGCGGCCAGGCGGCGGCTCGTTGACATGATCTTGGCATACGAGGCGAAGATCGACGGCGAGTGGGGCTGCCTTCACGGCGCCAAGGAGATCGAAGAGGGCCGGTGCCCGGAGACGAACCCCGACGAGATCGAGGCGCTGCGCCTGCTTGCCGTGGCGTACGACGGCCATCCCGACTACCGCGAGGAGTGGCGCCCGTGACCGCCGACCTGATTGCATTCCTGCGGGCGCGGCTCGATGAGGACGTGGCGGTGATCGTGGCACCGGAGACTTGGACCGCCTTCGAGGAGAACGAGCGGACCGGCACCCGCCGGGTGGACGTCGATCACTCGATCGAGCGCGTCGTCGCGTGTACGCGTTCTTGGCGCGGAGATCACATCGCCCGCCATGATCCGGCCCGCGTCCTCAAGGAGATCGAGGCGAAGCGCCAGATCATCGCGCGGTACGAGGATCAGGCCGCGCTGCTTGCGAATCACATGGGCGGGATCCTCACGAAGTACCTCGTGCAGGAGCTTCTCGAAGTAGTCCGAGCGCTCGCCCTGTCGGATGACGACCACCCGGATTACAAGGAGTCGTGGCGCCCGTGAGCGATGACGGGTGGACTGTCGAGGTGCTGCGGGCCCATGTCGGGGCGATCTTCGAGGAGCGGGACAAGCGCTACGACCAGCGCTTCAACGATCTCGACATGGCGACGAAGGCGGCGCTGGCCGCGTCCGAGAAGGCCGTCAACAAGGCAGAGAACGCCATGGAGCGGCGCTTCGAAGGCGTCAACGAATTCCGCAGCACGCTCTCCGACCAGGCGTCGCAGTTCATGACACGCCTGGAGGCCGTGGCTGCGATCGAGCGCAACTCGGAGCGCATTCAGGAGCTGACGGACCGTCTCAACCGCTCCGAGGGCAAGGGCGCAGGCCTCAACGCCGGTTGGGCCTACCTGATTGCAGGGGTCACGGTGATCGCTGCCGTGGTCGGGATCATCCTGGGCGTGACCAGATGAGAGGAGTGGGGTTGTGGGTGACCCGGATTACATCGTCATCCGTCCTGCGGAAGACCTGCCTGGCGCTGTGCCGCCGCGCTTGAACGGCTGGTGGTATGACCGGGCGTCCTTCCCTGAGGCGGCGCCCGGGGCGGGATATGACGCTGTTGCGCGCTATGGCGGCTACGTGGCCGTAGCGACTGGTCGCTTCGAGGTCCGCGACTACGACGGCGCGGTAGCTGAGATCTTCGAGATCCGCCCGTGATCCTCGCCGACACCGAGGCTGCCTGCCTGCACTGGGGCATCTCGCGCCGCCTGCTGTTCCGGTGGGCCGCAGAGGGCCGTCTGGTCCGCTACGGCACCGCCGGGCGCCGCCTGTGGGACCTGGAGGCAATGCCTCCGCGCAAGCCCGGAGAGCCCTTGACGGAGCCGCCGCCGAAACGCCCGTGAAAGGGGGTGATTGCCATGTAGCGTTTCCACGTGCACTATTGACCCGTACCAGGTATGCCGCGAGGCAGCCTGGCCAGACGTTAAGGCCCGCCGCGAGCGGGCCTTTTTGCTGCGCAAGCCGCTGAACGGCAGCGCCAGTCACGACCCGCGCCATGCGCGGTTACAGCGGCCCCGTCGCGGGCCGCTTCCTCATGCCCGCACCTGGCGGGTGGCCTGAGCGGGGCAGGCCCAACTCCCATCGGAGATCAGCTCATATGGGGCACGACCACAACAAGCACCGCAAGATCAAGGGCGGCGCCCAGACCCAGCGCGCCCTGGCCACGACGGGCATCACTGCTCTCGTGGGAACCGGCATGGCGATGACCGGGGCAGGCACGGCAGATGCCGCCCCGGTCGGCGTATGGGACAAGGTCGCTGCGTGCGAGTCCGGCAACCGCTGGAACATCAACACCGGCAACGGGTACTACGGCGGGCTTCAGTTCAGCGCGTCGACCTGGCGCGGCTACGGCGGGGCGAAGTACGCATCCCGTGCCGATCTCGCGACCAAGGCACAGCAGATCCAGATAGCCGAGAAGGTGCTCAAGGGGCAGGGCCCCGGAGCGTGGCCCGTGTGCGGTAAGCGGGCCGGCCTCACCCGGGGCGGCCCTGCTCCTGCGGCGCCGAAGGCAGCCGCGCCCAAGGCGGCGCCCGCCGCGCCGAAGGCGGCCGTCAGCGGCACCGCGGCGAAGGCTGTCGCGTACGCCCTGGCGCAGCGCGGCAAGCCGTACATCTGGGGCGCCACCGGGCCCAACGCGTATGACTGTTCCGGCCTGGTGCAGGCGGCTTGGCGAATTGCGGGCGTCTCGATCCCGCGTACGTCTCAGGCGCAGCTGGCCGGACTGAAACGGGTCTCACCGTCACAGGTACGGCCCGGCGATCTGGTGATCTACCGGGGCGGCGCTCACGTCGCTATGTACATTGGCGGCGGCAAGATCGTCGAGGCGTCGAAGCCCGGCACCTCCATCCGCACTGCGTCCTGGCGCAGCGGCTGGTACGCCAGCGCCTTCACCGCCGTCGTACGGCCCGCTGGCTCGACAGCAGGGGGGCCTGCGGACACGGCCGCCCCTGCCATGCCGAAGGCCAAGGGGCCCGCCATGAACAAGGGCGAGCCCGCCAATCCGAGGGCAGCGGCCAAGGCCAAGGGTGCCGAGCAGCACAGGGCTGCACCCCGCACGGGCAGGTTCCCTGCCACGTGGGACGGCAAGGCGTACAAGGTCAGGAGCGGTGACTACCTGTCACGCATAGCCGCGCAGCACAACATCAGCGGCGGATGGCACGCACTGTACGCAGGCAACCGCAAGACCGTCGGCAGCAACCCGCACCTGATCCATCCCGGCCAGACCCTGCGTTTGTCCAGCTAGATTCATCTCGCTTGTGCTGCCTGCTGTGCTGTCACCGGCACGGTGTGCCCCCGAACTTGGAGGAGCGCCGTGCCGGTGACCAGATGTGCTGGCCGTAGTGGCAGCCGATGGCGTGATGCAGTCGCACTGCTGCGTCGTGAGTCAGTGCCGATCTGTCACCTGTGTGGTCAGTCGATCGACATGACACTGCACTACCTTGATCCGATGGCATGGCAAGCGGATCACGATCCCTCGATCGCCGTACTGCTCGCGCGCGGTGATGACCCCGATGATGTGCAGTGGCTCAGGCCCTCGCACCGTCTCTGTAACCAGCGCAAAGGATCAGGCGCGGCCAAGCGTCCGTTGATCGCTTCCAAGCGGTGGTGATGATCTCCCGCTGTGGTCTGAATGGAACCCTGCATAGATCATTATTCAGGATCCATTCACTGCCCTGATCATTACGACTGATCGTTACGGCGGATCAAGCGACAGGGATCAGTGCAGGTCAGAGGCTTGCCGTCGGGCCCGATATTCCGAGGCCATAGGGGGGTGGGGTGCATCCGTGAGGGATTCTCCCGGTGACCCCAAATGCCCTTATGTCCGCAATAACCCTCTGACGGATCTTGCGCTAGTGATCATTTCGCAGGGTTGAATAACCCCAGGCCAGAGGCGTGATCATCCATTCAGGATCCATTCAGGCCCTTCGCACTCAGTCCTAATCCACCGAACCCCTGCTGCGTGATTCAGCGCGTGGGTCGGGTCACGTAGATCTACTGGGAGGTGATCATGGCCACCTCTGCCTGGGAGAAGGACCCGGAGGCCACGCTCGACTGGGTATGGGACTGGTCGGACTGGCTCGAACCCGGAGAGACGATCACGACGTCGGCCATGACCGTATCGGCCGGCCTGACGCTCGACAGCGACGCGCACAGCGTGACCAGTGCCACGGCCTGGCTTTCCGGTGGCACACCCGGCACCCCCTATCAGGTGACCAACCGGATCATCACAAGCGCCGGCCGCATCGACGACCGCAGCATCACGATCCGGGTCAAGAACCGGTAGTGCCGTAGTGCTGCCACCCGTCGGGCACCCAGTCGCCTGCCTGGCGCGTCCGCCCGGCAGGGTTCAGACGGCCGGCCCACCGCATCAGCTCCTGCCACGCCGCGTCAGCCTCGCGGGACCAGGCGGCGCCTGCTTGCTCCACTACGTCCAGTGCCGCCGCCGTGCGCTGCTGGATGGCGCTGAGCTGGTCGTGCGTGCCCGTGGGCAACAAGTCCGCATGGCCGCCCATCTTTGTGTGCAGGTGCTCGAAGCAGCGCGTCAGGTGCTCTCGCATCGCCGTGATGTTGTCCGGTGAGGGGTGCGGCGGGACGCATGAGGCAAGCAACTGGCCGGATGCCAGCGCCTGCCACCAGTGCGCTTCACGGAACAACAAGCTGCGCTGGTGGTCGGGCAGCCTGCTGTACGGAGGGGGCGGATACTCCCCTCTGGCCTTCGCATCGGCGCGGGCCTGGGTCACCCAGCGCTTCACCAGCTGCTTGACGTCGTCTGTGATCACGGGCCGCACGGAGCCTCCTGCCGTTGACCGGGCACTTGTCACAGGCTGCCCTGCCGGGCGCTTCTGTTCTGCTCCGTGCGCCCACAAAGCGCGTGGCCTGCGTCACAAGTTGCTGCGACGGAGGCGCTGATGGCCCTCTTCGTCGTGATCGGCCCGCCCGCCGCGGGCAAGAGCACGTGGGTCAACGACCGAGCGAAGAGCGGTGACATCGTCATCGACTACGACCGCATCGCCAACGCGCTGACCGCGGTCGGCGCCGCCCCGCACGGCCACAGGCGCCCCCTGGCGACGGTTGCTTTCCGTGCCCGCGAGGGTGCCATCACCGAGGCGCTGCGGCACGTCGAGACGCACGACGTCTACATCATCCACTCGGTGCCCAAGCAGGCCGCGATGGACCGCTACCGCAAATGCGGCGCGGAGGTCGTCACGGTCGATCCGGGGCGCGACGTCGTTGAAGCGCGCTGCGCCGCCGAGCGCCCCGAGGACTACATGAAGGGCGTGCAGCGCTGGTACGGCTCTGGCCTGCGTAAACGCCCTGCACTCATTCAGACGATCAGTGCGCCCGAGGGCGCGACACCGCGGCCGGCCACGGGGTCCCGCGCATGGTGAAGGGAACCTGATGGCCGTTCAGCTTGCTACTGCAACTCAGAACGCGATGGCGGACGCCGCTGTCGACCTGGTCGACGGGGGAGCGGGCGCCGGAACCATCAAGCTCTACACGGCGTCGCAGCCCGCGAACGCGAACACGGCGGTGTCCGGTCAAACGCTGCTCGCCACGTTCACGCTGGACGATCCCGCCTTCGGCGCGGCGTCTTCTGGTGTCTGCACGCTGGCTGCGGTGCCTCTGTCGACGACCGGCGTTGCGGCCGGGACGGCCGCGTGGTTCCGCTGCGCGAGCAGCACGCCGGGCACGGTCTTCGACGGCAGCGTCACGGCGACGGGCGGCGGCGGGCAGCTCCAGCTCAATACAACGACGATCTCGGTCGGCGTCAGTGTGGAGATCACCAGCGGTACGTTCACGATGCCCGCGGCCTGACCATGCCGATCGGCTTTCAGAGTGCCACGACGGTGACGCTCAACGCGGGCGGGAACAACGCTGCCACGGTGTCCGTCAACGTGCCTGCGGGGACGGCCAACGGCGACATGCTGATCTTCGGTATCGAGGTGTCGGAGTCCGCCGGGGTCGTCCCGGCGATTCCGGGCTTCACTCAGAAGGCAACGGTCAACGACCTGCCCAGCGGGGATCAGGACAACACCGTGAGCCTGTTCTGGCGCCGGGCGTCCTCGGAGCCAGCCAGCTACACCGTGACGCCGGACGGCACGTACGGCAACTACGCCGCGATGGCCATGCTCCGGTACACCGGAGTGATCGCGACAGGTGACCCGTTCCGCACGTCAGCAACGCTGGCGGGGAACGGCACCGGCATCTCGAAGACGAGTACAGCCCTGACGGGGGTTCAGTCCACGGACCTGGCCATTCACTGTGTGGGGACGTCGCTGGCCACCTGGAACGGAACGGCGTATGACGTGGCGGGCCCTGGCGGTTCCTGGACGGAACGCGGCGAGATCGGCATGACGGCCGGGGCCACGCCCAATCCGCGCATCCTGTTCGCCGAACAACTGGGGACCGGTACCGCCCCGGTCTTCACGTCGACCTTCGCCGGTGTCGCCTGGTGCTTCTGCGCCGGGGCGCTGATCGCGGAGCCCCCGCAGACGGGCCCGAACAACAGGATCTTCAGCACGGCGGTGCGTCGTGCCTCTATGTGGTGAGAGGACGTCATGGCCGCTCTTGATCCCAACAGGTATCCGCTGATGTGGATGAACGGGGAGTCGGACCGTGTCGCGCTGTACGCGCTGCGCGACATCACCGCCGCCGACACCCTGGACGTGATCCAGCAGTTCACGGTCATCAAGCGCGCTGTGATCATGGGGACGACCGTCGCGGCAGCGGTGGGCGCCTCCATCTCCGGGACGACCGTCACGATCCCCGCAGGCGCCAACAGGGACGGTGCATACCTGCTGGTCTACGGCGTGGCCGGTGTTGCGTGAGCCTCTACATCGCCTACAACTGCGCTGTCGACGCGACCACTGGCGTCATGACGGGAACCAGCTACGCCGCCGGTGCCAAGTGCGCGATCCAACTGGCCGCCACCTCGACCGTCGGCATCCGCGTAGTCGAATGGGGTGTTTCCTTCAACGGCAGCGCCGCCGGAACTCCTGCGGTGTGCACACTCGCACAGGCCAGTGCTGCTACGACGTCGCTCACTGCGCACAGCACCAGCACGGTCGTGCCTGTGGGCGACAACGCGAAGGCGAGCAGCCTCACCATGGGCACCGGTTCCACTGGCTACGGCGCGGCGGCCATCGTCACGAACACCACGGAGCGGCAATTCGCGGGCGCCTTCGTGGGCCCTACGACGCAGTACGAGAAGCAGTTCCCCCTTGGCCGCGACTACGTGGTGAGCCCCTCGAAGTACTGCCAGCTGCGCATCAACACCGCGGCCACGCTCACGGCGATCGCGTACATCGTCTTCGAGGAGTGCTGACCCGAGGGCGGTGACCCATGGCCCGTCTCGGCCGCAGACAGCCGGCAGGCGCGTACACGACGCGGTACACGCAGCCCGCCACAGCGCTGGATGTTGACGGCGACCTCGCGGTCGCGGCTCCGTCCGCGACGGTGGCCGCTGCGGGGCAGCTGGAGGTCGCCGGCGCCCTGTTGGTTACGGCGCCCTCGGTTGCGGTGGCCGTCGTCGGTGCGGTCGAGGCAGCAGGCAACCTGCCCGTCACCGCGCCTCTGCCCGTCCTCGGCATCGCCGCTGACATGGTCGCAACGGGCACGCTGGCTGTGACCGCGCCTTCGGCCGTAGCGGCCCTTGCCGGGGTCGTCACGGCAGTTGGTGACCTGTCCGTCACCGCGCCTTCGGTCACGGTCGCCGCCGCCGCCGACGTCACCGCATCGGGGGCCCTCCCCGTCGTCGCACCGGTCCCGGTCATCGACATGACGGCGCAGGTGCCATACGCGCTGCGCGTCGTCGCTCCTGCCGCTCATGTCTTCATGGTGGGCGGCGCAACGGATCTGCTGGATGTCGTCGCTCCTGCCGCGGCCGTTGCGTTCGCCGCGGACGTCAAGGTCACCGGCGACATCGAAGCGGGCGCTCCTTCCCCCACCGTCCAGGCCGGCGGCGGGGCCACCGTGTACGCCACGCTGGCCGTGGCGGCACCTGCCGCAGCGAGCGATGCTGACGCCGAGCTGACGGTGACGGGCGAGGCGTCGGTTACCGCACCGGCACCCGCGATCGGCTTGGACGGGGAGGTTGGCGCCGTAGCGGCAGTGGCCGTGACGGCGCCCGCGCCTCACGTAACGATGCCCGCTGAAGCGATGGTCCTCAGTACGGCTGCTGTCGCTGCCCCGGCGCCTGTAATGGTGCTGCCGGGCGAGGTGACGACGCGCGGGTCCATTGCTGCCGTGGCGCCCTCCGTGGGGTTCTCCGCTGCGGGCACGGTGGCTGCGCCCGGCTCGCTGTCGGTGCTCGCTCCGGGCGCTCAGGTGGCTTTGCAGGGCGCCGCGTCCACCGGCGTAGGCATGCTCACGGTGACGGCGCCGGCGCCTGCCGTCCTGGCGTTCCTGGAGACCCGTGTCAGCGGCCCCCGTGTTGTTGTCGTGTTCGCAGAGCCCCGCGTCCTGACGGTGCCCGCCGAGCCGCGCACGGTCCGTGTCATCGAAGAGACGCGAATTCTTACTGTCGCCCCCGAGGCCCGCACGATGCTGATCGAGCCGGCGCCGCGAGTCCTGGAACTGGCGGGTGACTTCGGATGAGCGAGTTCGGTGAGGCCATTTCTGAGGGCGACAAGCGTACGCAGCTCGAAGCAATTCGCGACCGGCTTGCCGCGGAGATCAGCGGCGAGTCCGACTGCTGCGAGTGCGGCAAGCCGCGGCGTTCGTCGGGCGCTGAAACCGCCGCTCTGACGCTGCGCCTGGTCAAGGTGCTCGAAGCGCTTGAAGGGATCCCCGATGGCGCGACGGTGTCCCGGGTCGATGAGCTGATGGCCCGCCGCACGGGCGGCAGCACGAACGCCGCACGCCGTCAGGGCGGCAGGCGCAGGGGCACCGGGGCATGAGCGGTGTCGTCATACCGGGGCGCGGCGATCAGGCCCCCCGGATACTCAGCGCGCCGCCGCGCGTTTCCAGCGCGGGTGCTGATGTCGCGGAGCTTGCGGAGATCGCCGGGCTCACCCTCGATCCGTGGCAGCGCCTCGTGCTCGATGAGGCCCTCGGGCAGCGGGCGGACGGGACATGGTCCGCCTTCGAGGTCGGTCTGATCGTCGGCCGCCAGAACGGCAAGGGCGTCGTCCTCGAAGCCCGTGAGCTGGCCAGCCTTTTCCTCCTGGACGAAGAGCTGTGCATCCACAGCGCCCACCTCTTCGACACGTCACTCGAAGCCTTCAAGCGCATCCTCGGCCTTATCGAGAGCACGCCGGACCTGGACCGCATGGTCAAGCGCGTCAGCCGCTCCCACGGCGAAGAGGGCATTGAGGTCTTCCGTGACGGGGCGCTGCGGCGCCTTCGTTTCCGCTCGCGCACTGCGGGCGGCGGCCGTGGCTTCTCCTGCGACTGTCTCGTGCTGGACGAAGCGATGATCCTCACGGACCGTGCGGTCGGCGCGATCCTCCCGACACTGTCCGCGGTGCCTGACCCTCAGGTCTGGTACACGGGGTCGTCCGGCACCAAGGAGTCGACCGCGCTCGGCCGGGTCCGCACCCGCGGCATCGCCGGCTCCGATCCCCGCTTGTGCTACCTGGAATGGTCGATCGACGAGTGCACGCAGTTCTGCCCTCCGACGTGCGAAGACCACGACGTGCAGGACTTCAGGGCCGACCCCCGCTGGACGCGAGAGGAGTACGACCGGCAGCTTTCTCGTCTGTACGCCTCGTATCCGAAGGCGAATCCTGGCTTTGGCATCCGCATCGGCGGTGCGCATTCTCCGGAGCGCAGCGTGGAGCACATCGAGGCTGAGCGACGCAGCATGTCCGCCGAGGAGTTCAGTCGCGAACGCCTGGGTGTGGGGGACTGGCCGGTCGAGGGCGAGTCGTGGCGTGTCATCGGTGAGGCGTACTGGAAGGCCTGCATCGATCCGGCGTCCGAGCCCGTCGGTGACCTGTCCTTCGGCGTCGATCTGACGCCGGACCGCAAGAGCGGCTGCATCGTCGTCGCCGGGCTGAACCCAGACGGCCTGACCCACGTAGAGATCACATCGTCTGATGCTCTGGACCATCGCCCTGGTGACCGGTGGATCGTGCCGCGCCTGGCCGACCTGGTGGCGCGCTGGAAGCCGAAGGCTGTGGTCATCAACCGTGCCGGTCAGGCGGGCGCGCTGATACCGGCGCTCGAAGCCAAGGGCGTCGAGGTCATCAATCCGACTGCCCGCGAATTCGCTCAGGCCTGCGGCTCGTTCGGCAGCGCCGTCGTGCCGATGCGCGGCAATCATCCCACCCTCGTGCACCTGGACCAGGTGCCGCTGTCATCCGCTGTCGCGGGCGCCGACAAGCGCGTTGTTGCCGACCTGTGGGCCTGGGACCAGCGGGGAGCAGCCATCGACATCTCACCTCTCCAGGCCGCGACGCTCGCGGTCTGGGGTCTTCAGCAGAGCGCCAAGAAGCCGCCCGTCGAAGCAGGTTGCGCATGGGGGTGACGGATGGCCTGGTGGAAGAAGCTCATCCCCTGGGGCCGTAACCGGAAGGCCTTCACACAGCCCGACTTCTGGAACATCGACGCTGCCCCGTTCTTCATGGGCAGCACCGCCGACAAGGAGCGGATCGAGACCGACTTCGAGGGCTACGTCGAAGGAGCCTTCAAGCGCAACGGCCCGATCTTCTCATGCGTCATGGCACGTCAGATGGTGTTCAGCGAAGCCCGGTTCCAGTGGCGGAAGTTCAAGAACGGCCGCCCAGGCGATCTCTTCGGCAGTCAGGAGCTGACACTCCTGGAAAGGCCGTGGGCTTCCGGCACGACGGGCGAGCTGCTCGCGCGCATGGAGCAGGACGCCTCACTGGCCGGAAACTCGTACTGGACGAAGACCGACGACCAGGGCCGCTTCGGCGACAGTGCGAGCGGCCCCGGTCTGCGGCTCGCGCGGCTGCGGCCTGACTGGGTGTCGATGGTCATCGGCTCTCACTCCGGTGACTTGTACGCCGTGGACGCGAGGATCATCGGCTTCCTCTACGAGCCGCGGCAGTTCGGCGTCATGTCGTCGGGCGGACCGATGGCGAGTGGCGGCGCTGTCCTGCTCATGCCGGACGAAGTCGCCCACTACAGCCCGATACCCGACCCGGGAGCCCGCTTCAGGGGAATGAGTTGGATCACGCCCGTACTGCGGGAGATCGAGGCGGACACCGCGGCGACGGTCCACAAGAAGACGTTCTTCGAGCATGCGGCTGTACCGAACATGGTGGTCCGCTTCGACAAGGACGTGCAGAAGGAGCAGTTCGAGTCCTTCGTCAAGGCGTTCAAGGCCGGGCATCAGGGTGCGTTCAACGCGTACAAGACGCTCTTTCTCCAGGGCGGCGCCGACGTCACGCCGCTCACCCACGATTTCCGGCAGCTCGACTTCACGTCGACCGTCGGCAAGGGTGAAGCGCGCATAGCGAGCGCCGCCGGGGTCCCACCCTCGTGGGTCGGCTTCTCCGAGGGCCTTCAGGGGTCCGCGCTCAATGCCTCCAACTTCACCGCGAGCCGGCGCCGCTTCGCGGACGGCACGATGCGCCCGCTGTGGCGCATGGCCGCGTCGTGCCTGGAAAACCTGGTGACGGTGCCGAACGGCGCGAGCCTTTGGTACGACGACCGCGACATCGCCTTTCTGCGCGAGGACTCCAAGGACCGCGCGGAGATCCTGCGCGTGCAGGCGAACACGATTGACGCCCTCATCAAGGCGGGCTTCGAGCCTGATGCCGCAGTGCAGGCGATTCTCGCCGAAGACGTCTCTCAGCTCGTCGGTCAGCACACCGGCCTCGTGTCGGTTCAGATGCAGCCGCCCGCAAGTCTCGAACCCGCGGAGCCCGAAGTCAATCCCGCGCCCCTTGAATTGGAACAATCCGGCACGCCGGAAGGACAAGATGATGGAGCGTAAAAGCCTGTCCGGCGGCCTGGAAATCAAGGACGCGGAAAAGGGCATTGTCTCGGCAGTCTTCTCAACTATGAACGTCCGCGACCACGACGGGGATTACACCCGCGAGGATGCCTTTACCGACGGGGCGCCGGTTGTTATCAGCGCCTACGGACACAAGTCCTGGGACGGTGCGCCCCCGGTAGGAAAGGGCGTCATCCGCGTGAAGGGCAAGCGGGCCGTCCTTGAGGGGCAGTTCTTCATGAACACCACGGCGGGCCGAGATACTTTCGAGACCGTAAAAGAACTCGCGAAGGACGGCCTTGGTGAGTGGTCGTACGGCTTTGACATCAACAAGTACTCCTTCGGTGAAGAGAAGGACCAGCCGGTCCGCTATCTCGAAGCCGTGACTGTGCACGAGGTGTCACCCGTTCTGCTGGGTGCTGGAATCAATACGCGCACTCTGTCGACGAAGGGCCGTGCCGTGGACGATGACCAGTTCCGCACCGTGAAGGGCCCAACTGCCGTTCGCGGGCCCATTCCGGCACAGGAGACAGCGACGCTCACGCGCGCCTGGGACGGCGCGAAGACAATCGGTGATCTGCCTGAGGACTCGCGGCCCTCCCAGCTCCGCAGCGTGTATGCGTGGGTCGACCCCGACGGGGACCCGGAGCTGAAGGGCTCTTACCTGCTGGCTCACCACCACGGAGTCGACGGGCCGGCCAATCTGCGCGCGTGCCTTCAGGGCATCGCGCAGCTGAACGGCGTAAGCGGTGACTCCGGGGTTCCGGAGTCTGACCGTGAGGCGGTCTACAAGCACTTGGCATCGCATCTTCGCGACGCCGATCGAGAGCCGCCCAAGCTGCGGGACCGCAGTGACGGGCATGCGAAGGGCCTCACTTTGAGTGAGGAACTGATTGACGCTCTTGCCTGTACGGCAGGGGCAATTGACAGCGCGTCACGGGTGGTCGCTCTGCGCGCCGAAAAGGGAAAGTCGCTCTCAAAGGTCAATTCCGAGATCCTGGACTGGATCAGGGATGAACTCAAGCGGCTTGATTCCATCTTGTCGGTACCGGTCGTCAATGACGAGCCGGACGGACCGAGTGATGAACAGAAGCTGTCGCTCTACGTCCAGTCCCTGGCTCTTATCAACGACTTCTAGCAGTCGCGTCCCTTGAGGCCCCCTGTTCGGGGGCTTTTTTCATGCCCGAAAACGGAGCGTCATGTACAACGACTCTGATCGCATCATTGAGTTCCCTGCCCTGAAGCAGGCCCAGGAAGCGCTTGACGAGAGGCGCAAGGCGCTGGCCACCGTCTTCTCAGAGGCTGGCCCTGATTACGACATGTCGAAGGTGAAGAGCCTTCAGGGCGACTCGACCGCGAAGGTCGAAGAGATCCGCAAGATGAACGACGAGATCATCGAGCGCAAGAAGAAGCTCGACGAGCTTCAGATCGTCGGCCGTGCCGCGGCTGCGTCCAAGCAGGACGAAGAGGCGGCCGAGCGCGGCGACGGCGCCAGGGGCGGCGGGCGGGAGGCCGAGCGCAAAGGCGGGCGGCGCCTCAGTCTGGGGGAGAGCTTCGCTGAGTCGCAGGCTTTCAAGGGCTACAAGCCGGGCTCTGGCGTCGGCCCGTCGGCGCACCTCGACATCAGCCTGAAGACGCTTATGGAGACCCCGGTCGGCTGGGACTCAGAGGACGTCCGCACGGGGCGCCTTGAGCTGATGCCGATGCGGCCCTCGGTGCATGTGGCTTCGTACTTCCCGAGCACCACGACCGGCATGAGCGCCGTCGTCTACATGGAAGAGACCACTTACACGAACGCGGCGGCCGAGACCTTCGAGGCCAACCAGGCGGACAGCCAGGGCGCATACCCCGAGTCGGCTCTCGCGCTCACCGAGCGGCAGGAGCCGGTGCGGAAGATCGCGACCTTCCTGCCCGTCACGGACGAGCAGTTCGAGGACGAGCCACGCGCGAAGGGCTATGTCGAGAACCGTCTTCCGTTCATGATTCAGCAGCGGCTGGACAGCCAGCTCCTGGTGGGTAACGGCACCGCGCCGAACCTGCGCGGCACCGAGAACGTGGTGGGCATCAACACGCAGGCTCTCGGCGGCGACTCGATTCCGGACGCCATCTACAAGGCAGCCCGGAAGATCCGCGACACCGGGTTTGCGGAGCCGTCGGTCTGCTTCATTGCCCCCTCGAAGTGGGAGGGCGTGCGGCTGCTGAAGACCGCTGACGGCCAGTACATCTGGGGGCACCCCAGCATGGTCGGCCCGTTCACGATCTGGGGAATCCCGGTCGTGGAGACTACGGCGGTCACCGCCACCAAGGCAGTGCTGGGCGATTACACGAACTTCGCGGAACTCGCGATGCGCCGTGGAATCGACGTGCAGGTCAGCAACAGTCACAGCGACTACTTCGTGAAGGGCAAGCTCGCCATCCGCGCGGACATGCGCTGCGCTGCGCTTCACTACCGCCCGCTGGCGTTCGCGGCCGTCACCGGCCTCTGATCGAGAACCGACCTGACCGAAGGGGCCGCTGTCTGGCGCCCCTTCGGTTTTCCTCATGAAGGGAATCCCATGGGCAACATCATGCCCGGCACCGGGAAGATCGGTTCCGGGAACCACGTCGGCCGCGTGAAGTACGCGCGCGCCGTCTACGACTTCGCGGTGGACGGCGGTGCGATCGGCACCATCACGCTGCGAGGCGACGCACTGCCTACCGGCGCCATTCTGCTGGACGCCTTCGTCGATGTCACGACGGCCTTCCTTCCCGTGACGACCACGACTGTGGCGCTCACCGTCCAGTCGGCCGGCGATCTGCGGGCGGCGGCACTCACCAATGCCTCGCCGTCCGTCATCTCCACCACGGGCGCCAAGCGCCTGCTGGTGGACGCCGGTGACGCTGACCTGGTCAAGACGACGGCAGTCCGCTCGATCACCCTGGCCGTCGCCGCGGGAGCCGTGACGGCGGGCAAGTGCTCGGTCGTCGTGGCCTACCTGGAGCTGGCCTGATGACGGGCCGCGACTGGGTCACGGTCACGGAGCACTGGTGCCTCACTGAGGACCGCAGCCGCGTCGTGCGCGAGACCGACCCCGAAGCCCGCTTCCTCCACTGGTCGCCGGGCACCGTGGTCTCTCGCGAGGAAGCTGAGCGCCTCGGGGCGGTGAAGCGCGAGCCGGCCCCGGAACCTGAACAGAAGAAGGCGGCGCCAGCCGTGAACAAGGCGCGACTTCCTGGCCACAACAAAGGGCGCTGACGCGGACGGGGGGTCTCCCTCATGGCCCTTGGTGCTGCATACGCCACGCTCGCGGAGCTGAAGGCGAGGCTTTCGAACCTGGAAGACGTTGCCATCTATGACGATGTCCTTGAGGACGCACTCGACTCGGTGAGCCGCGAGATCGAGAGCCATTGCGGGCGGCAGTTCAACAACACGGACACGGCAACGACCCGCAAGTACGGACCTGATGAGGTCTTTGCGTTGCGCGAGGGGGCGGCTGTTTCGCGGTGGGTGCGGGTCGATGACTTCTACGACACGGCAGAGCTGGTCATCGAGTCCGGCGGCACGACCTGGTCGGGCGGGGACTACCTGCTGCACCCCCGCAATGGGGTGATCGACGGGCAGCCAGGCTGGCCGTACTGCGAGGTTCACGCCGACGGATTGCTGAGATTCGATTCCGGCTTGAGCGTTACCGCAAAGTGGGGCTGGGCGGCCGTGCCCGCGCCGGTAAAACAAGCCTGCTTGATCATGGCTGCCGAAACGTTTCAAATCAAGGACGCGCCTTTCGGTGTGGCTGGAATGGACCAGTTCGGCGCCATCCGCGTACGCGATAACCGCATGGCGGCAGCGAAGCTCTCCCGTTATTGCCGTGACCCTATCCGAGTGAGGTGACATGGCGTCCCTCACTGAGATAAGGGCTGCGCTGAAAACCACGTTCAAGGAAAATATACCGAATCTGAACGTATATGCGGAAGTCGCGGACGTGACGCAAGTTCCGGCCATTGTAGTAATGCCTGCACGCGTCAATTCAAGCGGGCTTGTGTGCGAATTCAACGGGGCGTTCGGCCGCGGCCTCGACACGTGGCATCTGGAACTATACGTACTGGTGGCCCGCACAGAGGCGGTCCTTGCTCAGCAGGCATTGGACCAGTACGTCACCGGTACCGGACCGAAAAGTGTCCGTCGAATCCTTTACGAGAACCCAGATCTAGGGCTCGCCGACGGCACAGATGCGCACACGGAGGGCGTGAGTGCCTATGACGGGGCTTTCGAATCTGCGGGCATCCCGCATGTGGGCGCAGTAGTCCGGGTGACCGTGCGAACTTCCAGTACTTAAGCGAGGAAGCAATGTCCCTCAGGACAACCCAAGTCATTGTGCCTGCGGGCACTGCCCCTACGTTCACCGCAACTACGGCGTCCGACACGATGGAAGTCGGGGACCGCCTCTTTGCTGTTTACCGCAGCACGCACTCTACGACCGTCACTGTGACTGTGCTCGGTGAGCAGGTGCTGGAGAACGGCGATGTCGCGCCGAACAAGGTCTACACACTGGCCATCGGCAGCACCACGATGCAAGAGAAGTGGATTCCGCTTTTCAAGTCCTATCACGATGCGACGACGGGACTGGCCACTATCACGTGTTCACCATTGGACGCCACGATCACTATGGCTGTTGTGAGGCGATGACCTGATGGCTAGGGCGAGCGATCGCCCGATACCTCAGCCCCTCCCAGTACAGGACCGCCCGGCAGCTCAGCCGAGGCGGTCTTTGCGTATTCCGAGGGAAGATCCCGTGCCGCGGGAGTACGAGGTTATCGGGCCGAAAGTCGTAGGCGGAAAGATCAAGGGCGAGCGCGTGACGCTCGCCCTTACTCGTGCCCAGGAGCGGGCGCTTATCGAAGCCGGGCATGTGAAGCCCGCCATTGAACGGCCGTCGTTGGCCGACAGGGAAGAGGCTGGCGATGGCCAAGATAGTCCTGCGTAGCTGTGACATTGTCGTAAACGGAGTCAACTTCTCCGATCACATTTCCTCGGTCGAGATCAATCTGGTCAAGGACGAGATCGAGACCACGAATTTCAGCGGCCAGGGACGCGAGCGCGTCGCCGGCCTTAAGGACGACAGTTTTGTCCTGAACTTCCAGCAGGACTTCGCGTCTGGCGAGGTGAACTCGACCCTCTTCCCGCTGTGGGACCTGGAGACGGAATTCACGGTAGTGGTCAAGCCGACGGCGGCAGCGGTCTCGGTTAACAACCCCTCCTTCACCGGCACGTGCATCCTCCTTGAGTACCAGCCCCTTTCCGGTGACGTCGGCGACCTCAGTGAGACCGAGGTCACCTTCCCGACGCAGCGGACAGGTATCACCATGGCGACTGTCTGATGCCGCAGCGCGTCGGTATCAACGTTCGCCTGGGCGAGGAATTCCGCCGCACGGCGAACGCCCTGCGCGAGGTCGACCGCTCCCTTCCCGGGAAGCTCCGCAAGGACATGGAGCGTGCTCTGCGCCCAGCAGTCGCGGACGCCAAGGCGCGTGTCCGGAGCCTGCCGGTGCAGGGCACCAGCGGGCATACAGGCTTGCGGCGCCGGGTGGCCCGCGGCGTCAGGATTCAGGCGCGTACGGGCAAGTCACCGATCCTTCGGGTGACGACATCGATGGCGGAGCGCGACGAGCAGAACCTCCCCGGATATCTCGACCGCCCTCAGGGCTGGCGGCACCCGGTGTTCGGCAACCGTCATGAGTGGGTGACCCAGCACACGGGCGGCAGCTGGTTCCGCGAACCTCTGGCAGACCATCGTCAGGAGATCGCCCAAAGCCTGCGTCAGGTTCTGGACGACGCAGCCGAAACGATCGCCGCGGCTACCCGCGGTTGATCGGTGCGGCCCGGCCGGGGTCCGCGGGTACCCCGGCCGGGCCCGTGCACAGCAAAGCCCCCGGCATCGGACCGGGGGCTTTGCTCTGGCTGGTCAGTGTGCCTTGTCGTATGCCTCGCGGACTGACGCGGGGACACGCCCGCGGTCATTGACCTCGAACCCGTTCTCTTTCGCCCAGGCGCGGACTGCGGCGGTGTCCTGGCTGCTGCCCGCCTTGCGCGGCTTGCTCTTGCCTGCGGTACCCCGCACGCGACGGGCGCCGTCGGCAGTCAGATAGGGCGAGAGCCTTTCGAGAAGGTCGTCGTAATTGTCGGGCGTCAGGTCGATTTCCACGCCTGCGCCATTGACGAGAATCGTGTGCGTGCTGATCTCTTCCGACTCTTCGCCGGTCAGGTCATCGATATAGGTAACCACAGTCTTTTGAGCCATGACCGGATGTTACCCCACATTTCCGCGACGCCAACCCTGAGTTTCAAATCCCGTGATCGAAAGGTAACCCGCGATGCTGCTTTCCCGTGAACAGATCCTCGAAGCCAAGGATCTTAAGACTGAGGATGTGCCGGTCCCTGAGTGGGCGCCGGATGGGGCGGAGAACCCCAATGACTACGAGGTTCGGCTGCGCACGCTCATCGGTGAGGAGCGTGACCGCTTCGAGCGCTTCATGGCCGAAGGCCAGGCGGGCGGCAAGAAGAAGCAGAATCTGGAGAATTTCCGCGCCCGAATGATCACAATGTGTGCTGTCGACGGCCAGGGCAAGCCGCTCTTCACCACGGGCGACATCAAGGCGCTGGGGATGAAGTCGAGCGTCGCTCTGTCCCGGGTCTTCGACAAGTGCCAGGAGATGAACGGTTTCACCGAGGCCGACGTCGAGGAGCTGACCGAGGATTTCGGCGAAGGCCAGGACGAGCCCTCTACTTCCGGCTAGCTCTTGCTCTGGGCATGACGGTCCGCGAGCTGCTCGCCCGGATCGACTCCCGCGAGCTGGCCGAGTGGGCGGCGTACGAGCGCTATGCGGGTCCGGTCGATGACAGCTATCTGGCCGGCGTCCTGGCCGCGCTGCATGAGCAGGTGCAGACGCTGAACCGCATGCAGGGTGCCGCGCACTTCACGGACCGCAAGCACCGCAAGAACCCGGCTCCGGAGCCTAAGCGCTACCCAAGGCCGCACGAGCTGTACCGGCATGACGACTCCTCTGACGAGGAGGACGGCAACTAAATAGCGAGGGTGGTGCACGGTCTTGGCCACCATCACTTCGCTGGCGTTCACGGTCACGTCGACCTACAGCGGCGCCGGTCTTCGCCGCGCCCGCCGGGATATCAGCGATTTCGACAACGGCCTGCGCGCCATGGACAAGGCCGCGTCGAATATCGGCAAGCAGCTGACGTCCGTCACGAACGCCGCGCTGGCCTTCGCCCCCGCCCTCGTTCCCATCGCGGTTGCGGCTACGGGGGTGGCGGGCGGGCTCGCCGCGGCCGGCGCAGCAGCGGGCCTTGCTGCGGGCGTTTTCGGAGGTGCTCTCTTCGGCGCCATCAAGGCGACGAACGGCGCTACCAAGAGTGCGAGAGATGCCCTCGAAAAGCAGAAGGAGACTCTTGCCGGTCTGACACCGGGCACGAAGGCGTACGAGGAGCAGCTCAAGAAGGTCAACGAGGCGAAGAAGAACCTCAAGACCATCATCGACGGGCTGACGCCGGTACAGCAGAAGTACGTAAAAGCCACCTCGGACATGAAGGGCGCCTGGGGCGAGTTCATCAAGGCGACCGAGAAGGACACGCTCACTCCCGTCTCGATTGTCATGGGCGCCCTCGCGCGCAACTTCGAGAAGTTCACGCCGCTGGTCAAGGCTGTCAGCCCTGTCATCACGAGGCTCGCCAAGGACTTCGCGGCATGGATGGACGGCCCGGGGCTCGACCAGTTCATCGACATCATGGTGGCGCAGGGTGTTCCGGCCCTGGAGAACTTCATCAAGTCTGCCCAGCGAATGCTGGGCGTTCTCGGCCAGGGCTTCCGCGATTTTCTCCCGTACGGGAACCGGCTTTTCGAGTCGATAGCCGCAGGTGCAAAAAGCGCCAATTCGTGGGGTGAGGGTGGGGGCTTCACGCGTTTCCTCGACAAGGTGCATTCTGTCGCGCCGGACGTCAGGGAATTCTTTTCGGCGCTGGTGACGGCTCTTGGGAATATCGCGAAGGCGGCTGCCGATCTCAGCGGCGATTCCTTCAGTGTCCTCACGGTGCTGCTCAAAGTGCTGGGTTCGCTGCCGCCTGAGCTGTTGGCCAATCTTGTGCGGGCTTGGCTCGCATGGAATGCGGCCCTACTCGTCTACAACGTGGTGGCTGGTATTGCTGCGACAGTTACCGCGGTCCTGGCCATCGCAGCGAGCGGCATGGGCATCATCTTTCTCGGCATGGCTTTGACGATCGGTCTGGTCGTCGTTGCTCTCGCGGCCCTGGCTGTTGGAATCTACTTTCTGGTCAAGAACTGGGACACGGTACTCGCGGCGCTCAAGACGGCGTGGAACGCGACATGGAATGCCGTTAAGACTACCGCTCTGGCGGTCTGGAATTTCATCTCCCAGGGGTGGGGCCAGCTGCTGCTCGGGCTCATGGGGCCGATCGGTGTTCTTATATTTATCGCGACGCACTGGTCCGAGATCTGGGGTGGAATCAAGACGGCGGCTTTCGCTGTCTGGGGTGCGCTCCGGACGGGTTGGTCGAATTTCCTGGGCTGGCTTTCTGCTGGGTGGGGCGCTGTCTGGGGGGCTCTGACTGTAGCGTGGCAGGGTTTCATCGGTCCGTTCGTGGAAATGTGGAACACCGTCTGGCCAGAGGTGCAGCTGGCGGCGCAGAACATTTGGAACGCGCTGAGCGCAGCCTGGGCAGTCCTTTGGGCCGGTGCCACATTTGTGTGGAGTGGATTCTGGGCTTCTTTTGGTCCGGTCTTCACGACTGCCTGGGCCAGTCTCATTGCGTCGGGAATTGCGGTATGGAACGTGTTTACCGCTGCGTGGCGGCTGGTGTGGGCTGTAATCACTTCGGTGTATCAGGTCGGCTGGGCAATTCTGTCCGGTTCCTGGCAGGTTGGCTGGGCCTGGCTGGCCGGTGCGGCACAGACAGCCTGGTCAATCCTCATCGGATTCTGGCGGGTCGTCTGGGCCACGGTCACCGGAATATGGAACGTCTTCTACGCGACGTTCAGTGCCACATTTTCCGGAGCCTGGAATGTCATCGCCGCGATAGCCACCGGTATCTGGAACGTAATCAAGGCAGCGTGGCAGGCACTATGGGCGGTAGTCACTGCGGTCTTCCTGGCCTTCGCCGCTGTGTTCACGGGCCGGTGGGGTGCAGCCTGGAACGCCATCAAGGACGCCGCCTCTGCCGTATGGAATGTCCTGAGGACGGCGTGGCAGGCCCTGCTGAACGTCCTCCTCGCGGCCTTCGCTGCGTTCGCGGGTGTCTTCACTGCCGCGTTCCGTGCGACGTGGACAGCGATTCAGAACATAGCGACTGCCGCTTGGAATGCGCTGCGTTCGTCGTTCCAGGTATTCCTTACGGCGCTTCAGAACTTGTGGAACACGGCGTGGACGGCCATCCGCAACATTTTCCAGACGATCCTCAATAATATCGTTTCCATTGCCCAAGCTGCATGGAACCTTATGCGGGCCGCAGTCCAGGCGTTCATTACGGCTGTGGCCGGAATCTGGAACACCGGCTGGACGGCCATACGGACGTTCTTCCAGACGGCGGCCAACGGTATCTCCGCCGCCGCCGGGGCGTTGTGGGACAAGCTGCGTGAGATCTTCAGTACGGGCTCCACGTGGCTCCGGAATACGTTCTGGAATCCGGTCCGTGACTTCTTCACCAAGACGATCCCGAATGCTTTTGACTCTGCGGTGAAAGCAATCGGTAAGGCCTGGGATGCCCTGAAGAAGGTCGTCATGGCCCCCGTGCAGGCGATCGTCAACGTGGTGTACAACTCCGGAATCCGGAAGTTGTGGAATGTTGTAGCGACAAAGTTCGGGGCTTCAGAGCTGCCCGAATTTAAACTGCCCGGTTTCGCAAAGGGCGGAGAAGTGAACGGCCCGGGGTCGGGCACGTCGGACTCGATCGTCGCGCGGCTGTCCGCGGGTGAGCACGTGTGGACGGCCAAGGAGGTTGCAGGGGCCGGCGGCCATGAAGCCGTCGCTGCGCTGCGCAGCCAGGCAATGGGCGGCGCGAATGTGCGCACGTACTCCGACGGTGACCACCGGTTCGGTGACGGCGGCGGCATCTTCGGGACGGGGTGGGGCGGGGACTTCGGTCCCGATCTGGTTCCTGACGGCATCATCAAGAACGCCCTTGGCAAGTTGAAGGACTTGGCCCTGGGTGCGATCTCTGGCCCCTTCGGGGCGGCAGTCGACGGTGTGGCCAAGCTGGGCAAGGGGGCGGTCCGCAAGGTTGTCCCGGGCGACGGCACCGCCCTGGAGAACATGGGCGTCGGCATGATCGACGAGATGGCCAAGACCGCCAAGTCCTGGGTGTCGGACAACGACGTTGCCCCGGACACCGGGGGCGGGGGCGGATTCATTCCGTGGGCGAAGTGGAAGTCTGGAGACGGCAACAAGCAGACGTACGGCGGGGTTGTTGTCAACCGGCGTACCGCGGCGATGCTCGGTCACGCAGCCAAGCTGGCCAAGACGAGCTTCTCAATGATGCAGGGCAGTTTCAACAACGGCGTCAAGGCGTCTGGCGGTACGCACTCCGGTGGCGGGGCGGTCGACCTCGGCCCTGCTAGGGACTCGATTGTCGGCGCTATGCGTTCGTCCGGGTTCGCGGCCTGGCGCCGCACGCCGGCTGAAGGATTTGTGCCGCACATCCATGGCATCGCCGTGGGCGACCCGACGGTGAGCAGCGCCGCCGCGCAGCAGGTCCGGGACTTCCATGCGGGAAAGAACGGACTGGCCGACGGAGGACCCGACACCTATAAGGGCGGGATCACTTCCGGCAAGTCGGTGTCTGCGGCCAAGGCAACCGGCAAGAGCCTGAATGCAGGTCGCGGCTGGTCGTCTCACTGGTCTGCTCTGGAAGCCCTGTGGAATCGCGAATCAGGCTGGCGCTGGAATGCAGATAACCCCAGCTCAGACGCGTACGGCATTCCCCAAAGTTTGCCGGGATCGAAAATGAAGAGCGCGGGTGCGGACTGGAAGACAAATCCCGCAACGCAGATCAAGTGGGGTTTGGGATATATTAAGTCGCGTTATGGAAACCCCTCCAAGGCCAATTCATTTCAGAAGTCGAACAACTGGTACGGCCTTGGAACTCCGGGCGCCCGCAGCGGGCCCGCGATCGTGGGCGAGCACGGTCCCGAACTGGTCGGTTTCCGGGGCGGCGAGCGCGTCGAGTCCAATGCCGCATTGCGGGATCTGGTCGGCAACGGCGGCACGACGACCGTCGAGGTGAACGTGCCCGTCACCGTCCAGGGCAATGCGACGCCGGGCACGGTCGACAAGCTGCAACGCGAGCTGGTCCCGAAGCTGACCATGGCCATCAAGCAAGGGGTGGGGAGGCGACCGTGACGGGCCTGTCTCACCTGTGCAACGACGATTTCCGCAACGAGGGCTGGGGCTTGGTCGGCTCGCTGGTGAGCAGGCTTTTCCACTGCTGGAACAACGATGACGACAGCAAGTACTGCTGGAACCCGCCCCACAAAGGGCGGGCCTGCGTCAGGTTCCCGGTGGACATCGGCACTGTGCCGGAAGGTGCGGTCATCACGTCCGTGACGGTCAAGGTGCGGGCACGGAAGATGGACAGCCAGAATCGCACTCTCACCATCAACGTGTCCTGCCTGGACGACACGAGCCGTTTCACCTCGCGCACCATCCCGCTGACGCAGACGATCACAGACTATGAGGTGGCGACCTACCAGCGGGACCCGCTCGGTTATCCGTGGGACATTCACCGACTGAACAAGCTGCTCTGCCAGGTCTTCAGCTACGCGGCGTCGCTGCACTGCATCCGCGTCTACAAGGTATGGGTGCAGATCAACTACCGGGTGCGGCCGACCGTCAGCGTCGAGGCGCCGACGGGTACCGTGCTCACGCCGTCGCCGGCCATCAGCTGGACGTACGCGCAGGCCGACGGGGATCCGCAGGCGAAAGCCGAGTACCGGATCTTCACGGCAATCCAGGCCGCTGAATCCACCTTCGCACCGAACACCACGCCACCGGTCTATGCGACCACGGTGTCCGGCGACATCACGTCACAGACGCTCCCGACATCGATCAATCCTGACCAGTACTCCGTGTACGTGCGGGTGTACTCGTCCTACGGCGCCAAGAGCGTCTGGGTGGGCCGCGCCTTCGCGGTACAGGGTCCGAGCCCTGGCGTGCCTGGTGATGATCACACGGTGTCCGGCACGCCGGGCATCGGCGTCGTCAGCGTCGTCCCGGACAGCTACGCCTCCGCGGTAGCCCTGACGCTGCGGGACAGTTCGAACCTGCTCTCTGTCCAGTCCGCGGACTTCGAGACCCTGACGGACGCTCCCGAGTACACAATGGCGAACTGCACCGCGGCACAGGACACCTCTGTGTACTTCGCGGGCGTCGCCTCGCTGAAGCTGACCTCGTCCAGTGCTGCGGCGATGTCCGTGCTCAGTCCCTTCGTGGAGCTGGCGCCGGGCTCGCCGGTCACCGTGCGGGCGCAGCTGCGTGCCGCGGTGACGGCCAGGGTGTGCAGTGTCCGCATCCGCTTTTACGACAACACCTTCACCGATCTCGCGGGCACAGTTACCGGCACGGGCACCGACTCCGGTTCCACGTGGACTGAGGTCGTCGCAACCGGCACCTCTCCTGCGGCGACGGTGTACGCCAAGGTCGAAGTCGAAGTGGCGTCACCGGCGCTCGCTGAGGTTCACCACGTGGATCACGTCGGACTGATGTACGGGGCGGGCGCCCCGTGGTCTGACGGCGGGCATACGAGCCGAAACATTCTGCCCGCTTTCTCTGCGACGGGCGATGACCCGGTCGGGGACAACTGGGTCGCCGGCGCAGGCAGCACCATCTCCCGCGTGGCGGTAACGGGTGCGGGCTCCCACGGCACGCTGACGAAACGCCTGACGTACACGGGCATCACCCCGAGCCTCGGATTCCGTGCGACCGGCGCCGCCTTCACGTCGCCGACGTCCGGCACGGACTTCACGCTGAGCAAGCCGGCCGGCGTCGTGGTCGGCGACCTCATGGTCGCCTTCGTCAGCTCGAATCAATTCGGGACCATCACTCCGCCAGCAGGCTGGACGGCGGTCAACACGGCGAGCATCGACGACGGGTCCACGGACACGGCGCTCTTCATCCTGAAGCGCACCGCAGGCGGCTCCGAGCCGTCGACCTGGACGGACGGCAGCCTGAGCGTGTCGAGCACCCGGCGCTACGCCGTGGTCGTCGCGTACTCGGGAGCAGCTGATGCTGCGGATCAGTTCATCGCTGAAGGCGTGCTGACCAGGGGGACGGGAACACCGCTCTACCTGACGTCAGCCCTGCTCAATAACACCGACGCCAACGCGTGGCGGATCAGCGCGTTCGCGGTGAGCGACAACGTGACCGGCGGCTCGGTGGTCGCCAACATCGCGCCGCCCACTTCGAGCGCCGACATCTCCTATGTCGGCAAGGGCACCGCCTGGACGACGGCCAGCAACGCGACCAGCTACGTCATCAACCGCCCGTCCGGAGTGGTGTCCGGTGACCTGATGGTCGCCACGGTCGCCATCTCGGACACAGTGATTGCGACGCTTACGGCGCCGTCGGGATGGACGGTGGTCCGGCAGCTCACGGAGGCGGATGGCACGGCGTCGCTGCGTTTCGCAGTGCTGAAGCGGACGGCGGGCAGCAGCGAACCGAGCAGCTGGACGGGGACACTCAGCGCCACGGTCAAACCCATCGTCACGCAGGTGTCGGCCTACCGGAACGCGGACTCAGCGGCGAATCAGTTCATTGCGGAGGACGCGAGCCAGTCCGGCAGCGGCAACACCGTGGCCACGGCGACGGTCTCGAACACTGACTCGCGCGCCTGGCGGATCAGCGCCTTCGGGTCGAGCGGCGACTATTACACGGAGTGGGGCAGCACGACGGAGGTTGCGGAGCGCTCGGACAACGCGGCCGAGTACCAGATCTCCTACTGGCAGTACCGCACGGCGACGCTGATGATGGCCGACTCCAACGGGCCGGTCGGTACTGGCTCGCACTCGCGTACCGGCTCACTGAACCGCAACTTCTACGCGGGCGCCTCATGGGTCGGCATCATCAAGCCGCTCCCCGGTGCTCCCGCCCCGGGGGCAAACGAGACAGAGCGCAGTGACGTCACGGTGGGCAGTAGTGATCCGTGGCTGACCACCGGGGTGTACGACTCCAACGGCGTGGTGCCGATCGGCGCGACGTCGGTGACTGCGGCGTTCACGCCGGGATCGGGCAGCGAGTTCAATTCTGCTGCGTCCTGGGTCGGCCTGATCAAACCGGCCGTCCCGCTGGTCGCCGGCCGCACGGTGGCGACGATGCCGGACGCGGTCGACGTCTCCGGGATCGATCCGCAGATCATGCAGCTGGCCGACAGCAAGGTCACGTTCACCTCGGGGTTCCTCGGTTCGGCAAGCGGCACCCCGTATCTGACGCTGCACTTCTACCGGGCGAACCAGCTGATCAGCAGCCAGACGATCCAGGGCGCGAGCTTCGGTACGGCGACGTGGGCCAAGTCCTCGGGGACGTATGACATCCCGGAGGGCACGACCCGCATCAAGGGCGAGGTGTCCGTCACCGACCGCGCTGTAAGCGATCTCGTCTACTTCGACCGGGTCGGCATCATGCTCGGTCCGTCGGGGGTCTGGCGCAACGGCACAGGCCGCAGCACGCACGCTGTCTGGCATGCCCCGGTGATCGAGTACGCAGACGATGACGGTGCGGGGTACGGGGACTGGCAGGTCCTGCCCGGTCTGGACACGAGCCCTCCCGCCTATGACCCGCTGTCCGGCATCGCGACCTACACGGACCACACGGTGATCCCGCTTGTAAACCGCAAGTACCGGGCGCAGACCGTCAGCTTCGGCCTGGCGGGGGACCGGTTCGTGTCCGGCTTCGGGCCACCGTCGGATGAGGTGTCGCTGACGGCGCTGAACTGGTGGCTGAAGGACATCACCGACCCCGATGCCAAGGTCGCTCTGAGGGTGAAAGCGGAGCCTCTCCAGGTGGGGACGACCGGCACGAGTGTCATGTACCAACCGCTCGGAGAGGACCGTCCGGTGGTCCTGTCGGAAGGCTTCAAGGGAGATGCGATCGAGCTGACGCTGATCCTCAAGCGGGAGGAGTACGCCCCGCTGCGGGCGCTGCTCCGTTCGGGCCGCACGCTCTTCCTCCAGACGAATGTCGATCATGCGTGGTGGGTGCGCCCGGTCGGCGACATCCAGGCGGAAGTCCAGGTGAGCGGGCAGCGCTTCGTCGATCCGCTGCGCTTCGTCAAGTTGACCTTCGTGGAAGTCGCGCCACCCGAGTAGCGAAAGGGGGCGGGACGGTGGTTCAGCGTGCGTCGGCCCGCCTGCTCTCCGAGATCCGCCGGTCCCACCAGGTCTACAGCTACGTGGACGTGATCTCTCCGACGCAGGAGCGGACTCGCCTCCCCGCGACGGGCGGCGACGTCTCCTGCGACCGCACGGCCGCGATCCGGCGGACCTGCAAGGCCACCTGCGTAGATCCTCTGGGCACCCTGGTCCCCAGCGGCACAACCTCTCTGCTGACCCCGTACGGCACCGAGCTGCGCCCGTACCGGGGTGTGCGGTACGCCCCCACTCCGGAGCATCCCAAAGGCGAGATCGAAGTGCTGCCCCTGGGCGTGTTCCGGCTGGCCAAGGTGTCGATCCAGGAACAGACGGGCGGGTCTCCCGACATCCAGCTGGAGGCCTATGACCTGAGCCGCACGGTGGCGAGGGACAAGTTCATCAGCCCGTACGTCATCGAGACGGGCACGAACATCATCGACGCGATCAAGAGCATCCTCGCGCGGACCTTCGACGACCTCAGCTATGACGCGATCAGCACGACCAGGGCGACAACGGCGCCGCGCCTGTACGACGTCGGCGATGACCCGTGGGACGCGGTCACCGTCCTCGCGCAGTCCCTCGGCTGCGACATCTATTTCGACGTCGAAGGCTGGGTGGTGATCGCGCCGCCGCCGGATATCGACGCTCTGCCCAGTCCCGACTTTCAGTACATCGAGGGCGAGCGGTGCACGATGCTCGACCTTTCCCGCGTACTGACGGACGAGCCGGGCTTCAACGGGATCGTCCTGACGGGGGAGTCGCCGGGGGATGAGCTGCCCGCGGTGAGGGCGGTCGCCTGGGACGAAGAGCCCACGTCGGCGACGTATCACCTGGGTCCGTACGGACAGGTCCCCCAGTTCATCACCGACCAGTTGATCAAGACTGCCGAGGAGGCGCAGGCCACCGCCGACCAGCTGCTCCGTAATTTGCTCGGCTTCTCCTCACAGCTCTCGATCAGCGGCATCGTCAATCCCGGCTTCGAGGCCGGCGCGGTGGTCGAGGTGGTGCGGGAGCGGGCGCACGTCAGCGGCCTGTACGCCGTCGACAGCTTCAACATCCCGCTGGACGCCAAGGGCACTCAGAATTTGACGCTCAGACAGAAGCGGCAGGGGGGCGGATGACCACGCCTTCCGACCCGGGCGAGACTGTCCCGGCAGAGCCGCCGGTTTCGCCTGACGAAGCCGCGGTGCAGGGTGCCGCGGCCGAAGCCGAGGCGGCAGCCGCGGCGCAGCTGAACGCGATCCGCGAGCTGGCCGCGGAGATCGCGAAGCAGACGCTGCTCGCCTTCGATCCGGCGACGCTGCGCAAGGGCACGGTCTCCAGTATCGCCTCCGCGGCTGCGCCTCCGACGCTGGGCGTGCAGATCAGCGGGGACACCACCGAGATCCCGGGCGTCCGCTACATCGACAGCTACGCGCCAGAAGTCGGCGACACAGTCCTGATCATCAAGCAGGGGACCGACCTGGTCGCGCTCGGGGAGATTGCCGGGCAGTTCAGCGAGAGCGGGTGGACCACCGTCCCGCTGGCCGCGGGCTTCACGCACAACGGCAATAGCAACGGCAACGTAGAGGTGCGGCGCATCTGGGATCACGGCAGCTGGAAGGTTCAGTTCAAGGGCGCTGCGAACAGATCGTCCGGCACGGTGGTCTGCACCGACCTGGGGGAGAAGTACCGCCCCACCGCCCGGCGTTCGCTGCTGGTCACGCGCACGGCCAACGGCGGCAGCAACGTGGTGAAGGTCGACATCGAGACGTCGGGTTCGGTGACGATGGTCGGCGGGACGACGGCGCCGAACGGCGGCGACACCTCGACGTCGTCCGAACACACGCACCAGATCGCCAACAGTGATCACTTCCACGGCGACACCAGCAGCGAGGGGTCGCACACGCACGGCATCGCCAACAACGACCACAACCACGGCGGGGACACCGGGACGACGTCGTCCCACAAGCACAGCATCCCGACCACCACGCACAAGCACGGCAACCCGGCCGACGGTGAGCCCGGCGGCACGACGTCGGTGAATGACCACGCGCACTCGATCCCGACGTCGTCGCACACCCACGGCACGAACGGCGCCCTCGCCGACGGCTCGCACGATCACACCTTCACGCCGGTCGTCGAAGACCCTGCGTGGATCAGCTTCAACCAGCTCGAATATTTCCTCTGAGGGGTGCGATGGACCCGGTTACAGGGGTGCTCGTCCAGTACGGCGCGGTCGGCGCGGTCGCCGTCATGGCGATAGCGGCGGTGCGGGTTCTTTTCACGCGGCTTCAGGCGGCGGTCGACAGGGAGGCGGAGCGGGCGGACCGCCTGGAGGAGGAGCTGCGCAGGCTGAACGAGACGGTGAGGAATGACTACATCGGAACAATCGCTACCGCTGCGCAGGCCATTTCCGATGCGAACCGCGCAGTCGCTGACGCCCTGGCAGCGGTACGCAGGGGTTGAGTTTATGACTAGGCAAAGCCCGGTTGACCGGCTGCTTGCTGAATCGGAAAGGCTGCGCGAAGAACTGCTCAGGACTGCCGCCCGGCTTGAGGGATTCTCCGAGGAACTCCTCGCCGAGGTGCGGCAGCTGCGTGCAGAGGCCAGCCCTCCGGATACAGGAGGGAGCGACAGTGACACAGGCACCTGACGGAACGCGGCCCCAAGACCCCGGGATCACCCCGCTGGACCGTCTGGCCAGTGCAGCATCGGCGCTGCTCGAAGAACTCGAAGCGCTGGGACAGGACGCCGGCCGCCAGTTCACCGCGCTGGCGAAGCGGTCGCAGCGCAACCGGCGCATGATCCGCATTGTGGTCGTCAGTCTTGTGCTGGATGTGCTGCTCACGGCTGCGGTGGGATTCGGTCTGTTCCAGGTGGACAGCAATGCGGACCGTATCGACGACCTGACACAACGTCTGGACGTGGCACAGTCCGAGACGCGGCGAAAGGCATTCTGCCCTCTCTATGAAATCTTCCTTGGCTCCAAGTCTGAGCAGGGCCGTAAGGCGGCTGCCGATCCGAAGGCGTATGACCGAGCCTTCGATGTCATCGAGAGCGGCTATCGCGCCCTGGACTGCGCCGAATTCACGAACGGCGCAACACCGTTCGGTAATACCCCGAAGGGGGAGTAATGGCGTCACCCCTGACCACTGTCAGATTCCTGGGCGTCCTGCGGGACGAAGGCCTCACTGTCGTTCAGGTCGGCGACTGGAGGGCGCACAGCCGCAATCACGTCGGCGGGTGGGGCCCGGTCCACGGCGTGATGATCCATCACACGGCGACGTCGGGCAGTGCCCGCACGGTGGATATCTGCCGCCGCGGCTACGCCGGACTGCCGGGTCCGCTCTGTCACGGCGTGATCACCAAGGACGGCCGTGTCCACCTGGTCGGCTACGGCCGCGCGAACCATGCAGGGCTCGGAGATGACGATGTCCTGACCGCGGTGAAGAACGAAACCGCGCTCCCCGCGAGGAACGAGGCGAACACCGACGGGAACCGCCACTTTTACGGCTTCGAATGCGAGAACCGCGGCGACGGTGAGGACCCCTGGCCAGCTGCCCAGCTGCTCGCGATCGAGCGGGCGTCCGCCGCGCTGTGCCGCGCGCATCAATGGACGGAGCGCTCCGTCATCGGTCACCTGGAGTGGCAGCCGGGCAAGCCGGATCCCCGCGGCTTCACGATGGACTCGATGCGTGGCCGCGTCCGCCGCCGTCTCGCACCGAAGCCCGCTACCCACACGGTGCGCCCCGGCGAGACGCTGTCCAGCATCGGCGCCCTGACCGGCGTGCGGTGGCCGGACATCGCCAAGGTCAATGGGCTGAAGACCCCGTACCGGATCTATCCGGGTCTGGTCCTGAAGATCCCTAGGAAGTGAGGCAGTCATGAAGGTGTTCGGCAGAGAGCCCGCGCTGATCGTGAACTCCGTCGGCGCGATCCTCTCGCTGGTCGTCGCGTTCAATGTCGGCCTGTCCAGCACGCAGGCGGGCTACCTGGTCGCAGTCATCAGTGCGGTGTTCGCGGCCATCGCCGCAGCCCTCACCCGCCCCATCGCCCCGGCCGCGTTCACTGGTCTGGTGGCCGTCATCGCCACCGCCACAGCGGCGTTCGGCTTCGACGTGTCCCCGGAGGTGGTGGCGTCCGTCAACGGCATCATCATCGCGGGCCTGGTGTTCCTGACCCGAGGCCAGGTCACTCCCATCCCGAAGATCGACCCGCTGGTACCTGCGCGCCCGGTGCAGTCGGTCTGATCCGCTTCAGCGAGAAGCCCCCTCCGCCTTCGGGCGGAGGGGGCTTCTTCTGCGTCTACTTCAGCCCCGCCTTCAGCTTCGCCAGTTCAGGGCCGGCGTCCTTGGCGGGCATCTTCCACCGGTACGTCTGGCCCTCGCCGTCGGTGTAGACCAGCGTGCCGCCGCGCTGCGCCTCGGTGATGTCGAAGACCTGGCTGCGCCACTGGAAGCTGTCCGGCTGGATCGGGCCCGCGTTGGTGAAGCCCTTGGCGTTGACGCTGGGTGCGCTGAAGCCGTTGTTCTCGGCTGTCTCGCCGTCGGGTGCGATCCACTGCCAGCCCTTTGCTTCGGCGGGTACGGTCTCCGAGGCGGCGACGCCTCTGGTGGACTTCGCCTTGTAGGCGACGACCGCGAACACTTCCTCTTCCGGTGTCTGGCCGGTGCCCTTTGTGACGTAGGCGATCGTGGACGGCGTGATGTCGAGCATGCCGCCACCGCCTCCCCCCAGTGGATGGGCCGCGCCGGCGGTGTGCGCCGTTGTGCCCAGAGCGGGGGCTTCCGGCTTGGCGGTGGGCGATTCGGCCCGGGTGGGCTCCTTGGGGTTCTTGCCCGCGTCGCCGTCACCTCCGCACGAGGCGACGGACAGGGCCGCAGCGGCAGCCAGGACGAGGACTTTGGGTGTCGGGCGCATGGCATCCCCCGGTTGTGTCGATAACGCACCGTACCGGTCCCGATACAGAGCGGGCGTATGTTGTGCAGAATCCGGCGCCCCGCTGCACGCTGGATCCATGGCATCCGTGATAGTCGTGCACCGCCCGTCCCCGAGCGGCGGGCGCCGCGTGACGGTGGGGTCCGCGATCCTAGGGCTCGCCCACGATGACCGCGACCTCATCGAGTTCCTGCGCCGGGCCGGGCTGGAGGATGCCGAGGCACTGGTGCTGGGGGATTCGCCGTTGATCCATTGGTGGGGCGGGCGGGCCCACGAGTACGCGGCGGCGTAGGTATCCACAGGTACATCCGTTCCCCGGCGCTCTGTCCTACGGTGCCCGCATGGATCAAGAGATGCGCCTGCCGCTGCTGACCCTGGACGAAGCCCACGACGTCATCGACGTCCTGGCGCGCGGCGCCGCGACCGGTGACGTGGAGGCGGAACGCCTGCTCTGCGAGCTGGCCGCGCGGGTGCCGTCGCGGGATGTCACCCATACGGGTGACGGTGCCTGCACTGCATGGTGACCATGACCCGTCAGTGCGTACGGTCGGGGCGTGCCCGGCGGAACGGGTGCCGCATTGTGCAACGCGGGCGTACCCCGCTGCACCGAGTCCGGCGGGTATCACCTTGCGGTGAGTGCCCGCCGCGCCGCGTTGATCAGGTTGTGCGCGTCGGCGCCGTAGACCGCGGACTCGCGCAGCGTGTCCCAGACGCGGAGATAGGTGGCCACGCTGACCGCATCGTCGATCCACAGCTCCGCATGCCAGTCCTCGACGATCACGAGCCGTTCGTCGTAGACCCAGAAGCTGTTGCCCGGGAAGATCTTCAGCGATGCCGTGAAGGGGACGATCCCCAGTTCCACCGTGTCCAGCCCGATGGCGCTGGCGAGGTGGTGGAGCTGGGCGGCAAGGACCGACGGCGGGCAGATGAGGGAGCGCAGTGCCCCTTCCCACATCATGACCCGGTGCTGGCGGCCTGCCTGGTACAGCCTCTCCTGCCGCTGGATCCGGGCGCGTACGGCGTCCTCGGTGTCCCGCCGCGGCGGCGGCAGCTGCATCAGGTCGGCGTGCCGGGTGAGTACGTGACGGGCGTAGTCCGGGATCTGGAGCAGACCGGGGACGAGGCAGCTCTCCCAGATGGTGAGCACCCGTGTCCGTTTGTGCTCTGCCGCGGCGGCGTCCTGTACGGATTTGTGTCCCGCGGAGAGCTGACGGCGCCATGAGCGGATGTGGGACTCGAAGCCCCGTAGCCGGGCGAGCAGTTCACTGTAGGCATCGGGGTGACCGGTCCCGTCTGCCCACGCACGCAGGTCGTCTGCTGTCGCCGTCTGCCTGCCGTTCTCCAGCATGCTGACTTTGACTTTGCTCCATCCCGGCCCGAGCCGTTCAGCGAGCTGGGTACCGGTGAGCCGTCCCTCAGGGGCCGTTAACCGCAGCTCCCGGAGGCGGACTCCGAGATCCTCGCGTGCCTGCTGATAGTCCGTGCTCACCGGTACACCTGCCTACTCTTCCTTCATGGCCGCCACGAACTCCCGGTAGGGGGTGGCGTAGTGCAGTGCGGCATCACGCAGCCGGCTGTACTGGTTGACGCGCGCGGGCTCCGAGATCAGCTCAGCGCCGGTCAGATTGGCGTCGCTGTCCCAGATGCAGAGGGCGACGATGTGCGAGTCGAAGATCCAGAAATCTTCATCGGGCAGATTGTGGCGCTCGGCATCCTTGCGCCACATGATGCGGACGTCCTCGCCCAGCTGGTCGTTGTGCTCAGCGTGCGCGAGCAGGTACCGCTGCCCTTCGGTGGGCGGGTCGTCGACGATGCGCACGCGGCCGACGTACGCGCCGTCCCGCGTCTTGGCGCCGATGGTCCGGGCCCACGGTGAATCCATGTCCCACGCCGGCTTCTCGCCGCGGACGAACTGGGCGTAGGTTTCCGTGGCTTCGTCGACCGCGTACCGTCCGCGCATCTCCAGGTGCCAGGCGCTGTGCCGGAAGTTTTCGAACATTCCGGCGAAGGTCTCCGGGTCGAGGATGCGCGGCTCTTCGTCGCGGTCCTTCGGGCCGAAGTCGATCAGCGTGTTGCGCGGTACGACGATGGGGATCTCGTGCTCGTCGATGTGCTGGAGCTGGGCGAGGGTTTCGGGGTCGGTGAGCCGGGGGCCGTGCACGATGACCTCGCCCGTGTCGAGATCCTCGTGTACTGCGGGGCAGGATCCGCCGCCGCTTCCGGTGCCGTTGAAGCGCAGTCGTCGCGCCATGATCGTTCCCTCCGTCGGGAGACTGATCCACCAAGCATCGCTGAGCCCAACGGTCCCTGTGTGGGGTGAGGTTGAGCTTCCTGGTTAACTTCCCTGAATTTCGGCTGCACGTCAATGAACTTCGCTGAACTTGCATGGCGCCGCCCCGCCCGGCCTCCCTAACGTCCAGTTCATGGCCACTACGCAGGAGCCGCAGGAAGCCGATCCGTTCACGGCTACGGAGGCGGTGCGGGACGCTCTCGCCGAGTCGGGGATCGTCTTCCCCTCCCTCGGAGTCGATTACGGGTCGCCGCACCTCGGTCTCGTGAACCTCGGACGCGTCCGCCCGGACGTGGCCGGGCGGCTGGCCGGCGAACTGGTGCAGAGCCGACGGCTGGCCGCAGAGGTCACCGCCCTGAAGGCAGAAATCACCGCCCTGAAGAAAGAACTCGAAGCGCTCCGAGGGGGCCAGACATGACCACCGAATGGGAAACCGGCGCCATGGTCATCGACACCGCACGGCAGCGCCTGGGCCGCGTGATGGATCACCTGGGCACCCGCCTTCAGCTCCGCCCTCCGAACGGCGGACGCGAGTGGGATGCCGATCCGGCATATGTCCGGCCTGCCATGGAGCACGAAATCCTGAAGGCGTCCGCACGCGACGCGAAGCACAGGCGGACGCCATGACCGCGGTCCTGCCGGACCCCCGGACGCTGAGCAATCTCCAGCTCACGGAACAGGCCTGCGCGCTGTGCGGCGGGCGTCTGTTCCGTGACCGCCTGCTGGGCACGGTCACCTACCGGGACCGTGTGGGCCGTAAGCAGAGAGCCGAGCTGTGGGCGTGCGATCCACCGTGCAAGCCGTCGTGACCCGCCTGTGAGCCCCCGTCCCGGCCGCCTTGCCTGGAAGCGGACAGCCGGGACGGGTCACACCCTCCCCGAAGGAAGGAAGTTCATTATGTCCACTCCCCCCTACCCGCTGCCGCCCGACCCGCCCGGCGGGCCGGACCCGGTGATCCCCCGCATGCTGATCACTGATGCGCAGTTCATGAGCTGCCGCAGCACGGTGGCGGATGCCAACCCGGACATGTCCGAGGAGATGGCAGGCCGCATCGTGGAGGAGGCGCTGAAGTTCGTGATGGCCTGTGCGGCATACCCTGCGGAGGGGCTCGCCCCCTCGCGCATCGTGGACGAGGGCTGGCACGCGCTGATTCTGCACACGGCGATGTACGCGGAGCTGTGCGAGCGACTCGGCAATTTCGTGCACCACTACCCGGGGTGGGACCCGACGCACTACGACCCCGAGATCCTGAACCGCACCCGTCGCCTGATCGCCCGGTGCGGCTATGCGGCGGACGACGAGCTGTGGAGTGCCCCGGATGACCGGACCCTGGTGTCCGTGGCGGCGAAATGCCAGCACGCACCGGAGTGCACGATCCGGCCCATGCCGACGCCGCAGCCGCCGGTGAACTGATGGAGCCGGGGCCGTACGCTGGCCGCATGAACGAGGATCAAGCGCGTCATCTCCAGCGCCTGCTCAGTCTGTGCGGTATGCCCGGCGTCGCGGCCCCCGCGGCCGATCCGGCCGGCGAGTGGCGGATCTATGACGACACCGACCCGGCGGCGCGGCAGGACATCACCGACGTCTCGCGGCAGCGTTTGGCCGAGTCGGCGGATCGGCCGCCGACCGGCACCGCGGTCCGGGGCTTCGTCGTCCCGGACCGCGCCTGAACGCCAGCAGCCCTGTCCTCGTTCCCCTTCACAGGGGAGCGGGGGCAGGGCTGTTTGGCGTAGATACGCCTCATACCGCGGGCCGGTTCACACGGGGTGCGAGCCGGATGCGCACATATATCTACGGCACCCCCTGACTCTGCACCGTGCACAGTGAAACGGTGGCGAATGTGCACGTGGCTGGCTCACTCCCCCGCAGCTGGCGGCGTGCGCCAGCGTGGCTGATGTGGTGTCAGAACGGGCGAACGTTACAGACGTTGCGACTTATGGGTGGCCAGGGTGGTCGAGAGAATCATGAACCGGACATCGCGGGACTTGTTGACACGCGGAGCATGTGGAGGAATATGGAGCACCACACCGGCAGCGGTTAATTCCTCCACTGGCGGTGAGCGATCAACCCGACTGTTCCTGTGTGCGGTGTGGAGCCGACGTGATGGGGCTGAGGGCAACCCGGACTTCCTGCACGCTGGAGGCGAGGGCACATGTAAGCACCCGACGCAGACGCCGGGAGGGCACGCCGGGCCTTCCTGATCCCGGGCCCTGCGCCCCCTGTAATGACCACAGGTAGGGGGGTCGGCGAAAGCGTGACGACCACGCGAGAATAAAGATCAGGCAGCACAAGCAAAAAACGATGGACGCAGCATCGTGATCACCCCCCGGGCCGCCCGTCCCTTAAAACGGTGCTGGTGATCACGATGCGCGTTCGACGTCGCCCCGGACACGGCTTGGCCGTGCATCTTCGATGGTGGTCCGGGGCACTCATGGCGCACCCCCACTGCGCATGAGGAGCGGCCCGGCCCCCGCCGTCTTCAGCTCTGATCCAGCGACTGAGGAGTGCACTGTGCCGACCGGGGCCGAAAACAGCAAAGATGAATGGGCGCGGGGAATGGTGCAGGGGCTGGCGCCGATGGACCGCGAGGATGTCGAAGACCTTGAGTGCATCCAGGAGCTGATCACAGGGAAGTCGCCGCTCACTGAGGAACTGCGGTCAGAATCCGCTTAGGGCGCAAGATCCGGTGCCGCACCTGGTCTTCGGCGTCGGTGGAGGGGCCGGGTGTCACGAGGATCTGGAAACCGCACCAGACCTTTCTGAGGTCGTGGTACCTCTGCACCGGGGTGGCCGAAGCCCAGCCTGTAGCGATCTCGCTAGCCGTCCGGTCATCGAAGTCCGGGACCGGCATGGTGGCCAGATGCGCGAGGGCCTCGCGGGCGGAGGCGATGGCGGCGTCCAGTTCGGCCACCGCTTCGGCGTGCTGGCCGATGGTGATCAGGCCGCCGTTGAGCCGCCGGTCCCAGTAGGACCGGACCTCTTCCCGCCGGGCGATTTCCTCCTCGTACGGCTCCCGCTGGGCGTGGTGCTCCGCCTGGATCTTCCTGACCATGGCGAGCTGCTGAGGGTCGGTCAGCCGCTGAAGCGTCATGTCGCCGATGGCTTTGTCCAGCACCCGCTGGTCTGCGACCGTCATGCCGCAGCCCGGAGGTTTCAGGGACCGGTAGTGACGGCGAGGTTCGCCGTCCCCGTATGTCGCGCCCCGCTGATGGACGGTGGCGGACAGGTGTCCGCCGCAGCGGGCGCACCGGACGGGTGAGTCCTTGCCGCTGCACAAGTGCGGATCCTGGGACGGTCGCCCTCTTCGGCGTGGGGGTGGCACAGATCCTCCCATGCGTGACGGGTCAAGGATCAAGACCTGGTCAGCGGTTCAGGCGCCTGGCGGCGGCGCGCAGTTGACCATAGCCCCACCAGCTCTTCACTGCACCACCATCCGGTACATGTACGTCGGATCTTGGACAGTAGTTGAGCGGTGACACACCGTGAAGCAATGGCTAGGCGTAAGGGTAGCCACAACTCCCGTACCGCGCTGCGACTTGGCGGAGAATTCTCCATAACTTTGAAGCGCTTTCTGCCCTCTGGTCGCGTCGCCGGCCCAGAGCCCCGTCCGTCTTGCCGTAGCGATCACAAAGGCCAGGAGGACCGATGTCCAAGCCGACCCCCGAGGAAGCAGGCGAGTGGCTGCGGCGGCATTTCGCCGATGAGCACGAGCCAGAGATCACCCTGACCTGGGTCCCCGGTGAATCCAACCCGGCCGTCTACCTGGAGGTGATGGAAATACTGTTCGGCCCCTGAGGCGGCCCAGCACTCGGCATACTGACGGCAGTTGTTCCGCTCCGGGCGCTATGGCCCAAGCCAGCAGGAAGGCACCGTCGTGACATCAGCGTTCGTGGATCCCGAGAACGAGGAACTCCGGGCGCTGGCCGACGAGATAGGGGCCGTCTTCAAGGACCCTGCGCCGGGGCAGCTCCGGGCCGTCGCCTACCTCCGGGTCTCCACCGAAGACCAGAAGAAGGGCTACGGCTTGTCCTATACAGGCAAGCGCGTCATCAAGTATCTCGCAAAAAAGGGGTACGCCCTGGTCGGCATATACGCCGACGGCGGATTCAGCGGGAGCCTCGAAGCTCACGAGCGCCCCGACCTGACGCGCCTCATGGGGCATGCCCGCCGACCCAAGCCGCTCATGGACATTGTCTGCGTGGCGGAAGCCAGGGCCATCGGCCGCCGGGACCGGGCGTTCTGGCCGTGGGTGTGGGAGCTGGAAGACCTCGGGGTGTACACCGCAGTCGTCAAGGGCGATTACGACAACACCACCGACGAGGGCCGCTCGCGGATGCGCAAGGACGCCGATAAAGCTGAGGACGAACGCGAGACTATCAGGGACCGCACACAGGGCGGCCTTCAGGAGAAGGCCGAGGACGGCGGATATACAGGCGGCTTCGTTCCCTTCGGTTACATGATCGCAAGCCAGGGCGTCAAAGGCGAGTCCCGACTGGTCCTCAATCCGGATGACCTTCCGACTCTTGGTCGCGGGCGAAGGCTTTTCGTCCAGACAAAAAGCTGGCCGGACACGGTGGCGGTGCTCAATGCGGAGCAGCTGCTCACGAAGTCGGGCAGACCCTGGTCCGACCAGAACCTTCAGAAGATCATGCTGGGTGATGCCGTGCTCCGGTCCAGGATTGTCTTCCGCAAAAAGTCGAAGGCCAGGCTGGACCGGGACGGAAGGCCCCTGTTCGGCGAGAGCGTCACGATCCACCTGCCTCCCGTCTTCACCCCGCAGGAAGTGGCAGAACTCGAAGAGGCGGCCCGGCTCGTCAAGAAGGGGCCGCCCGTGAACCGCGGCCGTACGTACTGGCTGAGCGGGCGGCTCATCGCACGCTGCGGTGAGTGCTACACCGGGCACCGGAAGAACGGCAGGGTTCCCGGTTACCGCTGCAACGGGTCGGTGTCTTCGGGCGGTCGTGGCTGCGACTGCCCCTTCATCGAGGCAGAGGTGACAGAGTCCGCCTTCTGGGGCCCGTTCGCCGCGGCCCTGGGGGACATCGACCGCCTGCGCAAGGTGGCGAAGGACTGGACCGACGTCAGCGCTGGCCAGAACATCAACCACGCTGAACGCATAGCCGACCTGGACAAGCAGATCAGCGCGCTTCGGCGGACGAAGAACGTGACGCTGCGCGTCGCGTTGCGAGGGGCCATTGAAGAGGGCGCCTCGGACGAGGAGGCCGAAGAAGCAGCGGCAGCGGCAGTCCGGCCGCTCGGTGAGGAACTGGCCAGTCTGGCCAGCCTCAGGGCGGAGGCGTCCGCGTGGCAGGCGGAAACAGAGCAGGCGGGACAGCGGGCACAGGATCTGCTGGCGATGGCACAGAAGGCGCACAGGAAGCTGGAGAGCCTCAGCCCGGAGCAGAAGCAGCGGCTGCTGGAACTGCTCGACACGGTGGCGACGGTGACGAAGAACCCGCCCAAGGGCAGGCAGGGCACGCCGTGCGCGCTGTCGGCCTGGTTCCATGAGCACGAGCGGTGCGTGCCCCACCTGACGGACAATGCCTGGGCAGTGATCGCCGATCTGTTCCCGGCCGCGATGCGCAGGGGCGAGCCGCGGAAGGTTGTCGAAGGGCTGCTCCACAAGGCCCGTACCGGCGTGACGTGGCAGTCGCTGCCCGTGGAATACGGATCCCACACGATGCTCCATAACCACTGGACGCGTTGGAGGCCGGGGCTGTGGCGGGAGGCCATGGACCGGCTGGCCGACCTGCCAGGGGTGGAGCCGTTCCGCCCGTGGGCCGCCCCGTCGATGTCGATTCGTACCTGGGTCGTGCCGGAGTTGTTCCTTGATGCGGAACAGAACGTGGCCGGATGCTCGCGAAGCCGAGCATCACGTACTTGATGACGTCCAGGAAGCCGCCGAGCGAGGACGCGGCGGACGCGGCCTGCTCGTCGGCGGTCTTCAGGTCGTAGCCCGCGCCCAGTTCGGCGGCGATCCGGCGCTTCAGCGCCTCGTCGTCGACGCCCTTCTCAGCCGTCACCGAGATGCTGGACGCCGCGTCCTTGGACCCGAGGAGCTTCTGCTGAGCGGTCGGGGTGTCGAGGAAGACGAGGGCGGCGCCGGGGTTCGTGGTGGTGAAGGTGGCGATGCCGACGATCTCGACCTTGAAGGAGCCGGGGCGGGCGAGGACGGTGAGGGTGTCGCCGATCTCCACGCTCTTCGTGTCGGCCGTGTCCGCGTCCAGGAGCGCCTGGCCCGGCCCGCGCGGGGCGTGCCCGGAGGTGAGTTCCACGGGGCTGCGGTCGGTGACGTACCAGTTGGTGGCGACGGTCGGGGCGCCGGTCGTCGGCCCCACCGGTTCGTTGTCGCGGTCGACGACGGTGACGTTCTCGACGGAGGCGTCGACATGGGCGTCCGCGACCCCCTCGACCCGGGCCACCTTCTCCCTGAGGTCGGCGGGCAGGGTCGGCGTCCGGCCCGAGGGCACCGCCTCGTTGAGGTCTTCCTCCGGCGCGACCAGCACATCGGCCGACGTGGAGGCGAACAGGCGGTCGAAGGTGCGGGTCACCGTGTCCGAGAAGATCAGGCTGCCCGCGACGAACGCGACCGAGAGGATGACGGCGAGGGCGGACAGGGCGAGCCTGCCCTTGTGCGCGAGGAAGCTCCTGAGTGTCGCCTTCAGCACCGCGGCCCCCGGTTCAGCTCTGCTCGGACGGGCGGTCGGTGGGTGCCACCGCGTGCAGGGAGTCGAAACGCTTCATGCGTTCGAGTACCGCGTCGGCCGTCGGGCGTTCCATGTCGTCCACGATCCGTCCGTCGCCGAGAAAGAGCACCAGGTCGGAGTGGGCGGCGGCGCCGGGGTCGTGGGTCACCATGACGACGGTCTGACCGAGCTGGTCGACCGCGTCGCGCAGAAAGCCGAGGACTTCGAGGCCGGCCCGCGAGTCGAGGTTGCCGGTCGGCTCGTCGGCGAAGATCAGCTCGGGCTTCGACGCCAGCGCCCGCGCACAGGCCACCCGCTGCTGCTGTCCTCCGGAGAGCTGCGCCGGACGGTGCTTCAGCCGGTCCCGCAGCCCCAGCGTGTCGATCACGTGCTCCAGCCAGGCCTGGTCGGGCCGCTGCCCCGCGATGTCCATGGGCAGCGTCATGTTCTCCAGCGCGTTGAGCGTGGGGATCAGGTTGAACGACTGGAACATGAAGCCGATGCGGTCGCGCCGCAGCCGCGTCAGCTCCCGCTCCTTGAGGCCGGTGATCTCCGTGTCGCCGAGCCACACCTGCCCCGCCGAGACGCTGTCGAGCCCGGCGAGGCAGTGCATGAGCGTGGACTTCCCCGAACCCGAGGGGCCCATGACGGCCGTGAACCGCTCGCGCGCGATGTCCACGTCGACCGAGTCGAGGGCGAGCACGGTCGTCTCGCCCGAGCCGTACGCCTTGGTCAGACCGCGGGCGCGCGCGGCGGTGCCGGCGGCTGAGGAGCGGCCGGTGAACGGTGCCGAAGCAGGTGTGGACAAGGCCGCCTCCTGGGTTGTGCCCGGGCCAACTCCTCTGATTCCGGAGAGAGTAGCGGCGGGGTCCACCCCCGCGGTATCCCTCCCAGGTCGGGCCTGCGGACGCATGTAAGGGGCATGGTCCTGGCGCCCTTGTCGCGCTAGCACCCCGGCGCTAGCTTGAAGGGATGGCGAAGACTCAGCTGAACGTGCGGGTGGACGAGGACACCGCCCGGGCCGCGCGGGAGCGCGCCCTGGCCCGAGGGATGAGCGTGAACCGCTACATAGAGCAACTCGTGAAGCAGGACGCCGGCGAAGTCGGGCATACGTTCGTCGAGGCGGCCGCCGACTTCATGAAGCAGTACGAGAGCGTCTTCGCCGAGGAGTTCGGCACGGAGCGCGAAGGGACCCGTCCGGTCCGTGAGGCGCCCCGTCCCGTACAGACCGTGCAGGACACCGCGCGGCCGTTCGGTGAAGGTCGTCGTTGAGCCGTTGAACCTCAGAATCGATCTTGCCTGGCTCCTGATGATCGCCGAACACAAGACGCCCGGAGACCCCCAGGTCACCGACTGGGGCGCGCTGGTCGCCGCCCTCAGCCGGCACGACGCGGAGATATTCGGCGTGCCCGTCTACGAAACGCCGCACGACCGGGCCGCGGCGCTCCTGCAACTGCTGCTCCACATCCCCGCGCTCGAACGTTCGAACGCGCTCTTCGCCGCCTCCGTCGCGTACGCCTATCTCGTCTCCAGCGGCCTGAAGGTCGTCACCTCGCCCGAACAGGTGCGGGACCTGGCCCGACTGGTGAAGGAGGACGGCGCGAGCGTGCAGGCGATCGCGGAGCGGTTGCGGCAGTGGAGCCTTTGAGTCACGGCCGGGCGATGAGTTGCCGCCTCGGGGACAGTCAGAAAGGAGCCGGTGCCCGTCAGCAGGAGGAGAACCCCATGCCCGCCGCGATCCATCCGATCGTCGTCACCCCGGACGTCGACCGCCTCCACTCCTTCTACCGCGAGCTGCTCGGGGCCGAGCTGGCCGAGCGGTATCCGCCGGACGGCGACGTCTTCTTCGTGGACCTGCGGATCGGTGACGCGGGACTCGGCATCGTCGCGAACACCGAGGCCGTGACCGGCACGCCGGGGCGGGTGCTCCTGAGCGTGCGGGTGGACGCCGTCGACGACGTGCTCAAGCGGGTCGAGCCGCTCGGCGGGACGGTGTTGGGGGAGCCGAACGACATGCCCTGGGGCCAGCGCGTCGCGCACGTCAGGGACCCGGACGGCAACGCGCTCAACCTGACCCAGCCGATCTGACACCGGGCACGGGTGCCCGGGGCGGGTCGCGCCCCGGGCGTCACGAGTCCCGCGGGCGGCGCGCCGTGCCCAGTACGCAGTACGAGGTGGGCAGGCGCGGCCCCTTCGCGGGCACCAGGACGCGGCGGTACGCGCCGAGTTCGAAGCCCGCCTCGCGCAGCGCGGCCAGCGGGTCCCGCGCGACGTGGCAGCCGCCGAACAGCGGGGGCCACACCGTGCGGTCCAGGACGCGCTGGGTGGCGGCCATCAAGGCGCCGGGGGCCCGCCCGTGCTCGAAGAAGCGCAGCTCACCACCGGGCCGCAGGACCCGGCGCAGCTCGCCGAGCGCCCGCCGCACATCGCGCACGCTGCACAGCACGAGGGAGGCGACGGCCGCGTCGAACGCCTCGCTCTTGACGGGCAGCGCCTCCGCGGTGCCCGGCACCACATCGACGGGGACGTCGGCGCGCAGGGCCGCGGAGACGGCGAGCTGCCGCAGGACGCGCTCCGGTTCGATCGCCACGACCTCGCAGACCGCGCCCGGATAGTGCGCGAAGTTCAGCCCGTTGCCCGCACCGACCTCGATGACCCGGCCGCAGAGCCCGGCGAGCAGTTCCTTGCGGTGGGCGGAGATCACGGGTTCGACGGCCACGCTCTGGCGAGCGTAGAACCGGGCGAAGACGGGGTGGTGCACGGCGTCCCGGAACGCCGGTTCGGCGGAGCGCGGTGACATGGGCCCTCCTCGGCGGGGCGAGCGGTTACCGCAATGGTGCCCCGGTGGGCCCCATTCCCCTCCCGCCCACGGCGAGGCGTCCCCGCGCGGGGCGGTACGCGGCGCGACCCGCCGCGCCCGTACGCACCCCGCGCCGCTCAGCGCCCCACCGGCCCCGGCGCCTGCCCCCGCGTGAAGGCCTCCGCGTCCCACGTGCCGCCGAGCACGGGAGCCAGCCAGCTCCCGGCCGCGGCGCGGAAGTCCGGGGCGTCCAGGGCTGCGGCGTTCTCCGGGATCGCGCCGAGGAGCGGTGCGTCCGCTTCTCGCGGGAGGTCCGCCAGATTGCAGCGGGAGGCCAGGTCGGGCGCGGTCGGCCAGCTGCCGATGGTGACGCCCAGTTGGCGTACGCCGCGGGCCCGCAGGGCCTCGGCCGTCAGCGTCGTCGTGTTCAGCGTGCCGAGGCCCGCCGTCGCGACCACCAGGACCGGGGCGTCCAGCAGCCTCGCGGCGTCGGCGAGCGTGCCGCCCTCGTCGTCGAGACGGACGAGCAGCCCGCCCGCCCCCTCCACCAGGACCAGGTCGTGCTCCGCCGCCAGCTTCCCCGCGGCGTCGGCCACATCGTGCGGGCGCACCATCGCCATACCGGCCCGCCGCGCCGCGGTGTTGGGCGCCAACGGCTCGGGGAAACGCGCGAGTTCGAGCGTGGTGATGTCACCACCCGCGAGCCGCGCCACCTCCTGCGCGTCGCCCGGCTCCCCGGGCGCCACCCCGGTCTGCGCGGGCTTGAGCACCGCCACGCTCCGCCCGGCCGCCAGCGCCACCGCGGCCACCGCGGCCGTCGTCACCGTCTTGCCGATCTCCGTGCCCGTCCCGGACACCACCATCACCGTCATGTCAGCCCTCCCTCGCCGCGGCGCACACCGCGCGCGCGACCTGTGCCACGTCGTCGTCACCCGTGATGAACGGCGGCATCGTGTAGATCAGGTCGCGGAACGGCCGCAGCCACACGCCCTCGCGCACCGCCGCCCGCGTCGCCGCCTCCATGTCCACCGGGTGCTCCAGCTGGACGACACCGATCGCGCCGAGGACCCGGACCTCCCGTACACCGGGCAGGGCCTCGGCCTCGGCAAGGCCCTCGCGCAGGCCCGTCTCGATGCGCTTGACCTCGGTCGGCCAGTCCTGCCCGAGGAGCAGGTCGATGGAGGCGCCCGCCACCGCGGCGGCCAGCGGATTGCCCATGAACGTCGGCCCGTGCGCGAGCACCGGCACCTCGCCCCGCGAGATGCCGTCCGCCACCCGCGACGTGCACAGCGTCGCCGCCATCGTCAGATAGCCGCCGGTCATCGCCTTGCCCACGCACATCACGTCGGGCGTGACACCCGCGTGGTCCGCGGCGAACAGCGCTCCCGTACGGCCGAAGCCCGTGGCGATCTCGTCGAACACCAGGAGCACGTCATGCGCGTCGCACGCCTCGCGCAGCACGCGCAGATAGGCGGGGGAGTGGAACCGCATCCCGCCCGCGCCCTGCACCACGGGCTCCACGATCACCGCGGCCAGCTCATCGGCGTGACGCTCGATCAGCTCGCGCAGATGATCCGAGTACGTCTCCTCGTACGCGGCCGGCGGCGCGTCCGCGAAGACCTGGACCGGCAGGGCCCCCTGCCACAGCTCGTGCATGCCGCCCTTGGGGTCGCAGACGGACATCGGCTGCCAGGTGTCGCCGTGGTAGCCGCCGCGCCAGGTCAGCATCCGCCGCTTCTCGGGGCGGCCGAGCGAACGCCAGTGCTGGAGGCACATCTTCACCGCGACCTCGACCGAGACCGAACCGGAGTCGGTCAGGAAGACGTGCTCGAGGCCCTCGGGAGACATATCGACAAGGCGCTTCGCCAGTGCCACGGCGGGCTCGTGCGTGAGCCCGCCGAACATGACGTGGCTCATCCGGCCGAGCTGGCCGCGCACCGCTTCGTTCAGCACCGGGTGGTTGTAGCCGTGGATCGCGGACCACCACGACGACATGCCGTCGATCAGCTCGCCCGAACCGTCCGCGAGGCGCAGCCGCACCCCGCTCGCCGACTCGACGACCAGGGGCTCCTGGCGTCCGGGCATCGGCCCGTAGGGGTGCCACACATGGCGACGGTCCAGTTCGAGGAGGTCGCCGAGGGGAAGGTCAGGCATTGGGCGCCAGATCCGTTCCCGCGCCCCTGCGGCGTACCGCCACCAGGTCCGTACGCGCCTCGTTGGAGGCCTCCACCGCGGGCTCGCCCGTCCCGCAGGGGCCGCAGCCGCCGCCCTCGTGCGAGCCGCAGCCCTGGGCGTCGTGCGAGCCGCAGCCCCCCTGGGACGCGTGCGAACCGCAGCCCGCCACCGCGTCCACCCGGTGCTCCGGCAGCGTCACCTGATCCGCGCCCTCGACCTCGAAACCGGCGTCCGCGATCATGTCCAGGTCCGCCTTGCCGGCCTGGCCCTCACTGGTCAGGTAGTCGCCGAGGAAGATCGAATTGGCGAGGTTCAGGGCGAGCGGCTGCATCGAGCGCAGGTGGACCTCGCGGCCTCCGGCGATGCGCACCTCGGCGTCCGGGCAGACGAAGCGGACCATCGCGAGGATGCGCAGGCAGCGCTGCGGAGTGAGGTTCCACTCCTTGGCCAGCGGGGTGCCCTCCATCGGGATCAGGAAGTTCACCGGCACCGAGTCCGGGTCAAGCTCGCGCAGCGAGAAGACCACGTCCACCAGGTCCTCGTCGGTCTCGCCCATGCCCGCGATCAGCCCGGAGCAGGCGGAGAGCCCCGCCGCGTGCGCCTTCTGGACGGTGTCCACGCGGTCGGCGTAGGTGTGCGTCTTGGTGATGCCCGCGTACGTGGCCTCGGACGTGTTCAGGTTGTGGTTGTACGCGTCCGCGCCCGCGCCCCGCAGCCGCTCCGCCTGACCGTCGGAGAGCAGGCCGAGGCAGGCGCACACCTCGACGCCCTCGTTCTGTTCCTTGACCGCCGCGATGGTCTCCGCCACCCGGTCCACGTCACGATCGGTGGGCCCGCGGCCGCTGGCCACCAGGCAGACCCGCTTCGCGCCACCCGCGACGCCGGCCGCGGCGGCCTGCGAGGCCTCGTCGGGCTTCAGCCACGTGTACTTGAGAATCTCGGCCTTCGACCCGAGCCGCTGCGAGCAGTACGAGCAGTCCTCGGGGCACAGGCCCGACTTGAGGTTGACCAGATAGTTGAGTTTCACCCGTCGCCCGAACCACTGCCGCCGCACCTTTCCGGCGGCGGCCACTACGTCCAGGAGTTCGTCGTCGGAGGTGGCCAGTACGGCCAGCGCCTCTTCGCGGGTCGGCAGTTCGCGCCGAAGCCCCTTGTCCACCAGCGTGTTCAGCAGATCCATGGCGCTGATCCTTACGCACAGCAGGCGCCCCGGCCAAGGAGAGTTCGTACAACAGAACCGGTTTGAGGTGTGGGTATTGCCACATACTGGCCAGATGGCAAGACCGCTAGGGTCTGTGCAATGTCTACAAACAGGCACCCCGTGACTCCGGCGCCGGGTCCGTCCGGCGCCGCGTGTGCGCCGCCGTCGACGCGCGCGCCGTTCGACTGGATCGACGAGCAGGCGCGCCTGCGCGCCGACGCCGGACTCGTCCGCACGCTGCGTCCGCGCGCCGCGGCCGCGGGCGGCCTCCTCGATCTGGCGAGCAACGACTACCTGGGCCTGACCCGCCACCCGGAGATCACCGACGGCGCCGCCGCGGCGGCCCAGCGGTGGGGTGGCGGCGCCACCGGCTCGCGGCTCGTCACGGGGTCCACGGAGCTGCACGCCGAGCTGGAGCGGGAACTCGCCGAGTTCTGCGGCTTCGAGGCGGCGCTCGTGCTCTCCTCGGGGTACGCGGCCAACCTCGCGGCGGTCACCGCGCTCGCCCCGCACGGCTCGCTGATCGTCTCCGACGCGGGCAACCACGCCTCCTTGATCGACGGCTGCCGCCTCGCGCGCGGCGCCACCCAGGTGGTGCCGCACACCGACCCCGAGGCGGTGCGCAAGACGCTGGAGGGCCACGAAGGCCCCGCCGTCATGGTGTCCGACTCGGTGTTCTCGGTGGACGGCGACGCCGCACCGCTGGCCGAACTGGCGAACGTATGCCGGGAGTTCGGCGCGGGGCTCATCGTCGACGACGCCCACGGGCTCGGTGTGCTGGGCGACGGCGGCCGGGGCGCCCCGCAGGCCGCCGGGCTGGCGGGCGCCGCCGACACGGTGGTCACCGTCACCCTCTCGAAGTCCTTCGGCAGCCAGGGCGGCGCCGTGCTCGGACCCGCCAAGGTCATCGACCATCTGGTGAACGCCGCGCGGACCTTCATCTTCGACACGGGGCTCGCGCCCGCGGCGGTGGGCGCCGCGCTCGCGGCCCTGCGGCTGCTGCGCCGCGAGCCCGAACGCGCGGCTCGCGCGCGCCAGGTCGCCGCTGAGCTGCATCGACTCCTCACGGCCGAGGGTCTGTCGGCGGTACGCCCCGACGCCGCCGTCGTCTCCGTACGCGCGCCGTCACCGGAGTCGGCCGTGCGCTGGGCCGCCGACTGCCGGGCCGCGGGCCTGGCGGTGGGCTGCTTCAGGCCGCCATCGGTGCCGGACGGGATTTCGAGGCTGCGGCTGACCGCCCGCGCGGATCTCACCGGCCCACAGATCGCCGATGCCGTACGAGTGATCAGCCGCGCCGCGCCCCGATGAGACGGCCGACGGTCCGGCCCGCGCGGGGCCGGACCGCGCTCACCGGAGGCTGTCGACGAACGTCTCCCAGGGACCGGGGGAGAACAGCAGGGCGGGCCCCGCGGTGCTCTTCGAGTCGCGCACGGCCAGCAGGCCGCTCAGCGTGCCGGAGTCGAGCGTGGCTGTCTCGACACAGTTGTTCATTCCATTGCTGCGGCTGCTGCGCTGCCACCGCGCGCCCTGAAGGGTGGTGCTTGAAGGTACGTACCGAGGCATTGCGGTCATGGTGCCTCCTTACGCGCCGTCGTATAGCCCGGCGATGAATTCCTTTGAGTCCTCGGGGGAAAGCGCCTGTTCCTGAAGGGAGTTGAAGGCCTCCGTGTACGCCTGGAGGTCTTCTTTCCGTTCCAGGTAGAGGCTACTCGTCAAGTGGTCGAGAACAACCACATCCAGATCAGCAATGTTCCGAAAAGAGAACATAACGAAAGACCCGATGAGACCCACATGCTCTCCGGAGGCGAACGGCAGCACCTGAAGTCGCACCTGCGGCAACATCGCCACCTCCTGTAACCGTGCGAGCTGCCGCGCGAGGACTCCGGGACCGCCCACGGGTCGGCGCAAAACCGCCTCGTCCAGGACCACGCTCAGCCGCAGCGGCGGGTCCGCGCGCAGCACGTCCTGCCGGGCCAGGCGCACCTCCACCAGCGAGTCGACCTCCTTCTCGGAGAGCCCGCCGAGCGCGGCCCGGGTCACCGCGCGCGCGTACTCGGGGGTCTGGAGGAGGCCGGGGACCACCGAGGTCTCCAGGGTGCGCATCCAGCCGGCCTGCGCCTCCAGGCTGATGAAGTCGCGGTAGGCGGCGGGCAGCAGGTCACGGTAGGCCTTCCACCAGTGGTGACGCCCCGCGGTGCCGGTCTCGTCGGTCCCGGCCAACGCCACGAGCAGCTCGCTGAGGTGGGGGTCCCGCACCTCGTACGCGTCGAGCAGGAGGCGTACATCCGTGGCCTTCACGCCGCTGCGGCCGGTCTCGATCCGGCTCACCTTCGACTGGTGCCAGCCCACCTTCGCGGCGGCCTGGCTGCTGGTGAGGCCCGCGAGGCCGCGCAGCGCGCGCAGTTCGGCGCCGAGTCGGCGGCGGCGCACCGCGGGGCCGTGCTGCATGTCCGTCTCCTTCCGGACCGAGCCGTCGGGCGTCCCGGCGGCGGAGCGGGGGACAAAGGCGACAGTAGAGGAAGTGCCGCCCCTACGCCCAAATACGGTCGGCCGTAGCAGAGTTCACCGCTTCGAGCGACAGATATATGCACATCTCGGTGGATCGCCACCCGTGACCGGTTAAGGAGTGGGACGCTGGCCTGAAGCACCAGTCCGGGGCCGTCCTCGGGTCATCCGCTACGAGTTCGGAGACCGGCCCCGGTGGGAAAGGGACAGCGTCGCCATGGCAGATCACCAGGAAGCATCCGTCACTCTGCCGAGCGATCCCGCCTCGGTCTGCGCCGCCCGGAAATACGTGGCGAACGTCCTCATGGAATGGGGCCTGCCCGGTGACGCCGAGGTGGGGGACACCATCAGACTCATCGTCTCCGAGCTGGCCACGAACGCCGTGCAGCACACCCGCGGGCAGTCGCCCACCTTCACCGTGGACGTCGAGCTTGACCGGGACGAGCAGCTGCGGATCGGCGTCACCGACAGCCACCCGCGCTATCCGAAGCGGCTTCCGGCCGCCGTCCAGCAGGACAACGGCCGCGGCATGGTCATCGTCCGCTGGCTCACCGCCGAGTGCGGCGGCAGGCTCTCGGTCAGCCCCACCGAGGAGGGCGGCAAGACCGTGTGGATCGCCCTGCCCTGGACGGTCCCCGTCCAGCACCGGCACCGCGACCCGGCGCGCTGAGCGCGGGACGTCCCCGGCTCAGTTCGGACTCGCCGAGCGCCCGAACGCCCCGCGCAGCAGCGCCCGGAAGGAGTCCGCCGCCGCGTTCGACTCCTCGGCGCGGTAGCTGACGGAGATGGTCCGCCGCAGGTCACCGGGGTCGAGGAGCCGCATACCGACGGGCGTCGACGCGGTGCGCGCCACCATCTCGGGCACCACGGCGACCCCGAGCCCCGCGCTGACCAGGGCGCAGACCAGGACGTAGCCCGGCGTGCCGACGACCACGGAGGGGGTCGCACCGGCCCGCGCGAGAGCCCGCTCCACGGCATGCCGCGGCGGGTGGTCGGGCGCCATGCTGATCAGTGGCTGCCCGGCCAGCTCGGCCGGCGGCAGCCGGGACGTCCCGCTCGTCAGGGCGTGCCCCGGCTGGGTCACCAGGACCAGCTCCTCCACCAGGACCGGCTCGGCCGACACCCCGGAGGGCAGCGGCAAGGGGTCGGCGGGCTCGTAGGTGTGGGTGAGGGCCAGGTCGATCTCGCCCGCCGCCACGGCCGCCACACCGAAGGGCGGTTCGTGGTCGGTCACCGTCAGCTCCACCTCCGGATGGGCCCTGCGGAAAGCCGTCAGGACGGGCGGCAGCAGATGGATGCCCGCGGTCTGGAAGGTGCCCACGCGCAGCCGGCCCCCGGAGAGCCCGGCGAACCGCGCCAGTTCGTGCCGGGCCCGCTCCATCTCGTCGAGCACCCGGCGGGCATGGCCCACGAGAAGCTCACCCGCGCCGGTCAGCCTGGCCCCGCGGTGGTGGCGTACGAGAAGGGCGGCGCCCGCCTCCCGCTCCAGCTTGGCCAGCTGCTGGGAGAGCGCGGGCACGGTGTAGCCGAGGCGCTCGGCGGCCCGGGTGATCGAACCGGCCTCGGAGACTGCGACGAGCGCGGCGAGCCGTGTGGGGTCATACATGGGAACCGCCCTCCGTGCGACGCGCGCCTCGCCGGGCCGCGGGCTAAACGTCTGCTTAAGGCAGACCCAGGATATTGCACATACCCGCTGAAGGCCTCCGCCCGGCAGGCTGGGCGGCATGGACGCACAACTGGTCGCCTTCACCGGGGTCGCCGCGGGCATGGTTGCCGTGCCGGGCGCCGACTTCACCGTCGTCGTACGCAACGCCCTCGTCTCCCGGCGGGCCGGGGTCGCCTGTGCGATCGGCATCGCCGCCGGGCTTCTCGTGCACACGGCGCTGGCGGTCGCGGGGGTCGCGGCGGTGCTCGCGGCCGTGCCCGCGCTCTTCAAGGCGCTTCAAGTCGCCGGCGGGGTCTACGTGCTGTACCTGGCTGTCCGCGCGCTGCGCTCCGCGGCGCGGGCGGGCACCGTGCCGGGCGGCGAGCCGGGCGGTGAGCCGGTGGTGCGGGGCGGAGGTCTGCGCGAGGGCTTCCTCACCAACGCCCTGAACCCGAAGGCGTCCATCACGTTCCTCGGCGTGCTGCCGCAGTTCGTGCCCGAGGGCAGCCCCGCGATGCCCAGGACCCTGCTGCTCGCGGCCATCATCGTGGCGTTCGCCCTGCTGTGGTTCCCGGTCGTGGCGCTCCTGGTGGACCGCCTCGGCGGCCGGCTGCGCGGGCCGCGCGCCGCCCGCACCGCCGAAGCCCTCACCGGCGGCGCGCTCGGCGCGTTGGGTGTGGTGCTCGTCCTCGAACCGCTCCTGGCGTGACGCCGCACGGCCCCTCGGGGAGCGGCCGTGCGGCGTGCGGGGCGCGGCGAGCCGGATCAGCGGACGCGGCCGTACCAGACGCTCTTGGTCCAGATCTTCTCCAGGCGCACTACGGCCCCCTTCTTCGGCGAGTGCCAGATACGGCCGTTACCCGCGTAGATACCGACGTGGTAGACGTTGCGGCCCGAGTGGAAGAACACGAGGTCGCCGTGGGTCCGCTGGGACTTGGCGATGTGCCGGGTCTTGTTGTACTGCGCGGCGGCGGTGCGCGGCAGCTTCTTGCCCGTGCGCTTGAACGAGTACAGCGTCAGGCCCGAGCAGTCGAACCGGTTGGGCCCCGCGGCCCCGTAGCGGTACGGGGAGCCCTTCTTGGACGCCGCGATCTTGAGCGCCTTCGTCCCGTGGGTGGCTGCCTCGGCTTCCGACGTGAGCCCGGGGGCCACGATGGTGCCGCCTACGACGGCGAGCGTGAGAGCCGATGCGGCACCCGTCCTGCCGAGCAGCGACGGAACGTGATTCAGCGCGGTCATGCGTAACCCTTCGTCAGCCGCCTGTGAAGGATGACCTGTCGGGTTCGGGCAGGCGAAGATGCCCGGCCGCGTCGTGCTCTGCGGCTTCACCCCAAGGGCGTCGTCCGGACTTTCCGGACGGGCCCGCCGTGCTTGGGTCCTCCACTCCTGCCGGTGCACCGATGTCGACCGGTCATCCGGGTGGCGGCAGGACTCGGCGTCCGCCCGGATCGCCCCGCCGCTGTGGCGGAGGCTTGTCGTCGGAAGGGATCTTGACCCGAAAACGACTCGAAAACCGAGTCGAAACGGCGTTTTGTGAGGCTACTCACGACTGACCTGTTCGGGTGGACACTGCTGAATTCGACCCGAGCGCGCCTGGTCTGAGGATGGCTCGACCAGCACCGGAACGGTTCATTCCGCCCGCTTCGTGCGCGTCCTGTGCAACTCTCGGCCGCGTGATGACGGGCCACCGGATACGCCAAGTGGGGTAGCCCGACTGGTCCGTTTCAAAACGGACCCGGACGTTCCGAGAGGGCGGAGCGCGTCCGCTCACGGGCGTGTCGGGGGCGGCACGCCGACGCGACCGGTCCGCCGCTCACCGTCCAGGACGCGCAACGCGCGGGCGAGCGTGGCGGCGTGCACCTCGCTCTCGCCCCGCTGGTGCATGAGGGTCAGCGCGTCCCGCAGGGCGGTCGCCCGGCCGACCAGCGCCTGGGCGGCGCGCAGCCCGCCGTAGGTGTGCTCGGCGCGGGCGGGGTTGATCCGGCCGACCAGATCGACGACTTCGAGGTAGCGGTCGATCAACTCCGCCTCGGCGTGGGTCAGTGCGGGCAGCGGCGGCAGTTCGGGTGGCAGCATCCGCGCGTCACCTCGCCCCGCGCGCGTGGAGCGAGGTCTTGCGGCTCGGGATGATCCGGTCCACGAGGCCGTACTCGACCGCGGCGGGCGCGTCGAAGATCTTGTCCCGCTCGATGTCCGCGGTGATCCGCTCCTGGCTCTGGCCCGTGTGCCGTACGAGGAGTTCCGTCAGGAGCCGCCGGGTCCGCAGGATCTCGTCGGCCTGGATCGCCAGGTCGCTTGCCTGGCCCCGCATCGGCTCGGAGACGGCGGGCTGGTGGATCAGCACGCGCGCTCCGGGCAGCGCGTGCCGCTTGCCCGGTGTGCCCGCCGCCAGCAGCACGGCGGCGGCCGACGCCGCCTGCCCCAGACATGTCGTCTCCACATCGCAGCTGACGAACCGCATCGTGTCGTAGATGGCGGTCATCGCGCTGAACGAGCCGCCGGGGGAGTTGATGTAGAGGGAGATGTCGCGGTCCGGTGCCAGATATTCGAGGTGCATGAACTGCGCCATCACGTCGTTCGCCGACGTGTCGTCGATGGGCGTACCGAGGAAGACGATCCGCTCCTCCAGGAGCCGCGAGTACGGATCCAGGGTCCGCGTCCCCGAACTGGTGCGCTCGGTGAACTCGGGCAGGACATGGCGGGCGGACGGACGGTTCATGGCACGCCTCTTCTCTTCCGGTCGGCGGTGGCGGCCCGGGACGGGACCTCTGTAAAAAATGTACAGGACGTACGTAAGTCGGGGAGGTGCTTTCGACGTCCCGGCCCCGGCGGCTCGCGGAGGGCGACGTCTAAGCTGGAGGGCATGGCCTACGAGATTCCGGTGACGCAAGCCCGGGCAGAGCTTGCCGAGCTGATCAACCGCGTCGTCTACGGCGGTGAGCGGGTCGTCGTCACACGCCACGGCAAGCCGCTCGTAGCCCTGGTCTCCGCCGCCGACCTGGCCCGCCTCGAAGAGGACGCCGAGTCCTCGGAGGAGCAGGCGGTCAGCACGGTCACACCACTCGGCTCCACACGGCCGGCCGCGGCCGCCACGTCGGAACCCCGCCGATTCGGCATCGCGGCGGAACATCGCGGGCCCGAAGCGAGGTAGGCCGCTCAGCTTGCGCTGACTTTCGGTGGGGGCGGCGGGCGGCGAGGCTCGTCCGCGCCTCCCCCCGGGCCCCCGCCGGGCCGAGCCGCGCTCCGAGTCCGGTGAGGGTCTCCCCCGCGCCCGCACCGCGCGACCTAGCCGCGGACGGTATACGGGGCGAGCGCGGCGCCGGGGCGACCGTGGTGCGCACCGCGAGGGTGGAGAGGTCCAACATCCCTGCTTGCGCACTCCAGTTACCGCTGAGGATGCCCGGCCAGCTGTGCCAGGACGGCCGCGGGCACCGACGAGTATGCGTCGCCCCAGCTGATGGTCATGGCGCGGTCAACAGCTGGTTAACCTCATTGAAACTCCTCCCAACTACTCTCCCGTGCCACGCCACCAGGGGTTTTCTTAGCCAGGGTGCGCAAGATCGCGCGCATTCGCTGTGTGTTACATCTATACCCGTCGTGGTGGCCGCGGCAGCCGGACCCCGCACGGTTCGGAGCGAGGACTGTGAGGTGGGACGCGTGCAACTGACCCCGCACGAGCAGGAGAGACTGCTGATCCATGTGGCCGCGGACGTGGCCGAGAAGCGAAGGGCGCGGGGGCTGCTGCTCAACCATCCCGAGTCGGTCGCCCTCATCACCTCCCACATCCTCGAAGGCGCCAGGGACGGCCGCACCGTCGCCGAGCTGATGTCCTCCGGGCGCAGGGTCCTCACCCGCGACGACGTCATGGAGGGCATCCCCGAGATGATCCACGACGTCCAGGTCGAGGCCACCTTCCCGGACGGCACGAAGCTCGTCACCGTCCACGACCCGATCGTCTGACGGGGGATACGCGTCTCATGCATGCCGCGACCCACGGCACTGGTCATGGCCTCGTCCCCGGAGAGGTCCTCTTCGCCGACGAACCCGTCCCCTTCAACGAGGGCCGCGAGGTTACCCGCCTCACGGTCCTCAACGCCGCCGACCGTCCCGTCCAGGTCGGCTCCCACTACCACTTCGCCGAGGCCAACCCGGGTCTGGACTTCGACCGCGGCGCCGCGCACGGAAAGCGGCTGAACATCGCCGCGGGCACCGCCGTGCGCTTCGAGCCCGGAATCCCCGTCGACGTAGAACTCGTCCCGCTGGCCGGCAAGCGCGTCGTGCCCGGCCTGCGCGGCGAGACCGGAGGTGCCCTCGATGCCTGAGCTGTCCCGTGCCGCGTACGCCGACCTGTTCGGCCCCACGACCGGCGACCGGATCCGGCTCGCCGACACCGATCTGCTGATCGAGATCGAGGAGGACCGCTCGGGCGGCCCCGGGCGGTCCGGCGACGAGGCGGTGTTCGGCGGCGGCAAGGTCATCCGCGAGTCGATGGGCCAGTCCCGCACCACCCGCGCCGAAGGCGCCCCCGACACCGTCATCACCGGCGCGGTGATCATCGACCATTGGGGAATCGTCAAGGCCGACATCGGCATCCGGGACGGACGCATCACCGGCATCGGCAAGTCCGGCAACCCCGACACGATGGACGGCGTCCACCCCGACCTCGTCATCGGCCCGGAGACCGAAGTCCTCGCGGGCAACGGCAAGATCCTCACCGCGGGCGGCATCGACACCCACATCCACTTCATCTCGCCGACTCTCGTCGGCGAGGCGCTCGCCTCCGGCGTGACCACGCTCTTCGGCGGGGGCACGGGTCCGGCCGAGGGCAGCAAGGCGACCACGATCACCCCGGGCGCCTGGCACCTCGCGCGGATGTTCGCGGCCATGGAGTCCAGCCCCGTCAACATCGGCTTCCTCGGCAAGGGCAACACCGTCTCCGCCGACTCCCTGCACGCCCAGCTTCGCGCGGGCGCCGTCAGCTTCAAGATCCACGAGGACTGGGGCGCGACGCCCGCCGTCATCGACGCCTGCCTGAATGTCTGCGAGGAGACCGGCGCCCAACTCGCCGTCCACACCGACACGTTGAACGAGGCGGGCTTCATCGACGCCACCTTCGACGCCGTCGCGGGCCGCACCCTGCACGCCTTCCACGTCGAGGGCGCGGGCGGCGGACACGCCCCCGACATGATCACCGCGGTCTCGCTGCCGAACATGCTGCCCAGCTCGACCAACCCGACCCGGCCGCACACCGTCAACACCGTCGAGGAACACCTCGACATGCTGATGGTCTGCCACCACCTCAACCCGGCCGTCCCCGAGGACCTGGCCTTCGCCGAGTCCCGCATCCGGCCCACCACCATCGGGGCGGAGGACATCCTCCACGACCTCGGCGCCATCTCGATCATGTCCTCCGACTCCCAGGCGATGGGGCGCGTCGGCGAGGTCATCCTGCGCACCTGGCAGACCGCGCACGTGATGAAGCGGCGCCGCGGCTTCCTGCCGGGGGACACCCGCGCCGACAACCATCGCGCGCGTCGCTACGTCGCCAAGTACACGATCAACGCGGCCGTCGCCCAGGGCATCGACCACGAGGTCGGCTCGGTCGAGTCCGGCAAACTCGCCGACCTCGTGCTGTGGGACCCGGCGTTCTTCGGCGTCAAACCGCAGCTCGTCCTCAAGGGCGGACAGATCACGTACGCGCAGATGGGCGACGCCAACGCGTCCATCCCGACTCCGCAGCCGGTCCTGCCGCGCCGCATGTTCGGAGCACACGGCAAGGCCCCGGCCCTTAACTCGGTCAACTTCGTTACCCAGTCAGCTCTGGACGACGGCCTTCCGGAACGCCTCGGCCTGGACAAGCCGTTCATGGCCATCCGCTCCACGCGCGGCCGCACCAAGGCGGACATGCGTGAGAACGACGCGCTGCCCCGCGTCGAGGTCGCCCCCGACAGCTTCGCCGTCACCATCGACGGCGAACTGGTCGAGCCGTCGCCCGCCTCCCAACTGCCGCTCGCCCAGCGGTACTTCCTCTTCTGATGGTCCTGATGGACCTGACGGCCCCGGCGGCCCCCATGACCCCGCCGGCCCCGGCCGCCCCGACGACCCCTGGCGGCGATCACATGTCACGCGCAGCACTCCTCGTCCTGGCCGACGGCCGTTTCCCCGCAGGCGGGCACGCCCACTCCGGTGGCGCCGAAGCGGCCGTCAAAGCGGGCCGCGTCACCGGAGCCGCGAGCCTGGAGGCCTTCTGCCGGGGGCGGCTCCACACCAGCGGCCTGGTGACGGCCGCCCTCGCGGCCGCCGCCGCCCTCGGCATCGACCCGGCCGCTCTGGACGAGGCCGCCGACGCCCGCACACCCTCGCCCGCCCTGCGGACCGCGGCGCGGCGACTCGGGCGGCAGATGATGCGGGCCGCCCGCGCCACCTGGCCGCACCCCGAACTGGACGCGCTGGCCCGGAAGTTCCCGAAGGGTGCCCACCAGCCGATCGTCCTCGGGCTCACCGCCCGCGCCGCCGGCCTCGGGCCCGAGGACGCGGCGTACTGCTCGGCGTACGAAGGCGTCAGCGGCCCGGCGACCGCCACCGTGCGGCTGCTGAGCCTCGACCCCTTCGACGCCACCGCGGTCCTGGCGCGACTCGCCCCCGATCTCGACCGGGTCGCGCAGGACGCGGTGGCGGCCGCGAGACGCGCCGCCGACGAAGGCATCGACGCGCTGCCCGCCGCTTCGGCTCCGCTGCTGGAGATCGGGGCGGAGGCGCACGCGGCTTGGCCTGTGCGGTTGTTCGCCTCCTAGCGGCGCGCCGGCCTCCCGCACCTGACCTGGGAGCTTCGCCCCCAGACCCCCTATCGGCCTGAACGGCCTCGTCCTCAAACGCCGGACGGGCCAAAACCCCCCGGAGCATTGGAGCTGTAACCATGCACCTCGACCACTCCCACGACGGCCCCGCAGCGGTCAGCGCCGACGCCGTCCGCCCCGACGGACGCCGCCGCGCGCTGCGCATCGGGCTCGGCGGGCCCGTCGGATCCGGCAAGACCGCGACCGTCGCCGCCCTGTGCCACGCCCTGCGCGCCGAGCTGTCCCTCGCCGTCGTCACCAACGACATCTACACCCGCGAGGACGCCGAATTCCTGCTCCGCGAGGCCGTCCTGCCGCCCGAGCGGATCACCGCCGTGGAGACCGGCGCCTGCCCGCACACCGCGATCCGCGACGACATCTCCGCCAACCTGGAGGCCGTGGAGGACCTGGAGGACGAGGTCGGGCCGCTCGACCTCATCCTCGTCGAGTCCGGCGGCGACAACCTCACCGCGACCTTCTCCAAGGGCCTCGTCGACGCGCAGATCTTCGTCATCGACGTCGCGGGCGGCGACGACATCCCCCGCAAGGGCGGCCCCGGCGTCACCACGGCCGACCTGCTCGTCGTCAACAAGACCGACCTCGCCCCGCACGTCGGCTCCGACCTCGCCCGCATGGCCGCCGACGCGAAGGCGCAGCGCGCCGAACTCCCCGTCGTCTTCCAGTCGTTGCGGTCCGACGACGGCGTCGGCCCGGTCGCTGCCTGGGTGCGTGAGCAGTACGCCGCCTGGACCGCGTCGGCGTGACGGTCGACCTCGCCCCCGGAGGCCGTACGGAGTCGGGGGGCGGCGCGGGCCTCCGGGCCACCGCCCGCGTCGTGGCGCAGGCCGACGGGCGAGGCGGCACCGCGCTGCCCGTGCTCGACGGTGAGGGGCCGCTCGCGCTGCGCCGCACCCGCTCGACCGGACCGGCGGCACGCGTCACGCTGGTCGGCGCGATGAGCGGCCCCCTCGGCGGCGACCACCTGGCCGTCGAGGCCACCGCACGGGAAGACGCCGCGCTGCACATCGGTTCCGCCGCGGCGACCCTCGCCCTGCCGGGGCAGGCCAGGCAGGCGGCGCGCTACGACGTACGCCTCGCCGTCGCCGAGGGGGCCGAACTGCACTGGCTTCCCGAGCAGTTGATCTCCGTACGCGACAGCGACCTGCGCGTCACCACGCGCGCGGAGATCGCCGCGGGGGGTCGCCTGGTGCTGCGCGAGGAACAAGTGCTCGGCCGCACCGGTGAGGCCCCCGGCCGTCTGACCAGCCGCCTGACCGTGCGCCGCGCGGGAGCGACCCTGCTCGACCAAGAGGTGTCGTTCGGGCCCGGCGCACCCGGCGGCTGGGACGGCCCCGCGGTCCTCGCGGGCTATCGTGCCATCGGCCAACTCATCGTCGTACGACCGGAGTTCGAACACGCCAAGCCGCAGGCCGCGCCGCTGGGGGAGTGGGCCGCGCTCACACCCCTGGCCGGGCCCGCCGTCCTGGTCACCGTTGTCGCCCCGGACGCCCTGCGGGTACGCCGTACGCTGGACGAGGTCCTGCGCGACCTGAACTGAAACGGCTCACCGGGGCGGCCGAACCGTTTGGGCCGCCGTCACCATCGGCATGTACATAGCAAACTGATGGGGGAAGCGATGGATCCAGCGGAGCTGAGCGCGCAGGCCGTGCGGGTGATAACGCAGCTTGTCGAGGGCGCGGCCCCCGCGTCGCTCACCGGCGCCGGGCAGGGCGTCCTCGACCTCGTGCGGCAGCGGCTCGGCGGTACGCCGTCGGGAGCGGCGGCCTTTGCGGCCGTGGGCGCGCGCCCCGACGATCCGGCCGCCGTCGCGGGGCTGCACGACGCGCTCGGCGCCGTGGTCGCGGCGGACCGGGATTTCGCCGCCGCGTTGGCCGCGGCCCTGGCCCCGATCATCGCCGGACCGCCGCCCGGCGACCCGCCTCCGCGGACCGTCCAGAACGGTGTGGTGATCGACGGCGGGTCGCGGATATGCGGCAGCACCATCGCACTCGGGCCGGTGACCTTCCACAACACCCCTGCCGGGCGGGGCGCGTTAGGCGCGGTCTGCCTCGGGCTCGCGACCTTCGTGGCGCTCCTGGTCTACGGCACCATCCAGGCCCTGGACAGCGAGTCGCCGGGCCCCGACGCCGACGCGCCGGGCGACGGCAGCGGGGATCGGGCGCTGCCCCTCGCCGACGCGGAGGCCGTGCGCGCCGTACTCCCGCCCGTCTCAAGCCTGCCGCCCGGCTGGACCGAGCGCTCAGCCCCCACCGCGGACGTCTCCGCGCAGGACGACGGCTCCACCTTCGCGGCGGAGTCCCGGTACCTGGGGCGCCACAGCATGGAGACTCGGTTGCTGGTGTTCTCCTACCCGGATGAGGACGGGGCACGGAAGGCCTTCGACGCCAGGGCCGGCAAAGCGCGGGCGGAGGGCGCGAGTTCACTGGCCATGGCGCGGATCGGGGACCAGACCGCGGCGTTCGCGCTCCCGGCGAGCCGTGGAGACGCGTACGACACCCACACCAGCCGCAGCACCGTGGTCCGCACCGGAACGGTCCTGACCGTCGTCGTCGGCAACGACACCGAGAGCCGCGCCTACAGCGGCGAGGACCTCGAAACCCTCACCCGGCTCCTCTCCGAGCGCGCACGAACGGCCCAGTCCGGCTGACGTACGGCGAAGAAGCGAGCGGGACGTCAGCGCCCCACACCGACCGCACAGCCGGGCAGTTCGCCGCCCCCGCCCTGTCGAGCGGAGGCGTCCTCATGCTGATGTTCCACCGGCCGCGGCAGCCATCGGGCCGCCGCGACGGACATGACGAGGGTCACGGTACCGGCGACGACCGCGGTAACCGTCAGGGCGTCGGCGAAGGCTTCCCGGGCGGCGGCCAGCGTGGCCTCGCGTGCCAGTGGGCCGAGGCGCGCGGCGGCCCCGGGCACCGCGAGCATGCTGAGGTCGGCCGCCGCCAGCAACTCACCTGAGGCGTCGTGCTGGTCCAGCGAGGCGTGCAGACGCGAGGTGAACACGCCGGTGACGATCGCGCCCTGCACCGCCACACCGAGCGCGGAGCCGATCTGGCGGGTGGCGTCGTTGACCGCGGAGCCCAGCCCCGTCTTCTGCTCGGGCACGGCGGCCATCACCGACTCCGTCGCCGCCGCCCCCACCAGGCCCGAGCCGACGCCGATGACCAGCTGGAAAAGCGCGCAGCGCCCGTACCCGGAGCCCGCACTGGTACCCGCCAGAACGACGAAGCTCAACGAAACGACCGCGAGCCCCAACACGATCGGGGTCTTCTGACCCCTGCGTGCCTGAAGGGGCAGGGACACCGCGGCGCCGACCGCCAGCCCCGCGGGCAGGGGAAGAGTGCGTACTCCGGCCTCCAGCGGCGAATATCCGAGCACCCCTTGGAGGTAGAGCGTCAGCACGAAGAGGGAACCGAACGCGGCGAACGCCACCACGGCCAGCGCGCCGGCCCCCATGCTGACGCGGGGCGCCGCCAGTACCGACAGCGGCAGCATGGGCGCCCGGGCGCGCGACTGGCGGAGGAGGAACGCGGCCAGCAGCACGAGTGAGCAGGCGAAGACGCCCACGACCCAGCCGCTGGTCCATCCCCGGTGAGGGCTTTCGATCACCGCCCACACCAGAGCGGTCAGACCGACGATCGACAGAGCCGCCCCGGGCGCGTCGAACGCCGACGGCCGGGGCGAGCGCGACTCGGGTACGAGAACCAGCGCGAGACCGATCGCGAGCACGGCCGGCGGCAGATTCACCCAGAACCCGGCACGCCAGGACGACTGCTCCACCAGCCAGCCACCGATCACCGGACCGCACACCCCGCCCAGCCCGCCCACGGCGGCCCACGCGGCGATGGCCCGGCGCCGCAGAACAGGCTCCGGAAAGAGATCGTGGAGGACCGCCAGCGTCGCCGGCATCAGCAGAGCGGCCCCCGCGCCCAGCAGACAGCGCGCACCGACCGCCTGCCACGGCTGGGCGGCGAAAGCGCCGCAGACGGAGGCGGCCGCGCAGACCGCCATCCCGCAGACGAACGAACGCCGGCGCCCCCAGGAGTCGGTGAACGCCCCCACCGCGAGGACCGTGCCTCCCAGCACCAGGGCGTAAGCGTCGACGATCCACTGAACTTCGGCGGACGAAGCCTCCAGGTCGTGCTGGAGACCGGGCAGCGCGACGTTCAGGACGGTCAGGTCCATCCCCAGCATGAACAGACCCAGGCACACCACGGCGGCGGCCGCCGCGCGGGCTCCCGGGCTCGTCGGCCTCGCAGAGCGACGAAGCCTCATACGAGGGCCGCGGTGGGAGCGAGGTACAGCCGCACGACGTGCATCAGGTGGTCCCTTCCGTCCTGGCCGTCCGTGTGGCCGCCCGGCAGGCGAACCCCCACGTGTGCCGAGTACGGACACCCTTGCAGCTGCCGCGCGCCCACCCCCGCGTCGCCCGGCCCGATATCACCCGCATGGGCCGCGAAGAACACGCGAAGGGGGCGGCGGGGGAACACGCGAAGGGCGCGGCATGCGGATCAGCGCAGTCCGGCGAAGAGGTCGTTCTCGGGTACAGCCGCGCCGGTGGCGTCCTTGACGCGGAGGAACGTCTCCGTGCCCATCAGCTCGCCGAATGTCTCCTGGCCCATCTTCAGGAAGAAGATGTTCTCGCCCTGACTGGCGTGGGCGGCCAGCGAGTCGAACTTCTGACCGCTGTAGGCGGTGGTGTCCACCCACGTGGTGATCTCGTCGTCGGGAAGGCCGATCTCGGCCAGCGCGGCGGCCTCGGCGGGATCCGGCTCCGGCATGTCCCCATGGAACTCGCGCATGATCTCCCCGAACCGCCGCATCCGCGAGCGCGGCATCGTCGTCCAGTACACCTTCGGTGTCAGCGAGGTCATCTCCAGCGCCGCCATCGTGATGCGGTGGGCCTGGATGTGGTCGGGGTGGCCGTAGAAGCCGTTCTCGTCGTAGGTGACGACGACATCGGGCCGGTAGTGCCGCATGAGGTCCGCGAGCCGGGCGGCACCTTCCTCCACGGGGGTCTGCCAGAAGGCGCCGGGGGCGTCGTTGCTCGGCCAGCCCATCATCCCGGAGTCGGCATAATCCAGCGTCTCCAGGTCGCTGATCCTCAGGACGTCGCAGCTCGCCTGGAGTTCCTTGCGGCGTATCGCGGCGACGGCCGCCGGATCGTGCCCGGGGTCGCCCGGCTTGGTACCGGCAGGTCCGTCACCGCAACCGCCGTCGGTACACGTCACGAGAACCGTGCGTATGCCCTCCGCCGCGTAGCGCGCGAGGATCCCGCCGGTTCCGGTGGCCTCGTCGTCGGGGTGGGCGTGTACCGCCATGAGCGTCAAAGGCCGGTCAGTCATGAATCAGTCCTCCTGCGGAAGTACGTCTCGACCCCATGGCAACAGCGCGGACCGGACGGACTGTTCCCGGCGCGACCGGCCGGCCTTCCCGGTGCCCGGCGCGCGATACACCGCGTCGTGCCGTGGAGTCGGCGTTCCGTCGGCTCATCTCCAGGCCAGGCACGCTGAGTTGGTGCTCGCCGCGCGAACACCGAGCCCGCTCAGAGGCTCCTCGCCTCAGCGCACTCCGCCGGAGGGTGCCGCCGCTACCGGTCGCCGGAGCAGGTAGACGCCTGCCGCCGACACCAGTAGGGCCATGCACGCGATGAACACCAGCCCGGCGCCTTCGAGGCCGAGCGGCCGTGCCAGCAGCCCTACGCCGATGACCGGTACCGAGATGCCCGTGTAAGCGACCACGAACAGCGCCGAGATCACGGCCGCGCGTCGGTCCGCCCCGGTCGCCTCGGCCACGGCGGACAGCGCCCCGCGAAACGCCAGCCCCTGCCCACACCCGCCGACGATCGCGCTCAGCACCACCAGCGGCAGCAGCTCCCAGTACAGCGCGCCCGCCAGCAGCGCGAGTCCGCCAAGGAGAGCGGCGCAGCCCAGGGGCAGCGACCGGCCCACGCCGAGCCGGCCGACGGCCAACTGCCCGGCGGTCGAGGCGAAGAAGGCCAGGGCGACGACCAGCCCGCTCACCGCACGGTTGTGCACGTCGAGGGACTGGGCCAGGAAGGACGGGCTGACCGACGTGAAGACTCCGAACAGGGCGAACCCCACGAAGGCGGCGGCCGCAGCGGGTCCGAAGACCGCTCGCACCCCCGGGGGCAGCCCGGGCCGCTGCGGCCGTACGGTGCTCAGCGGGCGCCGCTGCCGCATGGTCTCCGCCAGCCGCAGCAGGACGGCCGCCGAGCAGACCACGAGGGCGAGGTGGACGGCGAACGGCAGGTGCAGCGGCCACTCGGCGTACTGCGCGAGCACCCCCGCCAGCAGCGGGCCGCAGCCCAGACCGCCCATATTCGCGGCGGTCGCCACGAAAGTGGCCCGCGAGGCGCCTCCGCGCGGCGCCAACTCCATCACGTACGCCGTGGCAGCCCCGGTGAACAGGCCGGCGGACAGGCCCGACAGCAGCCGGCCCACATACAGCCAGCCCAGACCAGTGGCGCACAGGAAGCAGACGGCACTCGCGGCGGCGAAGCCCAGGCCCCACAGCAGCACCGGCCGCCTGCCCGCGGCGTCCGAGGCGTTGCCCGCGAGCAGCAGCACCCCGATGACTCCGACGGCGTACACGGCGTAGACGACGGTGACCGTCAGCTCGGAGAACCCGAACTCCGCCTGATAGAGGCCGTAGAGGGGGGTCGGCAGCGTCGTCCCGGCCATGCATACGGCGAACACCGCGCCGGCGAGCAGGCACGGGCGCCAGCTTCGAAGGTCACCGTCCATAGCGTCGACGGTATCCTTGCCCGCCGCCGCTCGCGGCCTGGTGCGCCGCCGTCCGAGGAGGCTCCCCTCGACGGCCATCCCCCTCGGGACGGGACATCAGGCGTCCGGTCCGCCGGAGGCCATTTTGATCAGGCCGTTCAGCCAGGCCTGGTGGCCGTTGAGCATCGGGTTGGGGAGCAGCCGGGCGAGTTCGGCGGCGGGGTGACCGATCTGCGTCTCCTGGGTGAGGATCCGCACGCGGCCGCCCGGCAGGTCCTCGACCAGCCAGGCGTGCAGTACGTCGAGCCGCTCCTCCGGCGTACCGTCCTGGTCGGCCGTCCAGGAAAGACGGCCCGGGACTCCCTTCGCCGGGGCCTGGAACTCGACGACGCGGGCGTGCTGGGTGCGCACGGACGAGAACCCGACAGGCTCGAAGGTGAAGATGACATCGTCCTTCAGCACGGGGCCACCGCCCTCCGGGAAGGAAACGGCGGTGATGTTGTCGTAGTACGACTCCCAGGTGGAGGTGTCGGTCAGATACATCCAGACCTGGGCGGCGGCGACGCCCTGGACGATCACCTCGTTCGAGACGAAATTGTCGCCGGTGCCGGGCAGGTACTTCTCGGGCCAGGTGATCGCGTTCTGCGTGGTCATGCGCTCACCCATACCCGCACCCGCAAGAGCCGTATCGGCCTGCCCGCCCACCGTGCCCGGACGGAGGCGCAGGCCAGGAGGCGTCCGCGAGGCCCGCCACGCACAGTGGAAGGCATGACGGACGACGACAGGCCGGCCGCGGCAGCGCCGATGCGCGGTCTCGACCCCATGATCTCGCTGGCCATGTGCGTGCAGGCCGGGCCCGGCGTCTACGCCCTGCTGCTGGGCGCGGGCATGTCGCGGGACGCCGGTGTGCCCACGGGGTGGGAGATCGTCACGGACCTGGTGCACCGGGCGGCCGTCGCGCGCGGCGCGGACGAGGAACTCGCCGCCGCCGATCCGGAGGCCTGGTGGGCCCGCCACGGCGACGGGGGGCCGCTCGGCTACTCCGCCCTGCTGGAGGCCCTGGGCGACACCCCCGCCGCCCGGCACAAGCTGCTGCGCGGCTACTTCGAGCCGGACGACGAGGACCGGCAGGACGGACGCAAGCGGCCCGGGGCGGCGCACCACGCGGCGGCCCGACTCGTGGCGCGCGGCTCGGTGCGCGTGGTGCTGACCACCAACTTCGACCGGCTCACCGAGCAGGCGCTGGAAGCGGCGGGAGTACAGCCGCAGATCATCCACAGCCCCGCGAGCCTGCGCGGGATGACACCGCTGGCGCACGCCCGGGCCACGGTCGTCAAGCTGCACGGCGACCTGACCGACCTGGAGGCCCGCAACACCGAGCGCGAGCTGGGGGAGTACCCGGCGGCCTGGGCCGGTCTCGTGGACCAGGTCCTCGACGAGTACGGACTGATCGTCTGCGGTTGGTCCGCCCAGTGGGACCACGCGCTGGTCGCCTGTTTCGACCGCCGCGCCACCCGCCGATACCCCGTGTTCTGGGCCGCCCCGCACGGCCCGCAGGGCAAGGCCGCGGAGCTGGTCGCCCGGCATGGCGCCGTGGTGGTCCAGGGCCTGACGGCGGAGGAGTTCTTCCCCGGCCTCCTGGCCCGGGTCGACGCCCTGGAACACCTGACGGCACCCGCACCGACCCGAGAGCTGTCCGTGGCCCGCCTCAAGCGCGCGCTGCCCGACCCCGTGCGCCGCATCGAGCTGCACGAACTGCTGGAGGCCGAGGTCACGCGGGTCCTGGAGCGAATCGCGGACGGTGGCCGGTACCCGCCCGGCGAGCGCGCCCTGGGCCCGGAGGCGTACCGGGAGAGGCTTGAGCGCTACCGGAGTGACTGCGACACACTCCTGCACCTGATGGCCGTCGGCGTGTTCCACGACGAGGCCGGGGCGCACGCACGGGTGTGGGTACGCGTGCTGCAACGACTGTTGAACGTACCCGGGGACGACGGCGAACAGGGCGATCCCGGGCTGCGCCGCTACCCGGCCCTGCTCGCCCTGGCCGCCGCCGCCGGCGCCGCCGAACTGGCCGGCCGCGACGAGCTGCTCGGCCGGCTGCTGCTCGAACCGGTCAGCACGCATCCCTCCGCCTCGCGGTCCGGCCCCGGCGGCCGGGCCGCGACCGAGCCCAGGCCCGCCGTGCTGGTCCTGCGCCCGACGGACGTCCTCGGCCCCGGTGAGCGCGTCAACGCCTTCCTGGAGACGCCGTATCCACCGCCGCTCGTCGACGCGTCGCACAGCACGTGGCTGCGCCGGCGGCTGCGGGACGTGCTCGCCGACCCGGGCGCCGACAGCGACCGCGCGATCTCCGACGCCTTCGACTGCTACGAGTACCTCGCCGCTCTCCTCCAGGGCGACCTCTCGGAAACCCCCGACACGCTGGGCGAATTCACCCTTCCGGACCGCTGGGACGGCGACGGACGGCTGCGGGTCGCCGCACGTGTGCAGGCCCGCTTCTCCGCGACCTGGCCGATGCTCCGCGGCGGCGCGTTCAACGGCGAGGTCCAGCGGGCCCACACGGCGGCGGCCGTCGTCGACGTCCTGTGCGCCGAGCGCTACGTGGCCGCCGGGGGGCGTCAGCCGTTCCGGTGACCGTGCGTTTGTCTCTGGTGGCGGGGTGTCGAAGGCGGCCTTAGCGTGAGCCAAAGATCCGCTGTGCAGGCGGACTTCACCCCGCGAGGAAGGCAGACGCATGACGGACGACCCCGCCGACAACCGCTTCTCGATCAGCGTATGTGACGTGCAGGTGGACCTGCCGCACAGGGACGACGGCGAATGGACGCTGCGGGAGATACTCGACTGGGCTCCCGAGCACTCCGCGTGGCACACGAGGAAGAGGTGCCTCAGCAGCTGTGGCGGTAGTTGTCTGATCGTCCCCGAGGGAACGCTGGTCGAGGTTCCCAAGGGCGAGGCCATGCAGGTCACGTTGGTCGCGCCGGCGGAAGTCGCGCGGCGGATCGCGGAGGGCCGCATGTGGGCGGAGAGCGGCACGTGAGCCGTCACGCCCCGGCCGCGTCCGCCCGGGCCGAGTCCCCCGCCGCGGGGACACCGACGACGATGCGGTCCCTGAACTCCGCATGACAGAACTGGTAGACGGGCCCGACCCGTCTGAGCACGCTGAGCACGCGGGCGTCCTCCATGAACGACAACAGATGACGCGGCAGCCGCCGGGCCGCGGCAAGCCGTAGGCCGGCCTCTCGGTAGGCGAAGTAGGCGGTGCTCGAAACGGCCACGAGCCCGGCGGCGAGGCCGAGCGCCAGATTCGCCTCCAGCGTCAGCAGCCACTCCCCGACCGTCTCCACGCCCAGGATGTGACTGTTCTCCAGATCCCACTGGACCGTGATGACCCACTTCACCAGAGGCGGCACCACGGCCAGCACCATGAGTGCGACGGCGACGGTGCGGTCGCCGCGCACGGTGGACTGAGGTGTCTCCTGTTCGAGGTCGGCGGGGACCCGGGCCCAGCGAAGGATCCCCAGCCCCGCTCCGAAGAGGGCGCCGAAGAAGACGCCGAGGACGCCTGTCGCGGTGCACCGCACCCACCAGGGTGGACTGGACATCCAGGGCGCCACAAAGGCGAGCGCGATTCCCAGGCTGACCCCCAACAGCGCGCCCTGCACGACGCATCCGGGGAGCACGGACCACAACAGGCGCCTTGGAGCACGGAAGTTCAGCCGGGAGGGACGTGATGAGCCGTCGGCGAGTTGGAGCCCCGCCATGATGACGATGACCAGCAGGAAGACGCAGGCCCGGAAAGTCGCCCGCTGACTGACGAAGGACACGGCCTCGGACGGGTCGATGAACGAGACGTCCAGAAGAGGGCGCCCTGTCACCTGGCGAACGGACAGGTAGGAGAGAAAACCGGCGAGTTCGGCACCCAGCCAGAAGAGCAGGACGAACACCAGGATCTTACGTGCCCGGACGCCACGGTGTTCCGCGGTGAAGGGACGCCACCTGACCCGTCGGCAGAAGATCGAGACACCCAGCACGCCGAGGGCGAGCAGCGCCATGAACAGCACCCAGGCGACACTCGCCCTGAGCCCGGTGTAAGGCGCCACACCCACCTGGCTGTCCGCGCCCACGTGCTGGAGGGTCCTCGCCCAGTGCTCGATCACCGCCCCCACCCCCGCGGAGAGCGGAAGGACGACCGCGCATCCGATGCCCACGCGGCGCGCGACCTCCGCGAAGGCGTTCGTCCGCCTCCGCTCGGGCGGCCAGGGTTCGACCGGAGGCCACGTCGGCCCCCTCCTCCCGTCCGGAACCCAGGCGAGCCGCACCACCGTCGCCGCCGCGACACCGGTGGTGAGCGTGATGGCCAGAAACCCGACCAGCCGCGCGAGCGGCGAGAGCGCCCAGTGGAAGTACTCGCCCGCCATGCACCCCGCTCCCAGCCCCAGGACCGCCCCGGCCACCGGGCCGGACAGCGGGCCCACCGGATCCGGCCGCAGGGTGCGGTGCAGTTCCCACCAGGCGATGTCGTCCGTGCCCTGCCGCTTGATGTGCGCGGCGAGGAAGGCGAGTGCCGTGCGGGCGTCATCGGGCCGCCAGCGGGCGGCGGCGGAGCGGCGTACGTCGGGGACCGACGGGTCCGCGACGGCCGGCTCCGCGGAGAAGACCGCAGGCACCAGCGCGTCGAGCAGGTGGTGCTGGAGGCTCTTCGTGTCGGTGCAGCGCGTCATGTCGGCGGGGTCGCTGGCCGGTGAGGCGTAGACGGTGCGGGCGAGCCAGATGTTCAGCGGCACCGACAGGGCCCGGGCGACGGTGCCTTCGGGGTGCCGCGTGAGTTCGTCGATCACCGGTTGCCACGCCGCGCCGCGCCGGGGCGGGACGGCGCAGCGCAGATAGTCCGCCACGTCCGCCGCCTCCACCGGGCTTGCGATCACGACGGCCGCGGCGGTGATCACGTCGGTCTCCGCGACCACCTGGTGGTATTCGGCCTGGCGCGCGGTGAGGATCAGCGGCCCGTGCACCGCGACGGCGTGGTTGAGGGCGGTCAGCGCCTGGGGGCGCAGCTGGGCCGGCAGTTCGTCGAGGCCGTCCAGGACGGGCAGGACGCGTCTCTCGGCGACCAGTTTGCGCGCCGCGTCGCGACCGTACGTCTCGTGGTTGCGCAGCGCCGGGTAGTCCTCGTGGATACGGCGTGCCATCCAGTCGAGCAGTGGCTGCTTGCGGGGGTTCCACGGGGCCAGGTCCAGCAGCACGGGGACGGGCTCGCCGGGTTCGGGGGCGCGCAGGAGTTCTCGTACGAGCAGGATGGCGAGGGCCGTCTTGCCGGCGCCGGGGTCGCCGAGGATGACGAGGCGGCGGCGCGGCAGGGCGCGGAAGGCCTCGGCGAAGGCCTGGATGTTGTCGCTGCGGCCGGACAGGGTGCGGCCGACCATCCGCGCGTGGTCGCCGGACTCCGTCTGCGCGCTGTGCCAGCGCACGGCCAGCGGGTGGGGATCCAGCAGGCCCTGCGCGGCGGCTTCCTCCGTCCACTGGTTGCGCACCATGGCGGCGAGCGCCTCCGCGGCCTGTTCCAGTTCCGCCTTGGTGGCGGGCGCGGCGGGGCGTGTCCGGTGCCAGGACCAGCTGAGCAGGCCCGCCGTGGCCGAGATCAGGACGCTCAGCGAGGTCGCGGCGGCCTGTGCGCCCGCGCCGACCACCAGGGCCAACACCGTGCCGAGCGCCGCGACGCCGATCGCTCCGATGACCCACGGCCACCAGGATCTGTCAGTCCTCATGTGGGGTTGGTCTCGATGTCGTTGCGGAACAGGCAGAGCTTGGCGTCCTCGGCGAGGAAGTACTTGTCCACCTTGTAGGCGATGGTGGCGAAGTCGAGTCGGCCGTCTCCGTTGAAGTCGCCGATGGCGATCCGCGCGGCGCTGTCCGACGACACCCGCCACTTGGCGAACACGCCGGCGGTGATGTCCAGCGCCTTGTAGTAGAAGACGCCCTGCCAGGGATACGGGCCGCGCAGGGCCACCAGGAACTCGTCGTCGCCGTCGTTGTCGAAGTCCGCGCAGATGATCTGGTGGCTCGGGCCCTCGCCGAGTTCGTTGGGGTCGCCGAAGACGTCGAGCACGATCCGGCGCCAGCTCGCCTCGGCCACGGGGGTGCCGGGGCGTTCCTTGATGTACGCCGCCACGGTGTTGCCGTGGAAGGGCTCCGTCGCCACGACGTAGGCGTGCGGGTCGGCGCCGATCCGTCCGGCGCCCACGTCGCCACTGCCCTTGAACCCGGTCCGCTCGAACCGCTCGTGTTCGCCGTCGCCGATGTGCGTGGTGGTGAACCGGTGCTCGCGCTCGTCGTAATGGAGCCAGGTCACGCCCTCCTCGGAGGCGAGCAGGATCGAGTCGAGGTGCTCGCTGCCGGGCAGCGGATTCTTCTGGATCTCCACTCCGTGGATCATGCGGAAGTGGCTGTCGTCGATGACGCGCTTGTCCCAGGGCTGTCGTATGTCGTTGTTGGGGCTGAACAGCACGACGGGTACGAGGGCGTGGACGTGCCGGCCCCCCACGGTCGGCAGGGCCATCAGCTCGGGCTTGCGGGTCTGGGTGAAGTGGCCGAGACGCAGCCGGTGCATGGCCGTCTCACGGCCGATGTAATGCCGCTTCCAGCGCGTCTCGGAGTCGAATTTCCCGGTGTTCTCGATCCAGTCGATCTTCCCGCCCTCGGGGTCGGGGTCGTCGATGCGCCCGCGTTCGCCGTACAGCTCGTAACAGACCACGAGGTCCGGGTAGCCGTTGCCGGTGATGTCCCCGAAGTGGGCGCCGATCGGCATGTGGAAGCCGTCGGCCACCAACTGCCGCTGCCAGCCGGGGTTCCTGTACCAGTAGATCTCGCCGAGGTAGAGGCCGTGGCCGACCAGATCGGGCCGGGTGTCGCCGTCGATGTCGGGCGCCTCCAGCCAGTAGCCCTCGATGAGGTCGTCCTGGAGGACCTCTCGGGTGAACCGGGGGACGCGGATGTTCAGGGGGGTGCTTGCGACGCCCATGGGGGTGCCTTCCGGTGAGAGCGTGCGGTCGGATCGGGTCAGCCGAGTGCCTCGGCCAGATAGGCGCGGGCGGTCCGGGCGTAATGGAGCGGCGGATGGCCGCCCCGCGGGTCCTGCTCGGCCTCCACCACCAGCCAGCCGCGGTAGGAGTCGCCGGGCCGCAGGACTTTGAGGACGGTGTCGAAGTCGACGAAGCCGTCGCTGTCGCCGGGCACCGTGAAGATGCCGGCCTCGACGTACTCGCGGAAACTGCCGTCGGCCAAGGTGCGGTCCGCGTGGACACCGCCGCGGACGTTCTTCAGGTGGACGTGGACGACGCGGTCCCGATGCCGTTCGACGATCTCCGTCGGATCGGCCCCCGCCCAGGCGAGGTGACCGGTGTCCAGCAGGAGGCCGACGTGTCGCGGGTCCGTCTGCCGCATGAGCCGGTCGACGTCCTGTTCGGTCTGTACGCCGGTGCCCATGTGGGGGTGGTAGGCGAGGGTGAAGCCCTGGCTCGCGGTGATCTCGCCGATCTTGTTCAGCCCGTTGCACAGGTCGTCCCACTGCTCGTCGGTGAACTCCGGCTTGTTGCTGCGCAGGCTGAGCGCCTGAAGGTGGACAGCCCCGCCGAACTCGGCGACGCCGATGACGCGGGTCCTCACCGGGGGCGCCCCCGCGTTGAACCGCTTCAGGAACTCCAGGACCTTCAGCAGGTCGCGGGCGGTGCGCCCGGCCCCGTCCGGCACGGTGAAGTACGTACTCACCCACGGTTCGCTCACACTCAGGCCGCGCAGATGCATCGCGGCGGTCAGCGCGTGGACATCGGTGGTGAAGGTGTGTCCGATGCTGCACCCCTCGAACCCGGCGAGCGCGATCTCGCTGAGGCACTGCTCCATCGGGATGTCGTTGCCGATCAACGGGAAGTCGTCATTGGTCCAGCAGGTGGGGGTGATGCCCAGGTGGATGCCGTCCGGGGGCGGGGGGATGTGTGCCGGCATGGTGAGGTCCAGGGGTCGGGAGTCAGTGTCCGGGGTGGCCCTTGACGATGGTGTCGACGGCGTGCAAGGCCGTGGCGACGCTGGTGAGCGTGGGGTTGGAGGCGTTGCCGAAGGGGTGCAGGCCGTTGCCGCCGAGGTAGAGGTTGTCGATGTTCCACACCTTGGAGTACTCGTCGACGACGCTGTCCAGCGGATTCGTGCCCATGCGGGTGGTGCCCGCGATGTGCAGCGGCAGGCCCGGGGTGAGGAAGACGGGCTCGGAGCCGGGCATGAAGCCGCCCAGCGCGGAAGCGGTGCGCAGCATGTGCTCGTTCATGCGGTCGGTCTCCTTCCGTTCGGCCTCGTCGAGGCAGAAGTGGAAGGTGGGCTGCGGCATGTCGAAGGTGTCGCGCAGCGCGCGGGAGAAGGTGACCCTGTTCTCCGGGTGGGGCCGGGAGATGCCGAACCAGCGCAGGTCGACGATGAGCCGGGGGTCGACATTGGGCGGTACGGCGCCGTAGGTGAAGGCGTCCCGGTGGATCTGGCAGTGCCAGGGGCGCCGGTCGGACACCAGCAGGGCCAGGTTCGGATCCCGTTCGCCGGGAGGGAAGGGCACCGGGTCGGCGCACTTGTCACCCGAGCGCAGCCGCTTCAGCTGGGCGGCGCGGTAGCGGGCGACCCGGTCGGCGGCGGCTTCGGCCGTGGCGTCGGCTTCGCGGGCGGCTTCGGTCGTGACGTCGCCGCCGCCGGGCGAGGTCCGCAGGATGTCCTCGATGCCGTCCATGTGCTCCTGCTGCAACACGACCTGGCAGAAGGACATGGGCTGTTCGGTCAGGTAGCGGCCGAGTGCGGGGAGGGTGACACCGGAGTTGAACAGCAGCTGCGGCGTCGGTACGGCGCCGCACGCCACCACGTACGTATCGGCCCGCAGCCGGATCTCCTCGCGTACGTCACGCAGGTTGCGCACCATGGCGTACTGGACCTTCTGGTGCTTGCCCGAGCCGCTGATCTCCAGATGGACGCACTGGTGCTCGGGCAGCAGCGTGAACGAGCCGCGTGACGGTGTGTGGACGGGGTCGGCCAGCTCGCCGAGGACGGTGTCGGCGGCCGACCACGTCACCGCGGAGGTCCGGGCGGAGTCGGCGCGGTCGCTGACCGCGAGGGGAAGTTCGGTGACCTCGGCGAACTCCTCCCCGGCCCGCTGGAGGACCCGCTTGACCAGCAGGTGCCGGGCCGAGGAGGTGAACACGGAGGTGCTGCGCGCCAGTAGGGACTCCGCCTCGTCGTACAGCCTGTCCATCTCCTTGTCGTCGATGGGGTAGCCCTGCCCGCCGTACTGCCGCTCCACTTCGGGGTGGAAGCGGGGAACCGCGCAGGTCCAGTGGGTGGCCATGCCGCCCACCGCGTACGTGGCCGCCGCCGCGGGCAGGTTGACGTGCACCCGCTGCTCCGGGTTCTGGTTGCGCATCGAGAAGCCGGCGTATTCGTCCGGGTCGTACGTGAACGCCGACGGGTCGAGGGTGAGCACCGGCTCCCTGCTGGTGGCGGTCGACAGGGGGAGCAGGTTGCCCTTGATGACCGCGACGAACAGATCGATGTTCTTCTGGAACAGATAGCTGTTCTTGAGGTGTTCGCCGTAGCGGCGGGACAGTTGGGCCCCGGCGTCGATCATCAGGACGCTCTTGCCGGCGTCCACCAGTTTGCGGGCGAAGGTGCACCCGACGGGCCCGCTGCCGATGACCAGTACATCGGCCTCGACGGGAGGGGGCGCAGCGCTGGCGTTCATGGACGTCCTTTCGCGGGGTCCGGGACCCGGGGCCGCGTCGTGGAGGAGACCGGCCAGTCGTGGAGGAGGCCGGCCATGCGCAACGCCCGCGGGGCGCTGCCGAGGAGACGGCCCGTCGCCGGGTCCCGGAACCGGTCATGCGGCCTTCCAAGGGAGCCGAACCCCGGCCGGGCACCGCGGACGGGCAAGAGCCTGAACGCGTCCGCAGGACCTTCTCCACGGTGGCACAGGCCGGATGAAAGAGCGACTTGTCATATGCCAATGGCACGCCGGGAAACCTTGCATCGCGTGCGCGAGCCCTGGACTCGCCCGGGCGCCCTCTGGGACCGTCGGAGTGTCTCCGCGCGCGCGGGGGAGCGCCCACCGTCCCGGGGGCGGGGGAACCAGGAAACCGGTGAGGGCCGTGGCGGAGATCTGGCTCGTGGGGCTCGTGGCGACGGCGCTTCTGGTGGCCTTGATCGCCGTCGTCGAGAAGGTCAGGAACAGGCCCGCGCGCAATGCCGCCAAGACCGCGCCGGGTGCGCCGCGGCGAGGTGAGGCCGAGAGCTGGGTCGCGGGCGGCGCGGTGGCGGGCTGCGGCGGCGGGATGCCCGGCTGGAGCGCGCCGCCCAAGGGCGACTCGTCGTGCGACGGTAGCTCGTCCTCCTGCGGGGATGGGGACGGGGGCGGTTGTGGCGGGTGCGGGTGCGGCGGCTGAGCCTGCTTCAGGCGCGCGGCCCGGGGTGTTGAACGTCCGGGCACCGAGGGCGGCCCGTGCCTGAAGGGTGCGCGTGCCTGGACGGTGCTCGTGCCTCACGTTATAGGCCCGTAGTCGAACGCCCGGTCCGCTGAAGTACTTTGATACCCGGGCTCACTGAGAGACGGCCGAACCAGGGGGAACGTGCGCCATGCGGGCACTCGCGCCGGGTGATCCGGCATACATCGGGCGGTACCGACTGCTCGGCAGGCTCGGCGAGGGCGGCATGGGCCGGGTGTACCTCGGGCGCTCGGAGGGCGGGCGCACCGTGGCGCTCAAGGTGATCCAGGACGAACTGGCCCGAGTGCCCGAGTTCCGGCAGCGGTTCGCCCGCGAGATAGCCGCCGCCCGGCGGGTGGGCGGCCAGTGGACCGCGGCCGTGCTGGACGCGGACACCGACGCGGCCTCGCCGTGGGTCGCGACGCAGTACATCTTGGGGCCGTCGCTCCATGAGGTGGTGGCCGAGGACTACGGCCCGCTGCCCGAACATTCTGTACGCACGCTCGCCAACCGCCTCGCTCTCGCGCTGGAGGCCGTGCACGGCGCCGGTCTCGTCCACCGCGACCTCAAGCCGGCGAACGTGCTGGTCACCGTGGACGGTCCGCGCGTCATCGACTTCGGTATCGCCAGGGCGCTCGACGTCCTGGACACCCTCGTCGGCGACGGCGCGCGAACCCGTACGGGCATGCTCATCGGCTCACCCGGATTCATGTCTCCCGAGCAGGCGCGCGGGCGTGAACTCGGCCCCGCGAGCGATGTGTTCTGCCTCGGCTCCGTTCTGGCGTACGCCGCCACGGGGCGGCAGCCGTTCGGGGTGACCGGTACTGGCGGCATGCACGCGCAGTTGTTCCGGATCGCCGAGGACGAGCCCGACCTGGACGGCGTGCCCGAGAGCCTGCTGCCGCTCGTACGCGACTGCATGCGGAAGGAGCCGGCGCGCCGGCCCGCGCCGCGGGAGATCGCGGAGCGGACGTCCGGGCTGCGGGCCGGTCCGTGGCTCCCGGGGGAGGTGCTTGAGCAAGTCGGGCGCCATGCCGCGCAGTTGCTGGACTTCGATGCGCCGGGGCAGGCTCCGTCTCGGCCCGGCGCCCTGCCCCCGCCGACGGCCGAGATTGCGACGGCGTGGCCGTCGGTGGAATCCGGACCGGCGACGCCCTCACCGCTCCCGGCTCAACCGCAGACTCCGCTCCCGGCTCAACCGCAGACTCCGCCACCGGCTCCGCCGACCATGCCCGCCTGGGCGCCGACCGGTACACGAAAGCCGCGCCGGCGCCTCCGAGCCGTATGGACCGGGGCCCTCGTCCTGGCCGTGCTCGCCGCGGGCGGAGGGCTGCTCGCGATCAAACCCTGGGAGGGGGGCGGCGGGGGCGGCGGCCAGGAGGGTGGTGGCGGCGGGAAAGCCGGTGCCGCCGTGCCGAAGGCCCTCCACGGCAAGTGGGAGGGCAAGTTCCCCGGGCAGGGCACGAAGTCCGAGAAGTACGCGATGGTGGAGTTCGGCGCCGACAAGAGCGACGGCGACGCCATGGTGTCCGTCATGGGCACCGAACTGCTCTGTGTCACGCGCGCCGACGTCGAGTCCGCCGGGCATGACGAGGACTCCGGCAAACGGACCGTCGCGCTCGGCACCGGGGAGATCAGGACCGGAAGGCCGAAGGCCGATTTCGGCCTCTGCCGCGACCGGCCCGGTGGCAGCCTCGGTTACGACCCCGTGGACCCCGATCGACTCGTATGGACGGTCGGTGGACAGGAGATCCAGCTCACCAGGCAGGAGAACACCTCGATCGCCGAATACGGTCTGACCACCTGGTACGCCGACAGCGGCAAGCAGCGCAAAGGCACCCTGGAGTCGGTCACCCTACAGACCGAGACCCTGCACGACAGCACCGTGAAGATCGTGGACGGCCGGGGCTCCCAACCCTCCTGCTTCTACGAGGCACAGCTGTTCACCGCGATGGACGGCCGCCTCCTCACCACCCCGGCGGACCCCGCGACCACCGGCGCGGCGCCCGCACCGGACTGCCCCGCTGGCCTCGCCCCGATCTGGCTGGACACCGTGGACGACCGGACTCTCGAGTACGGCTCCCTCGACGGGACCATGTCCGGGACCTTGAAAAACAGCCCCTGACACCCTCGCCGACGCCGGGCCGATCCTGGTCGCGAGGGCAGCGGGGCGGGGCCGCGCGGACCGCTCACAGGGGCAACCGGGTCCGGTTATCGGATTAGTAAAGAAGGCCCCCCGCGCCTGTCGCCCCCCGCCCCCAGGCGCAAGGATCCCCCGTACTGATCGAATCTGCTCGAATCGATGTGCGGGAGGCCCCACTTGAGTTGGACCCGAGGGACCAGGCGGACGGCGGTGCTCGGCTCGGCGGGCGCGCTCGTCGCGGTGACGCTCATAGCGGGCGCGGTGGCCGCCCCGACGGCGATCGCCGGGACCGAGACGGGCGGGAAGGCCGACGCGGGCGCCCGCTTCGGCAAGGAGCGCGAGGACCGTGAGGCCCGCGGCGTGGCGCTCGCCGCCCGGCGCGCGGCCAAGGCCGGCGTCGACTGGAAGGACTGCCCGGCCGACTGGGGCCTGGAGAAGCCCATCCAGTGCGGCTGGGTCACCGTGCCCCTCGACTACACCCGGCCCGACGGCAAGCAGATCAAGATCGCCGTCGACCGCATCGGCAACACCGGCACGAAGGACGAGCGCCAGGGCGCCCTCGTCTACAACCCAGGCGGCCCCGGCGCCTCCGGCCTGCGCTTCCCGCGGCGCGTCGTCACCCAGAACAAGCTGTGGGAGAAGACCGCGAAGGCGTACGACTTCGTGGGCTTCGAGCCGCGCGGCGTCGGTCACTCGGCGCCCGTCTCCTGCATGGACCCGCAGGAGTTCGTGAAGGCGCCCAAGCCGGACCCGATCCCCGACAGCGAGGCCGACAAGCGCGCCCAGCGCAAACTCGCCGCCGAGTACGCGGACGGCTGCCAGGAGCGCAGCGGCGCACTGCTGCCGCATATGACGACGCCGAACACGGCCCGCGACCTGGACGTCATCCGCGCGGCCCTCGGCGAGCGGAAGCTGAACTTCCTCGGCGTCTCCTACGGCACCTACCTGGGCGCGGTCTACGGCACCCTCTTCCCGACGCACGTACGCCGCATGGTCTTCGACTCCGTGGTCAACCCGCGCACGGACAAGATCTGGTACGAGGTCAACCTCGACCAGGACATCGCCTTCGAGAAGCGCCTCATCGACTGGATGACGTGGGTCGCGAAGAACGACGCCGCCTTCCACCTCGGCGACACCTACGGCGAGGTCCGTGCCCAGTGGGAGAAGCTGCGCGCCACCGCGAAGAAGCAGCCCCTGGACGGCGTCGTCGGCCCGGCCGAACTCCACTCCTACTTCCAGAACGCGCCGTACTACGACTCCTACTGGGTCCAGATCGCCACGAACTGGAGCAAGTACGTCGCAGGCGACCCGAAGCCCCTCATCGAGGCGGCGAGCCCCGACATGGACGACAAGGCGGGCAACGCAACCTCGGAGAACAGCAACGCCGTCTACACCGCCGTCGAGTGCGCAGACGCCAAGTGGCCGCGCAGCTGGCGGAAGTGGGACCGCGACAACACCCGCATCCACCGGACGAGCCCCTTCTTCACCTGGGGCAACGCCTGGATGAACCTGCCGTGCGCGACCTGGTCCAGCAAGCAGCAGCGCCCGCTGGAGATCGAGAGCCGCAAGGGCCTGCCGCCCACACTGCTGGTCCAGGCCGCCCGTGACGCGGCCACGCCGTACCCCGGCGCCCTCGAACTGCACAAGCGCCTCAAGGGATCGCGCCTGGTCACCGAGGCGGACGCCGGTTCGCACGGGATCACCAACATCCCCAACCCGTGCCTCAACGACCGTGTCGACGCCTACCTGTTGACCGGCCGGCTGGACTCCTCCGACGTGACGTGCGGCCCGCACGCCACGCCGAAGCCGTAACAGCCCCTCGGCCCACCGCTACTGGGAGATCGCCTCGGTCCGAGGCTGGGCGATCTCCCGGTAGTCCGCCGTCCGCAGCGCCAGCGAGCGGTCGAGCCGCGCCGCGTTGAAGAAGATCTCCTCATGCTCCAACAGAGCCGGATCCACGACGAGTTCCAGCTCCGGGTCGAACGAGAACGGCAGGATCGTCCCGCTCACGCTCCCCGAGAGCCGCTCCGCCACCTCCTGCGTCGCGAACCCGGCGTACGTGCCACCGAGCAGCGCCTTCAGCGCGTTCAGATCGACGCGCCGGTCGCCCGGCACCACGGCGAGGACGTACCGCTTCGTCTTCTTGCCAATCTTCACCATCACCACAATGCACTTGGCTGCCTGCTCCAAGGTGTTGCCGCGCAGCGCGCTCACCGCCTCCGTGGCGCCCTCCGGATCATGCTCGATGACCCGGTACGCCGCGCCCCGCTCCTCCAGCAGCCCCACCAACTTGGCGTACTGGACGTGCTCTTCGCTCACTTGGCCCTCCCGTCGCGCCGCTCAGGCGCCTTCCGTTCAGGCGCCTTCCGCTCAGGCGCCTTCCGCTCAGGCGCCTTCCGTTCAGTCGTCGAAGAGATCGACTTCGCGATCATAGTTCGGGAACGCCACGGCCCGGACCGTCCCGCCGCGCCCTGGCGCTCGGCCTCCTCCGCCTTCACGACCGCCGCGTACTTGTCGACGTACTCCTGTCCGGAGAGCCCGAGGATCGCGTACATGATCTCGTCGGTGACGGCCCGCAGGACCGCCTTCTCGTTGTCCATGCCGACGTAGCGGGAGAAGTCGAGGGGCTCGCCGAAGCGGATCGTCACCCGCCGGAAGTTCGGCATCTTCTGGCCCGGCGGCTGTGCCTCGAAGGTGCCGATCATCGCGCAGGGGATCACCGGCACCTCCGCCTTGAGCGCCATCGCCGCGACGCCGACCTTGCCCTTGTAGAGCCGCCCGTCGTGCGAGCGCGTGCCCTCCGGGTAGATGCCGAGCAGTTCGCCCTTGCGCAGCACGCCGAGGCCCTCGCGGATCGCTGCCTGGCCTGCCTCCTTGCCCGAGCGGTCGACCGGGATCTGGCCCGCGCTGTGGAAGAACGCGGCCGTCAGCCGGCCCTTGAGGCCCGGCCCCGTGAAGTACTCGGCCTTCGCGAGGAACGTGATGCGGCGCTTGATGATCGCCGGCATCAGGAAATGGTCGGAGAACGACAGGTGGTTGCCCGCGACGATCGCGGCACCCGACTCGGGCACATGTTCCAGGCCCTCGATTCTCGGCCGGAACATCAGCCGGAGCAGTGGGCCGAGGATCACGTACTTGAGCAGTAGATAAAACATGGCGCCCGCCTTCCCCTGATCCAGGTGACGACGCACAGTAGCCAATCGGCGACGCGGACGCGAGAGGCCGTTCGGGCCCTCGGCCACCGCCGGGTGGGCGAACCGTCGGCGAGGCGGCTCGACGCGCGATGCGCGCGGAGGGTCCGCTGGCCTCGCCCCGGCGTCCCCGACGGGACGCCGCGGACCGACGCCGCAGCACGTCACCGTCACCCCCTCCGGAGGTTTCGCATGCGTCCCTTCACCGTCGCGGTCGCCGCCCTGATCGCCCTCGGCACGGCCGTCCCCGCCCATGCGGCGGACGAGGCCCCCACCCCGAAGCAGCGCGGGCTCTTCCTCACCGTCTCGGGCTCCGAGAACACCTGGATCCGCGGCGTCCTGCTGCGCTGCCGGCCCGAGCCCACCGGCCCCCACCCGCAGGCCGCCGAGGCGTGCGCGGCGATCGCCCGGGCCAAGGGGAACTTCGACAAGCTCGCCGACGACCCGCGCATGTGCACCAAAAAGTTCGACCCGGTCACCGTGTCCGCTTCCGGTACCTACCGGAAACGGGTGATCAGCTGGCAGAAGACGTACCCGAACGCCTGCGAGATGGGTGCGGACACGGGCCACGTCTTCCGGTTCTGAGGACGGCGACGACCTCACGCGGACCCTGCTGTCGCGCGGCACACCGCTCACGTGGTGCGCGACAGCACCATCCCGAGAGTGATCAGTCCGAGTACGACCCAGCCGAACCACAGCCAGCCGTTACTTCCGAGCCCCACCGAGTAGGCCGTCACCATGACCAGGCCTCCGATGGTGAACCCACCCATGGTCTTCGTGGAACCGGGCATCGCTCAGCCTCCTCCCGGCAGTCTCCGGCGCCTGCGCCGAGACCGCGGTCCGAGGACCATCGTCACCCCCGATGCCCCTCCGGCGCTAGCGGCCGCGTGCGGCCAGTGAGGCCAGATAGGCGTTGTACGCCTCCAGCTCCTTGTCCCCGTCGCGGTCGGCGGCGCGGTCCTTGCGCCGCGCCTCACGGTCCTCGGAGCGCCGCCACTGGAAGAGCAGGGCCACCAGGACCACCACGGAGGGGATCTCACTGAACGCCCAGGCGATGCCGCCCGCCGCCTCCTGGTCGGCCAGCGCGTCGATGCCGAGCGAGGCCGGCGGGTGCATGTACGTACCGATCATCGGCTGGGTCGCCATCATCAGCGCGATGCCGAAGAACGCGTGGAACGGCATGCCCGCGAACAGCTCCAGCATCCGCATCACATAGCCGGGCCGGTGCGGCCCCGGGTCGACGCCCATGATCGGCCAGAAGAAGACCAGGCCGACGGCGAGGAAGTGCACCATCATTCCGATGTGGCCCGCCTTGGAGCCCATCAGCGTGTCGAAGAGCGGCGTGAAGTAGAGCGCGTACAGGCTCGCGATGAACAGCGGGATCGTGAACGCGGGGTGCGTGATGATCCGCATGTACCGGCTGTGCAGCAGCCACAGCAGCCACTCACGGGGACCCTTGTGGCCCCGCGCCGCGGCCGGCAGTCCGCGCAGCGCCAGTGTGATCGGCGCACCCAGGAGCAGCAGGATCGGCGACAGCATGCTGATCACCATGTGCTGCACCATGTGCACGCTGAACATGACCATGCCGTAGTCGTTGAGCTTGGTGCACATCACGAGCAGGACGGTGAGGATGCCGAGCACGAAGGAGATCGTGCGGCCCACCGGCCACTTGTCGCCGCGCCGCACGAGCCGCCCCACACCCCACCCGTACAGGGCGAGGGCCACCAGGCAGCCGATGAGGAAGAAGGGGTCGGCGGAGAGTTCCAGGCCTCGCCCCAGCGTGAACGGCGGCAGATCCATGTTCATGCCGTGCCCGCTGTGATCCATCCAGTGGCTCCTGATTCGTGCGGATTGTGCGACGTGTGTCGGCACAAGAGTAGAACCGCCCCCGGCCGCTGAGGCGACCGGGGGCGGATAGTGCAACGGGCAACGACTACAGCACGCACTCCGCCTCGGCGTACCGCTCGTCGGGCACGGTCTTCAGCGTCTCGACGGCCTCGGCGAGCGGCACCATCGTGATGTCCGTGCCGCGCAGCGCCGTCATCCTGCCGAACTCGCCGCGGTGCACGGCCTCCACGGCGTGCCAGCCGAAGCGGGTCGCGAGGACGCGGTCGTACGCGGTGGGGGTGCCGCCGCGCTGTACGTGGCCGAGGATGACCGGGCGCGCCTCCTTGCCGAGACGCTGCTCCAGTTCGATGGAGAGCTGCCGGGCGATGCCGGCGAACCGCTCGTGGCCGTAGGCGTCCTTGACGCCCTCGTCGAACTCCATGGAGCCCGGGCGGGGCTTGGCGCCCTCGGCGGCCACGACGATCGCGAACTTCTTGCCCGCCGCGAAGCGCTCGCCGACCTTCGCGGTCAGCTCCTCGATGTCGAAGGGGCGCTCGGGGACGACGATGGCGTGCGCGCCCGCGGCCATGCCGGAGTGCAGGGCGATCCACCCGGTGTGCCGGCCCATGACCTCGACGATGAGCACGCGCTGGTGCGACTCGGCGGTGGTCTTGAGGCGGTCGAGCGCCTCGGTCGCGACGCCCACGGCGGTGTCGAAGCCGAAGGTGACGTCGGTGACCGCGATGTCGTTGTCGATCGTCTTCGGTACGCCGACGATCGGCAGGCCCGCGTCCGAGAGCAGCCGGGCCGCCTTCAGCGTGCCCTCACCGCCGATCGGGATGATCGCGTCGAGGCCGAGGTCCGCGACATGGCCCCTGGCTCGCTCCACGCCGCCGCGCAGCTGCGCGGGCTGGACGCGCGAGGAGCCGAGGATCGTGCCGCCACGGGCGAGGATGCCGCCCACCGCGTCGAGGTCGAGCTTGCGGTAGTCGCACTCCAGGAGGCCTTTCCAGCCGTCGTAGAAGCCGATGACGTCGTCGCCGTGGTCCGCGACCGCGCGGTGCACGACGGAGCGGATGACGGCGTTCAGGCCGGGGCAGTCGCCGCCGGATGTCAGGACACCAATGCGCATAGCCCGGAATACCTTTGCAACGTGGGCCGAATGGCCGGACCACGTCGTCCGGCTGGATCCCCGCCACCCTATAGGCGCCGGGGGGCGGGGCCGCATCAGGCGTCCGAGGGCTGGACGCCCCCGCTCACATGTGCGTGCGGGGCGTCAAGCGGGCTTCGTGCCGGGGTGCGACGCGGGTGCTACGCGGGCTGCTGCGCGGCGTTGATGCGCTCGGCGCGCAGCGCCTCGTACCAACGGTCGTCCGTCGGCGGCAGCGCGTTCACATCGAGGGCCAGCTTGAGCAGCAGGTCCGCGATGAGCGGGTTGCGGGCGAGCACCGGGCCGTGCATGTAGGTGCCGAAGACCGTGCCGTTGTACGCGCCCTCGGTGCCGTCGCCCGTGCCGTTGCCCCGGCCGAGGGTGACGCGGGCCAGCGGCCGTGCGTTCGGGCCGACGTGCGTGACGCCCTGGTGGTTCTCGAAGCCCGTCAGCGGGGGCAGGCCCAGCTGGGGGTCCATGTCGGCGAGGACGTCACCGACGCACCGCTCGCCCTCGCCGCGCGTGGAGACCACGTCGAGCAGGCCGAGGCCGGGCTCGCGCTGGCCGAGGTCGTTGATGAACTCGTTGCCGATGATCTGGTAGCCGGCGCAGACCGAGAAGACGATCGCGCCGTTGCCCACGGCCCGCTGGAGGCCGCCGTCGCGGCGCAGCCGCTCGGCCGCGAGGCGCTGCGGGCGGTCCTCACCGCCGCCGATGAGGTAGATGTCCCCGGAGGTGGGGACCGGCTGGTCGCTGCGCACGTCGTACCGCTCGACCTGGAGGCCGCGCTGGCGGGCGCGGCGCTCCACCACCAGGGCGTTGCCCTGGTCTCCGTACGTGCTGAGCAGGTCGGGGTAGACCCACACCAGCCGCAGGCTGTTGTCGCTCATGCTCATGTGTCCCTACGAAATGTCTAGAAGGGGCCGGTGGGGTCAGTTGCCGACGCGGCGGCGCAGGTCCTGGAACGCGGTGTAGTTCGCGATCGTCTCGATGCGTCCCGGCGGGGCCAGCTGCACCGCCTCGTCGACGCTCTCGCAGACCCGGAAGTCCAGGCCCGCGACCTCCAGGCGCACGGCGAGGTCCAGCTTGCGGTCGCCGAGCACGAAGATCGGGTGGCCGGCGAGCCGGGTGTAGTCGACGTCCCACAGCCAGGAGGTGTCCGTACCGTCCGCGCCGCGGGCGTTGACGGAGAGGATCACCGGGGTGGGCGGCGGGTCGATCAGCGAGAACGTCTCGAGCCAGCCCGCGGGGTTCTTCGCGAGCAGCAGACGCAGGTCACGGCCCTGGAACTGCACGACGTCGTAGCGTCCGGCGACCGCCTGCACCTGGTACATGCGCTCCAGGGCGACCTGCGGCGGCACCCCGAAGACGGCGGCGACGGCCGCCGACGAGGTGGCGTTGGCCTTGTTCGCCCGGCCGGGCAGCTGGAGGTGGATCGGCCAGGCCGAGCCGTGCGGGTCCAGGACGTGGTCGCCGGAGAGGACCCAGCTGGGCGCGGGGCGGCGGAAGCCGCACTCGCCGCAGAACCAGTCGTCCCCGGGGCGCTGCATGACGCCGCCGCAGGACGGGCACGACCAGGCGTCGTCCTTCCACTCCTGGCCGGCCGCGACCCACACCACGTTCGGTGAGGAGGAGGCCGCCCAGACGACCAGCGGGTCGTCGGCGTTGGCGATGACCACGGCCTTCGAACCGGCCAGGCCCTCGCGCCACTTCTCGGCGAGCATGCGGGTCTCGGCGGCGCGGTCCAGCTGGTCGCGCGAGAGGTTGAGCAGCGCGATCGCCTTGGGGTCCACGTCACGGGCGACGCCCGCGAGGTACTTCTCGTCGACCTCGATCACGCCGTACTTGGCGTCGGAGCCGCCGGCGAGCGCCGAGGTGATTCCCGCAGGCATGTTCGCACCGAGCGCGTTCGACACGACCGGGCCGCTGGCCCGCAGTGCCTCCGCGATCAGGCGCGTGGTGGTCGTCTTGCCGTTGGTGGCCGACACGAGGACCACGTCCAGGTGTGTGGCGAGGCGACCGAGCAGCTCGGGGTCGAGCCTGAGCGCGACCTTGCCGCCGATCACCGATCCGCTGCCGCGGCCCGCCGCGCGCGACACCGCCGCGGCCGCCTTGCCCGCCGTCACGGCCAGCTTGGCCCGCGGCGACAGCGGGTCCGTGTTGCCTGACATCTGTCGAGATCCTCCTTGCGTACGGCGCCGCGCCTGCCCCGGCATCGTTTCTCTGCCTCAGCCTATCGAGATCCACTGACAAGCCCGAACCACGGCACCACCTCGATGCCGCCGCCCTCCATGGACCGTACTCTTGCCGCCATGCGACACGGCTCGATCCCGGGCGCCTCGGGGCGCGTAAGACCTCTGACCCTGCTCGGTGACCCCGTGCTGCACACGGCCTGTGAGGAGGTCACCGACTTCGGTCCCGAACTGGCGCGTCTCATCGAGGACATGTTCGCGACGATGTACGCGGCCCAGGGCGTGGGTCTGGCGGCGAACCAGATCGGCGTGGCCAAGCGGGTGTTCGTCTACGACTGCCCCGACGACGAGGACGTCCGTCACCTCGGGCACGTGGTCAACCCGCGGCTCGTGGAGGCGGACGGCGTGACCGTGCGCGGGCCCGAGGGCTGTCTGTCGCTGCCCGGCCTCGAAGCGGGTACGCCCCGCTTCGACCATGCGGTGGTCGAGGGCGTCGACCTGCGCGGTGCGCCCGTGAAGGTGCACGGGACGGGTTGGTTCGCGCGCTGTCTCCAGCACGAGTGCGATCACTTGGAGGGCGGCGTCTACACCGACCGCGTCACCGGCTGGCGGCGCCGCAGGGTGCTGCGGGCCGCCGCCAGGGCCTCCTGGAACGCCTGAGAGCCCCTCAGGGGGCGCGTGAGTGCTCCCCGACGACCCGTGAGGGGCACCTGGCGGTTTCCCGGAGGTCAGAAGCCGGGGCCGCCCACACGGTTGCCCGCCGCGGCGAGCCTGCCCCACAGGAGATCGGCCAGGCTGCGGACCAACTGCTCGCGGGAGCAGGGCCGTTCGCCGAGCCACCAGTCGCCCGCCGCGTGCATCATGCCGACGATGCCGTGCCCCCAGACGCGGGCGAGCTGGGCGCTCTCCGGGCCGAGGTCGACGCGCTCCTCGATGACCTCCGCCAGCTCCTCGCCGAGGCGCCGCAGTACGGGAGCGGAGTGCAGTCCGACGTCGAAGCCCTGCTCGCCGGGGGAGGGCGCTTCGGAGGGGTGCATAAGGAAGCGGTAGACCTGCGGGCGAGCCTCGATCGCCGCGAGGTAGGTGTCGAGCGTCGCCTCCACCCGCTCCCTGCGCTCCGCGGGGGCGTCGAGGGCGGCGCGCAGGGCTTCGAGCAGCGCGTCGGTGTGCCGCTTGGCGAGCGCGGCGTACAGGCCGCCCTTGTCGCCGAAGTGGCGGTAGAGGATCGGCTTGGTGATGCCGGCCTCCGCGGCGATGGCGTTCATGGAGGCGCCGGGGCCGTCGCGGAGCACCACCCGGTCCGCGGCCTCCAGCAGCTCGCGCCGGCGATGGTCCGCGGATCTCTGCTGATCAGCGTGGTGTGTGGTCTCCATAAGCGTTCTCTCCCCGCCCGTGCGATTGCGTGACGCACGCGCAACGTAACACCCGGCAGGTGGCGGGCATCGAACGGGCTGCCGGGAGTTGACACGGACTACTGGCCGGTAACACACTTCGGTTACCGCTAGTAACGCCGCAGTTGATCGCTGGTCCTGGAGGGGTCATGGCCGAGTTCACCATGGAGCTGAACGACGAACAGAAGGAGGTCCGGGACTGGCTCCACGGGTTCGCCGCCGAGGTGATCCGCCCCGCGGCCGCCGAGTGGGACGAGCGCGAGGAGACCCCCTGGCCGATCATCCAGGAGGCGGCGAAGCTCGGGATCTACTCCCTCGACTTCTACGCCCAGCAGTTCTTCGACCCCACGGGCCTCGGCATCCCCATGGCCACCGAGGAGATCTTCTGGGGCGACGCGGGCATCGGCCTGTCCATCATGGGCACGGGCCTGGCCGCCGTCGGCGTGCTCGCCAACGGCACCGAGGAGCAGGTCGGCACCTGGATCCCGCAGATGTACGGCGACGTGAACGACGTCAAGGTCGCAGCCTTCTGCTCCTCCGAGCCCGACGCCGGATCCGACGTGGCCGCCATGCGCACCCGCGCCGTCTACGACGAGGCCAAGGACGAGTGGGTCCTGAACGGCACCAAGACCTGGGCGACCAACGGTGGCATAGCCAACGTCCACGTCGTCGTCGCGGTCGTCGACCCCGAGCTGGGCTCGAAGGGACACGCCTCCTTCATCGTCCCGCCGAACACGCCGGGCCTCTCCCAGGGGCAGAAGTTCAAGAAGCACGGCATCCGCGCCTCGCACACCGCCGAGGTCGTCCTGGAGGACGTACGCGTCCCAGGCCACTGCCTGCTCGGCGGCAAGGAGAAGCTCGACGAGCGCCTCGCCCGCGCGCGGGAGCGCGCCAAGTCCGGCGGGGAGCGCGTGAAGAACGCCGCGATGGCCACGTTCGAGGCGTCCCGCCCGGCGGTCGGCGCCATGGCCGTGGGCACGGCCCGCGCCGCGTACGAGGAGGCCCTGGAGTACGCCAAGACGCGCACCCAGTTCGGCCGCCCGATCATCGACAACCAGGGCGTCGCCTTCCAGCTCGCCGACATGCGCACCCAGATCGACGCGGCCCGCCTCCTGGTGTGGCGCGCCTCGTGGATGGCGAGCACCGGCAAGAAGTTCGAGTCGGCCGAGGGCTCCATGTCGAAGCTCTACGCGAGCGAGGTCGCCAAGAAAGTCACCGCCCAGGCCGTGCAGATACTCGGCGGCAACGGCTTCACCCGGGAGTACCCGGTGGAACGCATGCACCGCGACGCGGCGATCTACACGATCTTCGAGGGCACGAGCGAGATCCAGCGCCTGGTCATCGCGAGGACCCTGTCGGGCATGCCGATCCGCTGACGGGAGCGGACCCAGCGCCGCCTCAGGGCTCGTACACGTACGGAGTCGTCGTGCACAGCGTCGAGAAGCCGAGCCGGTCCAGGATCGGGCGGCTGTCGTCGGAGGCGTCGACCTGGAGGTAGCGGTAGCCGCGCTCGGCCGCGATGCGGGCGCGGTAGGCCACCGTCGCGCGGTAGATGCCCTTGCCGCGCCACCGGGGGTCGGTGCCGCCGCCCCAGAGCCCCGCGAAATCGGTGCCCGGGCAGAACTCCATCCGGGCACCGCACACCGGCCGCTCCCCGGCCATGGCGACGACCGCGACGATCTCGTCCGGCGTCTCGGTCAGCTGGGTGAGCACCCGCTTGGCGAGGTGTTCGCTCAGCGCGGCGTCGCCCTCGCCGAAGGCCGCCAGGTGCGCCTGGGCCATGAGGTCGACGCCCGCCGCGTCCGTCACGGGGACCAACCGGATGCCTTCGGGCAACTCCGGTGCCGCGGGCAGCTTCTCGGCCTGGGCGACCATCACGGTCTCCTGCGGGTCGGCCACGAAACCCGCCGCGCGGAGCCGGTCGGCCAGATCGGCGGGGCGGTCGTGGGAATGCAGCTTCCACTCGAACTCGCGTCCCGCGTCGGTGTAGTGGCGCACCTGCTCCGCGATGACCGCGTCCGCCGTCGTCGCGTCGATGTCCGCCCACAGGACGCCGTTCCAGTCACTCTCCGAGCCGGTCTGCCGGACAACACCACCGACCCGTTCGACGGCCGGACCGTGCCCTTGGCTCCGTGCGTCCTGCCTGATCTGGCGGTCGTATGCGGCCAGTACCGCTGCGTGATCCATGCGGTCACTCCAACAGGGGCGGCAGGGGGTGGCAACCGAATTAGGTGCGCGCGGACGGGGTCAGGACTGCCAGCGGCAGCGGAGGGCGGCGGTGATGAAGCCGGGACCGAACGCCAGGGCGACACCGTTCGCCCCGTCCGCGGGCGGGGCCGCATGGGTGCGCTCCAGGACGCGGAAGACACTGACGCCTCCCATGTTGCCCTCGTCCGACAAGGTGTCCACCGAGTGCTGGGTGTCGACCGGTGCGAGGCCGAGAGCGTCGGCGGCGCCGGTGATGATGCGCAGGCTGCCCGGGTGGATGACCGCGAAGTCCACGGAGTGGTCTCCCAGCCAGTCCAGCAGGGGAGGGAGGGTGGCGGCGACCGTGCCGGGGGCCTGCTTTGTGGAGTCGAAGTGCATGCCATGCGGGTCGAGCCGCCCGCGATAGCGGTCGAGACTGCCCGGCAGGGCGTACTCGAACGTGTCGTCGATGACAAGGCCGGGCCCCGAGGGTGCGTCGGTGACCACGGTCGCCGCGGCCGCGTCCGCGAACAGGGTCTTGTAGATCATCGATTCGATGGTGTCGGCGGTGTGGTTGTAAGAGGTCGAGAGCACCTCGGCCGCGACGACCAGTACTTTGCTCCCGGGCCGCGCGGTGACGAGGTCCACGGCACGGATCAACGCCTGGACGCCGCCCGCGCACGCCACGGTCGTCAGGGCGACGCGGCGCACCGTCGGTCTCAGGCCGAGGCGGTCGACGAGGTGGACATCGAGGTTGGGGACGGCCCAGCCGGTGGCGTGGGTGGTGACGATGGCGTCGATGTCGTGCGGTGCCAGCCCGGCCGCCCACAGGGCCTCCTGGGCAGCCTGTTCCGACATGTCGACGGCGTCGTGGAACGCGGCCTCGGTCCGGTCCTGGACATCGGCCGTCCCGGAGACGGTGGGGGAGGCCAGCGGCCGCGTGAAGTGGCGGGTGCGCACCCCGCAGTTGTTCACGACACGGAGGATCGCGTTCAGCCTGGGGTGGTCGTGGTGATGGGCACGTATGTCATCGGCGATCTCGTCCGTGGTGACCTTGTGAGCACCGAGGACAGTTCTGGGGACGGACACGAAAGCTGGCATGAGGCACTCCCACGGTGCAGATCGGGTGCGGGGGGTGCCGATAACGTACTTGACGGCGCGATGAATGCCCCCCCCTCGCGTGGGAGTGAGGGCCCAGGCCTCACATGGCTCGCAGCATCGGGGCGCGCGAGTGCCTTCGCTCCATTCCGGGGTGATAGATGAGGATGAACAGACGCGAGCCCGGGGCGGTCATGGGCTGTGCCGCGCAGATCGACACCCAGCCGAGGCCGTGGACGGCGTGCCGCAGCGGACGCTCGTGACCGTCGGGGTGGATCAGCGCCCCGTCGATGTCGTAGAGGTGGGAGAGTTCGGGATCCGCGATCACCTCCTTCTCGATGGCGCGCAGAATCTCGTCGTCCGGCCGGGCGACCAGGGCGGCACGCAGTTGCGGCAGCACCATGGGGACCCAGGAATCGCGCCAGTCGGTGAGCTGCTCGCGGCCGTCGGGTTCGAGCAGCATCCACCGCATCGTGTTGGTCGGCACCCGCCGGTCGGGGAACATCGCCGCGAACGGTTCGTTGTGGGCGAGCAGCTCCCAGGACGCGTCAGTGACGTACGCCATGTGCGTGATGCTCTCGACCGCCTCCTGCCAGACGCCCGGTATCTCCTTGCCCGAGGAGGGGTGGAGCGGACCCGGCGGATCCTGCAACAGCGCGTACCGGCACAGCGACACCCACTCCTGCTCGTTGAGCCCGAAGAGACGCGCCACGTCGCGCAGCAGGGACGCCGGCGGATTGGGGTAATTGCCGGATTCCAGCCGGTGATACGTCCCGAAGGTGCGGTGCAGCAACTGGTCGACCTGGTGCTGCGAGAGGCCGGGAGCCCGCCGCCCCTGACCGCTGGGCCGGGAGAAGCCATGCGATTCGGGGGCAATGAGGGCGCGTCGTTCGCGGAGCAGAGCGCGGAGCGCCGTCTTGTTCATGGTGGGTAATCCCCTTGGTACACGCTGAGTTGGAGCGTGATCAGTCTAAATATTCACAACTTCTTTGGTAGTAAACATTGCCCGAAGAAAACGATCAGCCGCTGCGGCATCATGGAGTGCGCGACCTCGCCGACCAGCAGGTTTGATCGTCGGCGAGTGCGTGGGCACAACTGTGGGGCATCTTGTCCGGGGAGCTTGAGAATGGCTGAAATTCCCCGGCATCGGGTACCCCCTAGGCCTATCGGGCCGTTGCGGGAAGCGTGTGGGACGACTGTTCGTATTCCGATCCGTGTGGTGGGAAACAGGGCAGAGCGGGACCGCGCGCAGCTTCTTCCCGGATCGGTTTCGTGGGTCCACCGGCTGCGGTCGGTGCCGTCACTCGCCATTACGTAGCGGCCACGGTACCGACCGCCCGTGGTTGTCCCCGTGCACTCACCCGGCGGGGAGCCGCTCCTGTGCCCACGCCAGGATCTCCGTGACCCGCAGCCCGAACCGGACATCGCAAGGGTGTGCCGTGCCGGTGCGCGCGGCCGTGACGAGTTCGTCCACGGCGGTGGGGAACGCCTCCTCGGCCCCCTCCCACGGGGGCAGCACCGCGACGCCGCTCTCGCCGCGCAACTCCACGGCCAGCCCCGCGCACTCCACCGGCGCCGTCAGGCTCAGCGCCGCCGTGCTGGAGGCGCCGCCCAAGTGCCGCAGGATCAAGTGGACCGTGTCCCCGGGCCCGGCCGCCGCCGTCACGTCGCTCACATCACCGAGGACCGGCAGAAGCACCGACAGGGCGTGCGGGCCCACGTCCCACAGGCCGCCGCGGCTCGCCCGCCACGGTGAGGGGAACGCGGCGCTCCCGTCCGCGGTGTAGAAGGAGCCGTACCAGTCGGCGCGGCCGGTGAACCAGCCGCCCGTGTTCTCCTGTTCGGCCAGCCAGGCCGAGCTGGCCTCGGCGAACCGCAGTGTGAAGAAGACCACGGACGCCACCTGGGCCCGCTCGGCCGCCCGCGCCAGTCGGAGCGCGGCCTCCGGCGTCGTCGCCACGGGCTTGTCGAGGAGCAGATGGCAGCCCGCCGCCGCGGCCCGCGTCGCCAGCGCCGCCTGGACGTCCGGTGGCACCGCGAACGCCACCGCGTCGCTGGCGGCGAACAGTTCGTCCACGTCCGCGTACGCCGCTGTCCCGTGCGCGGCGGCGAGCGTGGCCGCGGCCTCCGGGCGGCGGCCCCACACGCCGCTGAAGTCGATGTCCGGGTGCGCGGCGAGGGCCGGGGCGTGGGTGGCGGTGGCCCAGGGGCCGGTGCCGACGAGGCCGATGCGGAGTCGGTTCATGGGCGGCAGTATGACCGAAGCAGTTCGAGAGCGAACCGGCGCCCGGTAACCCCTCGTCCCTTACGGTCACTTGACGGCCGTGCGCATGAGGGTGTGCCCGGCATGGGGCTCGGGCACATGCCGCTTCCCAGCCGCTTCCTACTGGTGAATACTTATTCAACCGCTATTGTGAATTTCCATTCACCTCATGTCGGCGGGGGCTTCACGGAGTCCGTCCCGATATCCGGCGATGCCCGTGCCTCGGCGCGGCGGCGCCGGCCGGAAGGGCGACCGTGGAAGGAATGCGACCGTGGGAAGAAGGCACCTCACCCAGCCCTCCGTTCCGGCCGCCTCGCGCAGGGACGCCGAAGCGACCAAGGGTGCCATCACCCGCGCCGCGAGATACCTCCTCGCGCGGCACGCCCACGGCGACATCACCCTCAAGGCGGTGGCCGACCGCGCCGGGGTGAGCGCGCCGCTCGTGCTGAAGTACTTCGGCAACAAGGACGCCCTGTTCGCGCACGTCATGTCATTCGAGGCGGACGCGGAGGCGTTCCTCGACGCGCCCCTCGCCGATCTCGGCCGCCACATGGTCCACCATCTGCTGACCGGCCAGGCCGAGCGCGGCGCCGACCCCATCCTGCGCATCGTCTTCGCCCCTCTCCACGGAGAGCGGGGTGACGTCCTGCGCGCCAACTTCCGCGCCCAGGTGGCCGAGCGGCTGAGCGGGCGCCTGGCGGGACCCGACGCGGGACTGCGGGCCGAACTGGCGGTGGGCATGCTGATCGGTCTCGGTGTGATGTACGGCATCGCCCGCGGCCCGCGGCTGCGCGCCGCGACCATCGCCGAGATCACCGAGCGGTACGCGCCCGCGGTGCAGGCCTTCCTGACTCCGGAGTGAGTGCGAGCATCCACGCCCGCTGAACCTTGCCGACAGGTGCGCCGGGCGGATCGTGGACAAGTCTTTGCCCGTGGCCGGAATGTTTCCTTACGTGATCTCCGGCGGCCCTCTTCGGCGGGGCGGCGGGCCGAGTCCGCCCCTCGGGCGCCCCCTGGCCTTGGCAAAGTACGGCCGAAAACGCGGGGGTGCTGGTGCTCCCCGAGCGTCCGGGATGTTGACCGTAGGCCCTCGAAGGCGCACGATTTCCGCTATAGGTGCTAGATACATCTAATTTGCGAGCGGGAGGAATCACATGTGCGGCATCACCGGCTGGGTCTCCTTCGACCGTGACCTCACGGCCGAGTCCACCACGTTGGACGCCATGACGGAGACGATGTCCTGCCGCGGCCCCGACGACCGCGGCACGTGGACCGGCGGCCCCGCCGGGCTCGGACACCGCCGGCTCGCGATCATCGATCTGCCCGGCGGGCGCCAGCCGATGACGGTCGAGACGCCGAACGGCACCGTCGCCCTCGTCTACTCGGGGGAGACCTACAACTTCTCCGAGCTGCGGCGCGAACTCGCGGGCCGCGGCCACCGGTTCACCACCGACTCCGACACCGAGGTCGTCCTGCACGGCTATCTGGAGTGGGGCGAGGCGCTCGCCGAGCGGCTCAACGGCATGTACGCCTTCGCGATCTGGGACGCCCGGCACGACAAGCTCGTCATGATCCGCGACCGCATGGGCATCAAGCCCTTCTACTACTACGAGACACCGGACGGCGTCCTGTTCGGCTCCGAGCCCAAGGCGATCCTCGCCAACCCCCTGGCCCGCCGCCGCGTCGGCATGGACGGGCTGCGCGAGCTGTTCACCGTCGTCAAGACGCCCGGCCACGCCGTCTGGGACGGCATGCGCGAGGTCGAGCCCGGCACCGTCGTGACCGTCGGCCGCTCGGGGCTGCGCCATCACGTCTACTGGTCACTGGAGACGAGGCCGCACACCGACGACCGCGACACGACGATCGGAAAGGTGCGCGAGCTGCTGGAGGACATCGTGCGCCGCCAGCTCGTCTCGGACGTGCCGCGCTGCACACTGCTCTCCGGCGGTCTGGACTCCTCGGCGCTGACGGCGCTCGCCGCGCGCCGGCTGGCGGAGACGGGCGAGACCGTACGGAGCTTCGCCGTCGACTTCGTCGGCCAGACCGACAACTTCGTCGCGGACGAGCTGCGCGGCACACCCGACACGCCCTTCGTGCACGACGTGGCGAAGTCGGCGGGTACCGAGCACCGCGACATCGTCCTGGACTCGCACGCCCTGGCCGACCCCGAGGTGCGCGCGAAGATGATCCGCGCCCGGGACATCCCCATCGGCTTCGGTGACATGGACGCCTCCCTCTTCCTCCTCTTCCGCGCCATCCGGGAGCACTCCACGGTCGCGCTCTCCGGGGAGTCGGCGGATGAAGTCTTCGGCGGCTATCTCCAGTTCTTCGACGAGCGGGCGCGCACGGCCGACACGTTCCCCTGGCTGGTGCGGTTCGCCGACCACTTCGGTGACGACTCCGGTGTGCTGCGCCCCGACCTCACCGCGGCGCTCGACCTCCCCGCGTACGTCAAGGACGGGTACGCGGCGGCCGTCGACGGCATTCGGCGCCTGGACGGCGAGAGCGACTTCGAGTACCGGATGCGCAAGATCTCGTATCTGCATCTGACCCGCTTCGTCCGCGTCCTGCTGGACCGCAAGGACCGCGCGAGCATGGCCGTCGGGCTGGAAGTGCGCGTCCCGTTCTGCGACCACCGCCTCGTCGAGTACGTGTACAACACGCCCTGGGCGCTGAAGTCCTTCGACGGCAGGGAGAAGAGCCTGCTGCGCGAGGCGACCGCCGATGTGCTGCCCCGGTCCGTCTACGACCGTGTGAAGAGCCCGTACCCCTCCACGCAGGACCCCAAGTACGCGGTGGCCCTGCAAGGGCACGTCAAGGATCTCCTCGCCCGGCCCGGCCACCCGGTCTTCGAGCTGGTCGACCGGGAGCGGGCGGCCCGGGCCGCCGAGCGGGAGGCGCCGCAGATCACCCAGGCCTCGCGGAGCGACCTGGAGCGCACCCTGGATCTCGCGCTCTGGCTGGACCTCTACCAGCCGGACATCGCGCTGCCCTGACCCGCGGGCGTCACGCCCTGCCCCGCGCGCTCACTCCTTGGGCTCGGCCGAGGCGGCGAGGGTGTCGAGGAACCGCTGGAGCGCGGGTTTCCTGCCCGTTCCGAGGTCCCGCTGCACGGGTGGCACGCTCGCCCCGCGCCGGGCCTCGGGGGTCCGGCAGGCGTCGGGGTGCTCCTCCTCGGTGCGGACGGTCACCGCGCGGCGTATGAACTCCGCCACCGGCATCCCGAGCCGGTCCGCGTGGAGCAGGACCGCGGCGTACTCCTCGGGCGTGAACAAGACCTGCACAGGCTTGGCACCGTCCATGGACGCATGATGCCGCCCGGGCGGGGGTGACGCGGTGCGGTTGGCATATTCGCCCACGAAGGCGTGAAAACAGCGCAAGCGGCGGCGCCAAGGGGAAGTGGCCCCGACCGGACGGGGGAATCACGGTCGGGACCACCTCATGTTCAATGATAAACCATTGAGTGATGTGCCCACGTGGGAGGGGTGGGGGTGTGAGCCGCGCAACGCGCTGCCCCCGTCCCTTCCGGGCCCGGGCTCAGCTCACGATCATGATCACCGAGGCCGTGACGCCGACGACGACGATGAAGCCGCGCAGCGCGACCGGCGGCAGGCGGCGGCCGTAGCGCGCCCCGACGAGCCCGCCGACCGTCGAGCCCGCGGCGATCAGCCCGGCCGCCGTCCAGTCGACGTCCGCGACCGCGATGAAGACGATGGCGGCGACTCCGTTGACGATCGAGGCGAGGACGTTCTTCGCGGCGTTCAGGCGTTGCAGGTCGTCCAGGATGAAGGCACCGAACAAGCCCATGAGCAGCACGCCTTGGGCCGCGCCGAAGTAGCCGCCGTAGACGCCGGCGGCGAGGACGCCGCACCACATCGGAGCGCCGCCGTCCCGTCTCCCCGGATTCTCGCGCTCCTTGAGCCGCCGGTTGAGCCACGGCTGCAACACCACCAGAACGCAGGCGGCGAGGATCAGCACCGGCACCACCGCCTGGAAGGCGTCGTCGGGCAGCGTCAGAAGAAGCAGCGCGCCGATGAGGCCACCGATGAGGGAGGCCGTACCGAACCGCACCAGGCGCCCCAACTGCCCCTTCATCTCACGGCGGTAGCCGTACGCGGCGCTCACGGTGCCCGGCACCAGGCCGAGGTTGTTCGACACGTTGGCGAGCACCGGCGGGAAGCCGAACGCCAGCAGGGTGGGGAAGGTGATGAGCGTGCCGGACCCCACCACCGCGTTGATCCCGCCGGCCGCGACACCCGCGGCCCCGACGGCCGCCATCTCGAGCGCTTCCACACGTCACCTTTCCCACAGGGCCGCGGCCCGCCCCCGGGGTCGTCCGGACCCCGGGTCGGCGCCCGTCTCCGGGTCGCCGCCCGGGCCGTGAACGATCTTGGGTCATGGTGAAAACCCAAGTCAATCCTCGGGTTTCCTTGCATCTCCCCAAGGGATACCTTCACCCCTTGTGACCTTCGACGATCTCCGAGTCTTCGTGGCCGTGTGCCGCGCGGGCAGCCTCAGCGCGGTGGCCCGCGACCTCACCTGTACGCAATCGGCGGTGAGCCAGCACGTCAAACGTCTGGAAAAGGAGCTGGGCGTGAGCCTCCTGGAACGGCACGCCCGGGGCGTCGTGCCCACCGCGGCCGGGCGCGTCCTGCGCGCGGCGGCGGCCGAGGGCATCGGCGGCATCGACCTGGCGGTACGGCGCCTGCGGGAGCAGGCCCGGGGCGACGGCGGCACGGTGCGGATCACCACCGGCGCCACCACCGTGCGGCACTTCATGGCCGAGGCCGTCGTGGACTTCCGGGGCCGGTACCCCCGCGTCAGCCTGGAGTTCCAGACCGTGAGTTCCAGCAGCGGGTGCTTCGACGCGCTCGCCGCCGCCGACCTCGACCTCGCCTGGATCACCCTCGGGGAGCCCGTGCGCGGCATCGAGCAGCGGCCCGTCGTGGCCCTGCCCTGGGTCCTCGCGGTCCGCGCCGACGACCCGCTCGCCGACCGGCCGCGCGTCGAACCCGCCGACCTGGCCGCAGGGCAGCTCATCACACCGCCGGTGAACTCGACGTCCCGCGCTCAACTGGACGCCCACCTCGACGAGTTGGGCGTGGTCCTGCCGACGGGCACCAGCGTCGCCGACTGGGACACGGCACTGCTGCTCGCGGAGCTGGGCCTCGGCCAGGCCGTCGTGCCCGCGCTGCCCGGCTGGCGGGGCCGCGCTCCCGCCGGGCTGCGTATGGTCCCGGTCCCGGAGCTGCCGCCGCTGTCGGTCGGCTGGGCGGTACGCCGCTGGGACGCGCTCAGTCCGCTGGCCCGCGCCTTCGCCGACACCGTGGCCGAGCACTGCGCGCCGCTCGGCCCGCTCCCGGCTCAGGGCAGTAGTCTGGCGGCGCGCGTCTGAAGGTAGCGGGCCTCCGGCCGGCTGAGGGTGCCCCTGGCCGCCGACCGGTAGGCGGCGAGTGCCCCTTCGGTGTCACCCGCCTTCTCCAGCAGATGGGCCCGTACGGCATCGAGGCGGTAGTGCCCCTTCAACGGGCCTTCCAAAGCGGTGAGTTCACCGAGCCCGGCCCTCGGCCCGTGGACCATCGCGTACGCCACCGCGCGCCCCAGTTCGGCCATGGGCTCGGGGGCGCGGCGGACGAGAACGTCGTACAGGGCGAGGATCTGCGGCCAGTCGGTGGCGTCCGCGCGCGGTGCCTCGTCGTGCAGCGCGGCGATCGCCGCCTGCAACTGATAGGCGCCCGGCGGTCCTTGGGAGAGCGCCTCCTCCACGAGCGCGCTACCTTCGGCGATCGCCCGCCGGTCCCAGCGGGCGCGGTCCTGCTCGTCCAGCGGGATCAGCTCGCCGTGCGGACCGGTCCTCGCGGCGCTGCGCGCCTCGGTGAGCAGCATCAGCGCCAGCAGCCCCGTCACCGCGCCCTCGCGGGGGAGCAGGCGCCGCACGGAACGCGTCAGCCGGATCGCCTCCCGCGCGAGGTCCGCGCGGTGCAGGGCATCGCCGGACGTCGCCGCATAGCCCTCGTTGAAGATCAGATACAGCACCTGGAGGACCACGCCGAGCCGCACGTCGCGGTCCTGGGGGCCCGGCTGCCGGAACGGCGTACCCCTGACCTTCCCCTTCGCCCTGCTGATCCGCTGCGCCATGGTCGCCTCCGGCACCATGTGCGCGCGGGCGATCTCCGCCGTGGTCAGACCGCCGACGGCACGCAGGGTGAGGGCGACCTGTCCGGCCGGGCTCAGCGCCGGGTGGCAGCACAGGAAGAGCAGGGTGAGCGTGTCGTCGTCCGAGGGGGCGCGGCTCTCGCCCGGCGGGGCCGCGGTGAGCGCGTCGCGGGGTGTGAGCAGCGCCGCGTCCTCCTCGCGCCGCCGCCGTGCCGCGTCCGCGCGCAGCTGGTCCACGAGCCGCCGCGAGGCCACCCGGATCAGCCAGCCCCGCGGATTGTCCGGCAGGCCCTGGTCCGGCCACTGCCGCGCCGCCGCGAGCAGCGCTTCCTGCACGGCGTCCTCGGCGGTGTCGAAGTGTCCGTACCGGCGTACGAGCGCGCCGAGGACCTGCGGCGCGTGCCGGCGCAGCAGGTCCTCGACCTCGGTCGTACGTCTCAGCACGCGCCTCCCGCGTCCTGTACGGGCCGGATCACGACGGGCGGCTCGACCAGGCCCTCGGGGCCGGGACACCGCGTGATGCGCGCGGCGATCTCGGTGACCCGCTCCAGGCTCTCGCAGTCGACGAGCCAGTACCCGGCGAGGACCTCCTTCGTCTCGCCGTAGGGGCCGTCCGTGATCACCGGGCGGCCGTCCTCGCCCGCGCTGACGAACCGGGCCCGCGCCGGTTCCGTCAGGCCCTGCGCGTCGATCAGCTCCCCGGATTCGGCGAGGTCGTTGCTGACCTCGGTCATGAACGCGAACATCGCCTGAAGTTCCTGCTCGCTCCAGGCCGGGCTGTGCTCGGAGGGCTTGCCCGCCATCGCGTCGTAGTCGGCCTGTGAGCCCTGGACCATCACCAGATACTTCATGACTCGCTCCTCGGCTGCGCCGTCACCCCTCGTGGGCGACTCTCACAGGGGACGTCGGAGCGGACGGCGCGTTCTCTACATCGGCTGCCCCCAGCATGCTATCGAGCGGTGGCGTCGAGTTCCTGGTGAGAGGCGGCCTGGGAAGCCGCCCGCCCACGGCGCTCAGCCCAGGTGGACGGGCGCCGCGCCCTCGGCCGACCGCTGCTTCGTGGCGTTGATGGCGAGCGCGGTCACGGCGAGACCGGCCAGGAACATCACGCCCGCGCCGACGAAGGCGAGGGTGTAGCCGTGGGTCAGCGCGTCGGCCGCCTCGGCCACCAGGCCGTGGTCCTTGGTGGCGACGCCCCGGTAGAACGAGGCGGCCGCCGCCGGAAGCCGCTCGTCGGCCGCCGAGGTGGAGATGGTCGACAGGACGGCGAGGCCGAGGGCGCCGCCGATCTGCTGCGCGGTGTTCAGGAGCGCGGAGGCGATGCCCGTCTCCTGGTCGCCGACCCCGCTCACCGCGCCCAGCGTCATGGGTACGAAGCTCATGCCGAGGCCGAGCGCGGTCACGAACATCGCCGGCATCAGATGCCCGGCGTACGACGAGTCGGGGGTGAGCGTGGCGAACCAGAACATGCCCGCGGCGGCGACGAGCAGGCCGGGCCCGGCGATGACACGGGGGGCCAGGCGGGTCACCAGCTTGGCGCTGACGGCCGCGGCGACGCCCATGCCGAGGCTGAACGGCAGATTGGCGAAGCCCGTCTTGACCGCGCTGTAGCCGAGGATCAGCTGCATGTAGAGGGTCAGGAAGTAGAAGGTGGCCATCATGCCGGCGCCGATGAAGAGCATCGTGGCGTAGGAACCGGCGCGGTTGCGGTCCTTGAAGAGGCGCAGCGGCATCAGCGGGTGCGCGGTGCGGCTCTGGACGAGCAGGAAGGCGCCGAGCAGTACGGCGGCGACGACGAAGCAGCCGAGCGTGACACTGTCGGTCCAGCCGTGCTCGCCGCCGCGCGTGATGCCGTACACCAGGGCGATCAGGCCGCCGGTTCCGGTGAGGGTGCCGGGGAGGTCCAGGCGCCCCGGGTGGCGCTCGGCCTCCACGAGTGTCCTGGTCCCGGCGAGGACGGCCAGGCCGATGGGGATGTTCACGAAGAACACCCACCGCCAGTCCAGGGCGTCGGTCAGGACGCCGCCGAGGAGCAGACCGACGGTGGCGCCGATGCCGGCCATGGCGGCGTAGACCCCCATCGCCTTGTTGCGCGGCTTGCCCTCGGGGAACGTCGTGGCGATCAGGGACAGCGCGCTGGGGGCCGCGACGGCTGCGCCGACGCCCTGGAGGACGCGCGCGGCGATCAGCAGGCCCTCGTTGGGGGCGAGGCCGCCGAGGAGGGAGGCGAGGGTGAACAGGGCGATGCCCACCTGGAACATCCGCCGCCGCCCGAAGAGGTCTCCCGCCCGGCCGCCGAGCAGCAGCAGCCCGCCGAAGGCCAGTGCGTAGGAGTTGACGATCCACGCCAGGTTGGCGTCGGTCACGCCGAGGGCGGTCTGGATGCTGGGCAGGGCGATGTTGGTGATCGTGCCGTCGAGGACGACCATCAGCTGCGCGGCGGCGATGACGAACAGGGCGAGCCCGAGGTGGCGGCCCCTGCCGGGATTCCCGGTCGCGCCGGGGGCGTCCGCCGGTGCGTGGGCGGTGACAGGCGAGCTGTCGACAGACATGAAAGAACTCCAGAGCGAGGCGTGGAAACATTCCTCCGGAAGCGGGAGCAGACACGGAGGATCGGCGTCCATTCCGGATGGGATAAGTCGTGCAATCCGAGCTGCGCGACGCGGAGAAGTCGGCCTGGGCTCGGGACGAAGGAAAACGTTAGCACCTAATAAGGGCAGGTCGCAGCCTTGCTCGTACCTTTTTGCGCCACCCCTGGGTGAATTTGACATTCACCCTCGATATGTGGACAAGCAGGAGGCGAAGGAATTCAGTAAGCCGTTTGCATTCCGGCAGAAAGTGTGAGCAAAGAATGGGGAAGGTAAGACTCGGATGGGTCCACAGATTTCCCCGAGACGCAAATTGGCTGGCTGGGAAGGCGGCGGGGGGCGCTCACCGCGTCCGCGTCGCGTCCCCCGCCCGCTCGCCGTCCACGTCCGGGGGCGGGGGAGTCCCGCCCCCGTTCCGCTTCTCGTCGCCGTGCCCCGGCCACCACGCCGCGTGTCCGATCAGTGCCGTCAGCGCGGGGGTGAAGACCGTCGCCATGATGAACGCGGCGATGACGATGCCGAAGGAGAGCGAGAAACCCATCTGGGAGAGCGTCGAGTTCCCCGCCAGCATCAGGGTCGCGAACGTGCCCGCGAGGATCACGCCCGCCGAGCCGATGGTCGGACCCGAGTGCCGCACCGCCGTGCCCGCGGCGTCGTGCGGTGCGCGCCCCTCACGGGCCTCTTCGCGAAGGCGGGACACCATGAGGATGTTGTAGTCCGTGCCGAGCGCGACCACGAACAAGTACATGATGACCGGCAGCATGAACATCAACCCCGGCTGGCTGCCCAGCTGTTGGAAGATGAGGGAGGTCGCGCCGAGCGTAGCGCCGAAGCCGAGGGCGACCGACAGCATCAGGTACCACGGCGCCACCAGCGAGCGCAGCAGCAGCGCGAGGATCACCATGATGGCGATCGCCGCCACCGGGAAGACCACCGAATAGTCGCGGTCCACCGCCTTGTTGATGTCGACGTACACCGCCGTCATGCCGCCGACCAGTGCCCGCGAGCCGTCCGGCGCGGCCTCGTGGGCGGCGGGCCGCAGCCGGTCCTTGACGGTGGACAGGGCCCTGTCGGACGCCGGCGGGTCCGAGAGCACCACCGAGTACGAGGCCGTCGTACGGTCCGGGCTCAGCCGCGGCGCCGCCACCTCGCCCACGCCCCGGACGTCGGCGAGCCGCTCGCGGAAGGCGGCGGCCTGCCGCTCGGTGACCGGCCCGTCGTCCGACGAGGAGAGGTAGACGGACGTCGGATCCGTGGTGCCCGCGGGGAACCCCCTTTCGAGGTTCGCCATGGCGACCATGGACTCCTTGTCCTCGGGCAGCGAGGACCCGGCGAGGTCGAAGTTGGCCTTGTAGCCGAGCGCGCCGAGCGTCAGGGCGCCCATGAACACGGCCGAGACGATCGCCCACACCGCGGGCTTGCGCGCGATGGACGCGCCGAGCCGGGCGAAACCGGTGCCGTGCGGCTCCCGCTGCCAGGACTTCGACGGCCAGAACACCCTCGTGCCGAGGAGGGACACCACGGCGGGTACGAGCGTGAGGCCGGCCAGCAGCGTCACGAACACCGCGATGGCGAGCGCCGGACCCATCGAGCGCAGCATGCCGAGCGAGGAGAGCGTGAGCGCCGCGAAGGCGACGATGACGGCGCCCGCCGCCGATGTGATGGCCTCGCCGACCCGCTCGACGGCGTGCACCATGCCGCTCTTGGGATCCTCGCCCGCCCGCAGCGCCTCCCGGTAGCGGAAGAGCAGGAACAGGATGTAGTCCGTGCCCACACCGAACAGGACGACGGTCAGCAGCTCCTGGATGGAGGAGTCCGCCTTCATGTCGAACGCCTTGTTGGCATAGGCGATCAACCCGGTGGCCATCGGCGAGATCAGGCCGATCAGGACGACGGGCAGCAGCGCGATGATGGGGCTGCGGAAGATGACCAGGAGCAACGCGATGATGATCACTATCGTGCCGACCCCGACGAGCAGGCCCGCCCGCTCGGAGGCGTCGCTCTCGTCGAGCGCCTGGGCCGCGGAACCGGTGATGCCGGCCGACAGGTCCGTGCCCTTCAACTCCGGCCCCAGATCCGACCGCAGCTGTTTCACCGCGTCCTGCTGCGAGGTGTCCTCGGGGTTGGTGATCTTCGGCATCGCGACGACCGACGTCTGCACGAGCTTGTTGGGCGAGACCTCACCGGGCACGACGGCCTGTACGTCCGGGATCCTCTTCGCCTGGAGATCCTTGGAGATCCGGCCGACGTCGGCGGAGTCGGCGGCCGTCAGCTTCTCACCGTCGGAGCGCTCGAAGACGATGATGGCGCCGATGTTCCGCTGCTTCGGGAAGTCCTTCTCCTGCACATCGGCGGCGCGAATGGACTCGTAGTGGTCGGGAAGGAAGCTCGCCTCGTCGCTGCTGGAGGTGAGTTTCGGCGCCAGCGAGATCACCGCGCCGGCCACCACCACCCACGCCAGGATGATCCACCAGGGGCGCCGAACCACGAATCGGCCCAGACCAGAGAACATCGGCTACTGCCTCTCCTCGCCCCCGAGGCATCACAGTCGTGTTCCGCCCAGCATCGGACGGACCGGGCGGCCCCGCCACTCGAACCACCGGATTCCGGTCACTCGTGGCGCGGCGGGGCGGCCCGGCGGCCGTCAGAAGTTGATCATGTGCCCGGCCAGGCCGTGCACCGCTTCCTTGACGGCCTCGCCCAGCGTCGGGTGGGCGTGCACATTGCGCGCCACCTCGTGGACGGTGAGGTCCCACTGCTGGGCCAGGGTGAGTTCGGGAAGCAGCTCGGTCACGTCGGGGCCGATCAGGTGGGCGCCGATGATCTCGCCGTACCGGGCATCACTGATGATCTTGACGAAGCCGACGGTGTCGCCGAGGCCGTGCGCCTTGCCGTTCGCCTGGAACGGGAACTTGGCGACCTTGACGTCGAAGCCCTTCTCCTTGGCCTGCGCCTCCGTCCAGCCGAAGCTCGCGATCTGCGGCTGCGAGTAGGTGGCGCGCGGGATCATCGGGTAGTCGAGTTCCATCGTCTCGGCGTCCGCGAGGGTCTCCGCAGCGACCACGCCCATGGCCTCGGCGGTGTGCGCCAGCATCAGCTTCGCCGTCACGTCACCGATGGCGTAGATGTGCGGGACGTTCGTGCGGCAGCGGCCGTCGACGTCGATCGCGCCACGCTCGGTGAGCGCCACGCCCGTCGCCTCCAGGCCGAATCCGGTGACGTTCGGCGCGAAACCGATGGCCTGAAGGACCTTGTCCGCCTCCAGCGTCTGCTGCTTGCCGTCCTTGCCCGTGACGGTCACCTTCACCCGCTCGCCCGACTCGTCGATCGACTCCACGCGGGTCGAGGTGAGGACGTCGATGCCGAGCTTGCGGTACTGCTTCGCCAGCTCCTTGGACACCTCCGCGTCCTCCAGCGGCGCGACGCGGTCCAGGAACTCGACGATCGTGACCTTCACACCGTAGTTGTGCAGGACGTAGGCGAACTCGATGCCGATCGCGCCCGCGCCCGCGATCACGATGGACTCCGGCAGCGAGTCGGCGAGGATCTGCTCCTCGTACGTCACCACGCACTCGCTGCGGCTGGTGCCGGGCAGCAGCCGGGGCGTGGCGCCGGTCGCGATGATGCAGTTCTCGAAGCCGATCGTGGCGGTGGTGCCGTCGGACTTCGCCACCTGAAGAGTGTTGGCGTCCAGGAACGTGCCCCGGCCGTCGAACTCCGTGATGCCGTTCTTCTTCATCAGGAAGTGGACGCCCTTGACGCGGCCGTCCGCGACCGTGCGGCTGCGGCTGAACGCCTCGCCGTAGTCGAAGGACACCTGTCCGTCGACCTTGATGCCGTACGTCTTCTGCTCGTGCGTGAAGAGATGGGCCAGCTCGGCGTTGCGCAGCAGCGCCTTCGTCGGGATGCAGCCCACGTTGAGGCAGACACCGCCCCAGTACTTCTCCTCGACGACCGCTACTCGCTTGCCCAGCTGGGCGGCGCGAATGGCGGCCACATAGCCGCCGGGTCCTGCTCCGAGCACGACGACGTCGAAGCGGTCTTCCATGGGGAGGTCCTCTCTGGGGGAACGAATCCAGTGGTGCGGATGGCTCTCTGCCACGATCATGCGTCATGGGCGGGCCCGTGCGGTGACCGGGTGGCACATGCCACTGCCGTTCCGGGCGGCGCCCCCACGACCACATGGCCGGTCGCCGACCCAACGATCCTTTCCCGAAGGAGCGTTGGAGTTCCAGTTCCCGGTTGACCGCGCGGGCCCGCGCGAGGCCCCGCCGGGCGCGCGGTCGGCTCTTGACCAGGTGATCAAGGGGCTCCTAGCCTCACGGATATCCGAATGCCACGCGCTGGGTCTGCCGAGGTCCTGCTGATGACGAACCCGCTGATGACGAATCCGCCCACCCCGCCGGCCGCGACCGAGGGGGCCCTCGCCGGGCTCAAGGTGCTGGATCTGTCCCGGGTCCTCGCCGGCCCCTACTGCGCGCAGCTGCTCGCCGACCACGGCGCCGACGTCATCAAGGTCGAACCCCCTGCCGGTGACGAGACCCGGGGCTGGGGGCCGCCGTTCGTCGCGCCGGACACCTCCGCGTACTACCAGAACCTCAACCGCGCCAAGAGGAACATCGTCGTCGACCTGTCCGTGCCCGAGGGGCGCGACATCCTCGACACCCTCCTGGGCGACACCGACGTCCTCGTCGAGAACTTCAAGGCGGGCACCCTCGCCAAGTGGGGCTACGCCGACGACGAACTGCGCCGCCGCTTCCCCGCCCTCATCCACTGCCGCGTCACCGGCTTCGGGACCGACGGCCCGCTCGGCGGGCAGCCCGGCTACGACGCCGTACTCCAGGCGTACGGCGGCCTGATGAGCGTCAACGGCGAGCCGGACGGGCCGCCGCTGCGCGTGGGCGTCCCGGTCGTCGACCAGGTCACCGGCATCCTCGCCTTCTCCGGCATCCTGCTCGCCCTGCACGAACGCCACCGTTCGGGCCTCGGCCAGCTCGTCGACTGCACGCTTCTGGACACCGCGGTCAGCCTGCTCCACCCGCACTCGGCCTCGTGGCTCGCGGGCGGCACCGTGCCGCGGCGCACCGGTTCCGCGCACCCCAGCATCGCCCCCTACGACTCCTTCACCGCCGCCGACGGGCCGCTCTTCATCGCGGTCGGCAACGACCGGCAGTTCGCTGCGCTCACCGAGGTGCTCGCGGTCCCCGGGCTCGCGGACGACCCCCGTTTCCGCACCAACCAGGACCGTGTCCGCCATCAACGGGAGCTGCGCGCCGCCCTGGAGGAGGCCATCACCGAGCGGCCGCGCGCCGAACTGGCCGCCCAGCTCACCGCGCGCGGCGTCCCGGCCTCCCCGGTGCACGACGTGGCCGAGGCGCTGACCTCGCCCCAGGTGCGCCACCGCGGCCTGGTCATCGACACCGGTGACTACCGCGGCCTCGCCTCGCCCGTCTCCCTGTCCCGCACCCCGGCGCGCGTGCGGCCCGAGGTGCGGGGCGCCGGGGCGGACACGCGGGATGTGCTGGACGCGGCGGGGTACGACGGGGAAGCCATCGCGAAGGCGGTCGAGGGCGGCGCCGTGCGGGCCGCTGACCCGTCCTGAGCCGTGCGGGGGCTCGGCGGCCGGGGGATTGTCAGTGGCGGGTGCGAGGGTGATCGCCATGAGACCACTTCTGCTGAGCGACATCGAGACGGCCGTGCGCGGCAGTTGGGGCGCGGACACCTGCCCGCCCGACTCGACGACACCGTGGCCCGAGGACAATCCCGCCCGTGACCAGTGCGGTGTCACCGCGCTCGTCCTCAACGACCTGTTGGGCGGCGACCTCATGCTCGGCGAGGTCCACGTCGACGGTGTGCGGGTCGACTACCACTGGTGGAACCGCCTCGGCGCGGGGCTGGAGATCGACCTCACCCGCGAGCAGTTCGCACCGCACGAGAGAGTGACCGAGGGCGTCGTCACCGCGAGGCCGCCGGAGATACGCCGGTGCCGGGAGGAGTACGAGCTGCTGCGCGCCCGCGTGTTGAAGCGGCTCGACGAGTTGGCGCACAGCGGGTCCTGAGCCCGGTGGGAGCGAACACTACGGCCCCCGGTGTCGAAGGACACCGGGGGCCGCCCCGCGTCCCAGCAGCCTTCCCCCACGAAAGGTCACCGGGACTCCCCTGAGTGTGGATCAGGGTTCAGATCTCGTCAGAAGTTCAATACGGCACCCTCCCCCAGGCCAGCCTTCATCATGCACCGGTTGGAGAAGGTGGCGGACCAGCTGACGCGCTTGCCGTTCCAGACGCCGTTGGCGGTCACCGTGACAGGCCGCCACTCCTTGGTGCAGATGATGTCGGACGTGTTCTTGTTCACGAGGTTGGCGAACTCGCCGTCAGCCCTCGTGAGTTCGGCACACGCGGCGGCCGGGGACGGGTGGCTTCCCGCGGGCCGCGGCGCGCAGATCAGCGTCACGGCGCGCTCGATCGCCGCGGAGTTGGCGTCCTCGCCCTGGCCGACCGTGAGCACCAGGGCAGATGGCGCGTAGAGGCTCTGCGGCCCGGGGGCCTCGGCCTGCGCGGTGCCTGGTGTCGCGGCGAGGACGCAGGCCGCCGCCGAGGCGGCTGCTCCCGCGATCCTGAGGGTGCGACGCATGGTGGACTCTCCTTCGCTCGATGCGGTTTGTGACTGCGGTGGGGAGTCTTGCCGGTGCGGAGAGTGAGTGCCAAACGGATGGTCGATTTCCGGATGTGGCCGTCCGGTGGGCGGTTCCCGTACGGGCGTTCGGGCAGCTCAGGAGCGGTGGACCGGCCGCGCGAGGGCTGTCCAGCATATGGACGAACGGCATTGGTATAAACGCTAACTAGGCTCTGACCTGCGCAAACAAGAATTTGGTTCTTCCTTCGACCACCTGCATCGACCGGAAACCATCGCTGAGTCGGGGTTAAAACGGGCCCTGCACGCGCAGGCTCGGGCAAGTCGACTCAGCTCCGCGAGAAGGCCAGCACCGCCGCCAGGTTCATCGGCCGGCGCGTCGAGACGTAGATGTACGGCGCGCCACCGTAGGAATTCCGCAACTCGATGCGCAGCGCGGTGGGGACGTAGGAGCGCAGGAGCAGCATCGCGTACGGATTCGCCCTGACCGTGCGCCACTCGAAGGCCTCCCGCTCGTCGAGGATCTCCGTCATGCCGAGCGCCTCGATCGGGATGGTCCGCTTCCCGACGACGAGGGAGCCCGGCGTCACGAGGATGCGCACCCTGCCGTGCGCGTGCACGATCGCGCCGGCCACCGCCATGCCGAGTGTTGCCACGGTCGCCGCCACGACCGGACCGAAGGGAATGGCCCCGACCGCGAGTCCGGCTCCGCCCAGCGCCACCAGGGCCCACCAGGAGCGGGGCACGCTCAGCCGCTCTTCGTAGATGTGCATGACCGAATCCTGGCAGGAGCGCCCGTCGGCCCGGACGGAGGGTTCCCGCCCGTGTGTGCCGGGAGGCAACGCGAAGCCGCCTGTTGCCGTCCTCGAAGAAGCAAGAGGGGCACATGAGTTCGTTTGTGTGTCCTGTGACGAGTCATCAGGAGGAGGACCACTTTGAGACGTGTCTCAAGAGTGGCGACCACAGCGCTTGCGCTACTCGCGCTCGCGGCCGTGTCCCCAGGAGCCGTACACGCGTTGCCGTCCGCCGACGCCCCACCACCCGTGTCGCCCGCCCCGCCCGGCGGCGGCCAGGATCTCCCGAAGGGCTGGAGCCTGGCGGGCGACGGCGGCGGCAAGGAGCTGGTCTGGGCCTCGCCGGAACCGGTCCCCATGGGAGACGCCCGCGTCGAGTTCTACTCCGGGGACAGGCTCCTCGGCAGGCCCGACGCCGCGCGGGACCGCCGTTCGTTCCGGCTGCCGCTCAACGGCGCGCGCCTCGGAGCGGTGAAGAAGCTGCGGGTCGTGGCCGGCGGGCGCCGCCTGGACGAGGCCGGATCCGGCGCCGTGCCGAGCACCCCGCGCCCCGTGGCCCCCACGGCCCTCCCTCCCGCCAATGACATCGACCCCGGCAAAGCGGGAAGCTACCGCACCGTCAGCGGCGCGTACACCCTCAAGTCGGAGCGGCTGCCCGGCTTCCCGGAGCCCGTGGAGATGCGGGCCCACGTGGTCGGCCCCGCCGACGCGCCGGGCAAGCGCCCGCTCGCCCTGTTCCTGCACGGCCGTCACTACACCTGTTACGGCGGTGGCGAGGACGCGGAGGGCGGCGGATGGCCCTGCAAGGCCGGCACGAAACCGGTGCCGAGCCAGGACGGCTACAAGCGGGCCCAGAAGCTGCTCGCGTCCCAGGGATACGTCACCGTGTCCATAGCCGCCAACGGCATCAACGGCCAGGACCACCTCGCCGAGGACGGCGGCGCGCAGGCCCGCTCCTCGCTGGTGCGGCTGCACCTCGCCCGCTGGGCGGAGTGGGCCGAGCAGCGGGACACCGCTCCGAAGGCGGTCCGCGAGATCGCGCCCGCGGACCTGGACCGGGTGCTCCTGGTCGGCCACTCCCGCGGCGGTGAGGGCGTCAACAGGGCCGCACTCGACAGCCTCTACGCCCCGCCCGCCGACCAGGACGGCTACCACGGCCCGGTGCGCTGGAAGATACGCGGCAACGTCCTGATAGGCCCGACCATCTTCGGACAGAACCCGGTCCCCGACGTGCCGTCCGCGACGATCCTGCCCGGCTGCGACGGAGACGTGTCCGACCTCCAGGGCGAGATCTACGTCGACGGGACGCGCCGCGTCAGCGGCGGCACCGCCCTGCACAGCGCGCTCTACATGGTCGGCGCCAACCACAACTTCTTCAACAGTGAGTGGACTCCCGGCCAGGCGAAGGCGCCCGCGGACGACGACTTCCAGTCAGAGGGGTCCGACCCCGTGTGCTCGCCGGGCAAGGGGACCCGCCTGACCGCCAAGCAGCAGCAGGCCGCGGGCGCCACATACATCGCCGCGGCGGCCCGGCTGTTCGTCGCGGGCGACGACCGGGCGCGCCCCCTCCTCGACGGTTCCAACCGCCGTGCGCCCTCGGCGGATCCCGCCCGCGTCCTGAGCCACGCCGTCGGCGCGCGCCGCACCGAGGCGTTCCTGCCGGACGCCTCGACCACGGTCAGGGGCGGACGGCTGTGCGCCCAGGTCGCCCCGGACACGGCCCGCGCCTGTCTGCCGCCCACCACCAAGGGAGCCTCACCGCACTTCGCCGGCTGGGAGGCCTCGCCGGAACCCGGCCGTGACGCGGTGGCGATGCGCTGGACGCGGGCGGGTGCCCCGCTGCGGGTGAGCCCCGCGCGTCCGGTGTCCCTCGCGGGCGCCAAGGACGTGGCGCTGCGGGTGATCGTGCCGCCCAACACCACCGGCACCCGGTTCGACGTCGCGCTCGTCGACACCGCGGGCCACCGCGTCAAGCTCGGCGGCGCCCGCGTCGACGGGCTGCCGGGCAGCGGCCGGACCGCCTCCTACTGGGGCCGCGAGGTCCGCGTGCCGCTGACCGCGCAGGCCAGACAGAAGCTGGACCTCAAGCGGGTGAAGACGCTGGAACTCACCCCGCGCAGCCGCTCGGGGAAGGCCTGGCTGATGGATGCCTGGGGTTGGCGCCCCGGCACGCCCGCGGTCAAGCCGGCCTCCCTGCCCCGTGTGGACATCGGCCGGCTGACCGTCGACGAGGGCGACTCCGGGACCCGTACCTACCGCGTGCCGGTGCACGTCTCGGGCGAGGGAAGCGGCAAGGTACGGCTCTTCGTGCCGAAGCCCGGCTCGGACGAGGTCACGCACCGCACGGTGACGGTCCGCCCCGGCGGCCACGACATCGATGTGCCGGTCGAGGTGCGGGGTGACACCCGCTACGGCTACGACGTCGCGCACGACGCGTTCGTCAAGGCGGTGCGCGGCGCCGTGGTCGGCTCCCACCACGGGGGCGTGACGGCACGCAACGACGACCCGCTGCCCAAGATCACCCTGAAGCCCGTCGCCGACCGGGTCACCGAGGGCAAGCCGCTGAAGTGGCGGATGACGCTCGCGGAGCCCGTCGACGTGGACATCATGGCCGGGATCGCCTTCCTGCCGGTCGACCGCGGCGCCGAGCTGTCCACGCTCGACGTGGACCCCCGCTGGGTGAAGGACGAGGTCGGCCAGGAGCCCCGCCCGGGGCGGGCGCTCTCCAGGATGACGGACGGCGAGTCGCTGTTCCTCATGGTGCCCGCGGGCAAGACGAGCGTGGAAATGTACGTGCCCACCATCAAGGACAACGTGCGCGAACCGGACGAGTCCCTGAAGGCACAGCTGTTCCCGTACGACCACAACTGGGAGCCGCAGGACGGTGGTCCGGTGGTCACCGGCACGGTCCGCAACGCCCGATAGCGCGAGGGGCGGCCGGCCCGGCGGGTAATCCAGCCGGGCCGGCCGCCCTCTGCACTCCCAGACCCACAGGCCCCCGCACCCACCGGCCCCCCC